>UQID01000005.1 GCA_900541045.1 uncultured Collinsella sp.
ACCGCAGGAAGCTTGGATACGCCTAGGCGCGGTCCAAGAAATCGTCCGCACCCCCTTCTAGGAACTATTCCACCGCAACTTAGATTAGGAAACCGCGTAACCTTAAAGCTCCAGTTCGTTGAGGCGCAGGATCGCCACGATATAAATCTTGAGCGCCTGCTTGAGCTGTTCCTCGTTGGCGCACTCGTTGGGGCCGTGCATCTGGCCACCCCACGCGGGCAGCTCCAGGCCGGTCTCCTCGGGGCCAAACGACACGGCGCGCGCAAAGTTTCGCGCATACGTGCCGCCGCCCATGGCAAAGGGCTCGGCATGCTTGCCCGTAAACTCGTTATAGGTATCGATAAGCGCTTTCACGGCCGGATCATCGGCAGAGACCGAGAACGGCACCTTGGCACGATCCACGCGATACGTCACGCCAAAACGGCCCACGAGCGGCTCGAGCTGCTCGCAGATGGTATCGGCACTGGTGCTGTCGGGGAAACGCACGTCGATGACCTGCTCGATGTGGCCATCCGCCACGCGGATGACGCCGGGGTTGCAGGTGAGCGGGCCAAACGCCGGGCTCGTCGCGTCGATACCCAGGCCGCGGCCATAGGCGTCCGCGTGCACAAAGGCCAAAAACTTGACAAACTCGTGCTCGGCAGGCGTCAGCAGGCGCTCGCCACGGGCACCAAACGCGTCCTCGGCCTCGCGCAGATACGCCACGATCAGGCCGACGGCATTGATCGTTCCCTCGGGCATCGAGGCATGACCGCCAATGCCGTGGGCAAAAATCTGCGCATGCCCGTTATCGAGCGCCGTGATCTCCAGGCGGTCGGCGTTCTCGACCGGGGCAGGCAGCTCATCGGCGGCAATCGCGAGCTCGCAGATAGACTGCGACGGAATGGCGTTGCTCGCCTCGGCACCGCTCCACGACACGATGCGCCCGCCGTCGATCTTGGGGCTCACAAACGTCGCCCCAAACTGGCCCTTCTCGGCATTACAGACCGGGAACTCGGCATCGGGTGTAAACAGAAAGTCGGGGTTTGCATAGTTCTCCAGATAATGGTGAACGTCGGACATGCCAACTTCCTCATCGCAGCCCAGCAGCGCGCGGAAGGTGTAGCGTGGCACAATGCCGTGCTTGAGCAGGTAGGCGCCAGCGTAGAGCGACAACACCGCCGGGCCCTTGTCGTCGATCACGCCGCGGCCGAGCAGCCAGCCCTCGCGGCGCTCCATCGCAAACGGGTCGGTGTTCCAGCCGGGGCCTGCGGGCACCACGTCCACATGGCAGATAGTCGCGAGCTGCTTATCGCCGCGACCCGGGATATCAGCGATACCCACATAGCCCTCGTCATCGCTCGTCTGGTAGCCGAGCTTTTGCGCGATGCCGAGCGCGCAATCGAGCGCATCACGGACCGGGCGACCAAACGGCGCACCGGGCTCCGCATCGGCAGAAACGGCCACAGACGGATAGCTCACCAGCTGCTCGATATCGGCGACGACATCTTCCCAGACCTCGTCGACATACTCGGCAACGCTCTGCTCCACCTGATTCATGGACGACCTCCTTACCAATGAGCAGCGGGCACGCCCGCCCCTCACATCACATACTTATATAGCGAAAAGTTTAGCAAGCTCGGCCACCGAGTGCACCACCGCATCGGCACCCGCCGCCTCGTGCTCGCCCGGCGCCGCCGCGCCCGAATAGATGCCGATGCACGGCACGCCCATCGCGTGCGCGCCCTCCACATCGTTAAAGCGATCGCCGATCATCACGGCCTCGTCCGCGGTCGCACCGAGCGCCGCCAGGGCATCACGGACCGAATCGGCCTTGGTCTCGCGCCCCTGCGGCGGATTCATGCCAACCACCGCCTCAAACTGAGAAAGCCCGAGCTCACGTACCATGTCGATGCACTTTGCCTCCATGCGCGACGTCGCCACGGCCATACGCTTGCCCTGGGCGGCAAGGCCGTCGAGTAACCCGGGAATCCCATCGAACACGGGATACTCCTCCGGCCCCAGCTCATCAAAAAAGGCGCGGTACTCATCGGCCACCACAAGCGACTCCTCGCGGGAAAAGCCGTAAAAGTCGTGAAAGCTCTTCCACAGGGGCGGCCCGATCATGCGACGCAGGTCACCCATCTGCGCCTCCGAAAACCCGCGCGCAGTCAGCGTCTTGCGCGTCGAGGTCATCACCGCCCGGCCCGTATCGGCCACCGTGCCATCGAAATCAAACAACACGACCGGCCGCCTGCATATCTCCAGTGCCTCCATCGGCATTCCTCTTCCCCAGTTGATGATTTCCACACCGACACTTCAAACTGTTGACTATTCAACAATTGAACCTAGTAATGTGGAACGACTCTACTATACTTGTCGCACTTTGCTCTCAGAAGGCGGCGCGAAAGCGCCCCAACGAAAGGTGCAATTATGTCTTTTGCCATCATAACCGACTCCACGTCGGACATCTCCCCCGCCCGCGCCCAAGAGCTCGGCATTTACGTGATTCCGCTGCATGTGATTATCGAGGGCGAGGACCTGCTCGACCAGGTGCAGATTACCGCCGAGGAATACGTCACGCGCATGGCCGGCTCCGAGCAGCTGCCGCACACCTCGCAGCCGAGCGCCGGCGAGTTTAAGGCACTCTTTGATCGCGTGCTCGCCGACGGCCACGACAGCGCCATCTTTATCTCGCTGTGCAGCGAGTGGTCCGCCTGCTATGCCAACGCCAGCCTCACGGCCGAAACGCACGAGCTCGACGTGCGCTGCATCGACTCGCGCACCGGCTCGGGTGCAGAGGGCCTGCTGGTAGAGTACGCACTGGCCATGCGCGAGGACGGCCGCAGCCTGGACGAGACCGAGGCGCAGATCCGCGCAACGCTGCCCGACGCCCACCTGCTGCTGATTCCGCGCACGCTCGAGAACCTGGTCAAGAACGGCCGCGCGCCCAAGCTCGCCGGCCAGCTGACGCAGATGCTCAACATTCGCCTGACCGTTTCGCCGGAGTGGAAATCGGGCGAGATCAAGGCCATCAAAAAGGGCCGCGGCGCCAAGCGCATCGTCGCCAACACCATGGCCGATTGCCTCGCATTTTTGACCGAGCATCCGGGCTCCAGCGTGCGCGTGCTCACGACCGGCGCCGCCGAGGAGCAAGAGCTCGTCAACCAAGCGCTCGCAGGCCAGAACTACGTAGACGCCGGCACCGGCCCCATCGGCTGCACCATCGCCACCCACGTGGGCGTCGATGCCATAGCCATCAGCTACTGCCCCCGCTACCGGCCCATCCACTAGGGGCACCTTTACCACTTGCGGTGGAATAGGGACTGTTTTTGGCTTATCAGCCGCAAATCAATCCCTATTCCACCGCAACTTAGAAATCGGCAATCAGCCCTGCGGGCCCCGGAACAGTTCCTCATGCGAGCCCATTCTGACCAGTCGGATCACAGGATTAGTCTTATGCGGCAAGTAGAGAACGATCACATCGACCAAGCCATCGGATAGATGGAAATCGATGTGGCCGTTGTAATTGCCGCCCGGGTTTGAAAGCTCATGGGCGCCATATTCCGCGGGAAGCGAGCCGCGAGCTGCAAGCTCTGCGACTGCCGCCTTAAACTCGGTTTTTAGCTGCGGATGGATGCGCGTCGTCCGTTTGTAATCCGCCTTAAACTGAGCCTCGACTTTAATCTCAAACATCGCTAGTCCTCATCGAGGAACGATATAAGCTCATCAGCGTTATTGAATGACGGGCTGTCGTCTGGCAGAATCCCCAACTCATGAGCCTCGGCAATCACCATGGCGCGCCTCGTCGCCTCGTTGGGAACTTCGGGCCGACCCACAATCTCAAACGGAATCTTTCGCTGATTTACCAGCTGCCGAACAGCAAGGTTGAGATACGAATTGAGACTCAGGCCAACTGTATCCAAGAACTCAGTCGCCTGTTCCTTGAGCCCCTCTTCGATGCGAACCGTCGTAGGCTTAACCGTTGCAGTAGACATACGCGACCTCCTCGCTCTCGTCTTTTTTCATCAGTATACCCAGTTTAAAAGGCAGACTGATGTTAAATAGCATCAGTCTGCCTTCTCATCACTACAACGACAGGCGCGCTCGCCCTACATCAGCCCGCTCAGGGCGATATCGACGGCCTCGTTGAGGTCGTCGGTAATGTGCACCAGCTCCGGATCGAGCGGGCTAATCATACCGGCGTCCATCACCGGGCCGTTGAGCCAGTCGAACAGGCCCTGCCAGTACTCGGTGCCCACCAAAACGAGCGGCATACGCTTGACCTTGTGCGTCTGCACCAGCGTGAGCACCTCGAACATCTCGTCGAGCGTGCCAAAGCCGCCGGGAAACACGATGGCACCCGAGCTGTATTTGACGAACATGGTCTTGCGCACAAAGAAGTAACGAAAATCCATGCCGAGGTTCACGTATTTGTTGAGCCCGTGTTCGTGCGGAAGCTCGATACCCAAGCCGACCGACTTGCCGTTCACGCTCGCCGCTCCCCTGTTGGCCGCCTCCATGACGCCGGGGCCACCGCCGGTGATAACCGCCACGCCGCGTTGGGCGATTTTGCGACCGACCGTGCGAGCCGCCTTGTAGAGCGGATCTGTCTTGGGCGTGCGGGCACTGCCGAAGATGGTCACCGCAGGACCAAGCTCGGCAAGCGCGCCAAAGCCATCGACGAACTCTGCCTGAATGCGCAGCACGCGCCAGGGGTCGGTGTGCAACCAGTCGGTCGAGTCCTCGGGTGCCAGCAGGTTGGCGTAGGTGTTGTCCTTGGGAATCATGGGGCCGCGCATGACCACGGGACCGCGCCGGTACGTCTCGTCGTAAGCCGGCTCGCCCTCGACGTTCTCATTCTTAATCATGGGCACTCCTATCGAAAATAGAAACGGGCGGGGTCGACGCCATGCGTCAAACACCCGCCCGAACATCAACTATTCGGTATGGTACCCACGATGCATCAAGTGCTTGCAAGGCATCGGTCAGCGGTCGCGCAGACGGTGTTAGCGAACGTGATGACCGGCCAGCGCTCGCCCCTTGCCGTTGCTAGCGCTCTGCAAGCGCCCGCGCCGCTCTTAGTAGTCCACCGCCGCAGGACTGTTCATCCAGTCGCTCACAAACACGCCGTAGCGGCCCTCGATAATGGCCTGACGGGCACGCTGCATAAGGTTGAGCAGGTAGTAGATGTTGTGCATCGACAGCAGAATACCGCCGAGCATCTCCTTCTGCGTGACCATGTGACGGATGAGCGCACGGCTGTAGCCGCCCGTGCACACCGGGCAGGTGCAGGTGGGGTCGATAGGGCCGTCGTCGTGCGCAAAGCGCGCGTTGCGGAAGTTAAGGCGACCTTCACTGGAGAACGCCGTACCCATGCGGCCGGTGCGCGTCGGCAGCACGCAGTCGAACATGTCGATACCCACGCCCACGCCGCGCACAAGCGTGGTAGGGTTGCCGACGCCCATGAGGTAGCGCGGCTTGTGCTTAGGCATGTACTCGGAAACCAGCGGCGCCAGCGTCTCGAACATGGTCTCGTGGTCTTCGCCCACCGAATAGCCGCCGATGCCGTAACCCGGGAAGTCGCCGCACTCCTCCAGATGGCGCAGCGAGCGCAGGCGCAGGTCCAGGTGCATGCCGCCTTGGACGATGCCAAAGAGCGCCTGGTCATCGCGGGTATGCGCCTTATAGCAGCGCTCGGCCCACATACTCGACAGCTCAACGGCGCGCTCAACGTAGGCGCGCGTGGCGGGATAGCCCGGGCACTGGTCCAGCTGCATGCAGATATCGGACCCGAGCTTCATGGCGATTTCCATGTTGTCCTCGGGCGTCCAGAACACGTGGCGGCCGTCGTAGTCATTGACGATAAAGCGCACGCCCTCGTCGGTGAGCTTGACGGCGTCGTTGTGGCTGAACACCTGGAAGCCGCCTGAATCGGTGAGGATGGGACCGTGCCAGTTCATAAACTTGTGCAGGCCGCCCAGCTCGGCGATGGTGTCCTCGCCGGGACGCATAGACAGGTGATAGGTGTTGGCAAGCACGATCTGGGCACCGAGCTGTTTGACGGTCTCGGTAGGAATACCCTTGACGTTTGCCTTGGTGCCCACGGGCATAAAGATCGGCGTCTCGATGTCACCGTGCGGGGTGTGCAGTACGCCGGCACGCGCGTGCGTCGTCGGGTCCTCGGCGATCAGGTCGAATTTAAAGAGGCTCTGGTCCATAAACTGGAACTCCTTGGTTGCGGTTCATACGCAAACCATTATACGGGCAACCCGCAAGGAGCACCGACTCGACAGAAACTGGCGCAAAGGAAACCTGCCCACTTGCACCAATGCACCAGGATAAAAATGATCCGTTTTCCTCCGTCCCCAACGGATCATTTCCGACAGCCACAGCAACGCCGATGCTATGGCACCGACAGCGAAAACCCGCCAGAGCGAGCAAGGTGCCTTGAAACAAGGCGGCATTGATCTTTTGATCATGCCGCCGAAGTTGAAAGGCAGATTGCCGCTCTGGCGGGTTTGCAGCGTCGGCCCGTTACGGCGTTTGGTAAAACGCCGTAACTCTTAGGGACGCTGACCCATGCCACCCTCGAGGGTAACGGTCTCACCGTTCATGTACTTAAAGTCGGGGCCGCAGAGCTGAACGACCACGCGGCCGATTTCCTTCTCGACGTCGCCGTAGTGGCCTGCCGGCGGCATGTGGACGTTGGCCTTAAACGCCTCGGGATAGGCATCCTGGAAGTTCTCGAGCGCAGCGGTCCAAGCAAGCGGGCACACGATGTTGACGTTGATGCCGTCCTTGCCCCACTCGTTGGCTGCAACGCGAGTCAGACCGCGGATGCCCTCCTTGGCAGCGGCATAGCTGCACTGGCCGTAGTTGCCAAACAGGCCGGCGCCCGAGGCAAAGTTGACCACGGAGCCCTTGGTCTCCTTCAGGTGCGGATAGGCCTTCTGCATGTACAGATAGGTGGCATACAGACCGGAATAAATGGCCAGGTTAAACTGATCCATGGTGTGGTCGGCGATGGTCACACCCGAGGCACTGGCCTGAGCGTTGTTGACGACGGCGTCGATGCGACCGAACTCCTCAATCGCCTTGTCGATAACGTTCTGCACGACGGCCTCGTTGTCCTGGCCGGCGGAGACATCGGCCTGAACAGGCAGAACCTTGACGCCGTACTCAGCCTCAAGAGACTCCTTGGCAGCCTCGAGCTTAGCAACGTTACGACCGGTGATAACGAGGTTCGCACCTTCCTTGGCAAAAGCGATATCGATGCCGTAGCCGATGGAGCCAGCAGAGCCGTCCTTAAGCGTGGCCTTGCCGCCGCCGGTGACGATCACGGTCTTACCAGTGAAAAGTCCCATACGAAGTCCTTTCAAAATCGCGACGGGCACGCCCGCCGACTGCGCGTATCCAACTTCACGCGCCAAAAGCTGAAATGCAACTTTAACGGGTTCAAGTGAAAAATAAAGACTGCAGCAGGCGAACGGCGCAACGTCATTCGGCGAAGGGAATGTCAAGCACAAACTGAATAAGAAGGCCGAATTTTTGTTATCCAAGCGAGCCATCGAACACGTTTTGAAACTTTGCTGCAGCGCGCGGGATGTCGGCGCGAGACTTTATCATAGGGTGACAAACAACGATGAGGAGCACATGCCTATGACAGACGAGCTGGACCCCCAGACTCAACAGCATATTGATGATTCAGCAAACGTCGCCGCAGATACTGACGCTGCGAACTGCAATGATACCGACGTCGACGACGCCACTCTGGATAACGGCGCTGCGACGGAAATCCCTGCGGCCGAAGATGCCGGCGAGCAAAACGACGATTCGGCCGCTCAGGACGACGCTCCCGAAAAGGACGCCGCCCCGCAAGCAGAAGGCCCCATCGAGGTGTCTTCGGAAGAAGAGCTCGATGCCGTCATGGACTCTATGATGGATGCCGTCAAAGCGATGAAAAACGCCGTGGCCGACGCCGATGTTGACGCCGAAGAAGAGGAGGCCGCCGAGGCCGCCTCGACCTTCGTGCCCGGCGAGACCCCCGTTGCCGACCAAGGCAGCACCCTGCCCTCGTTCCTGCAGCTTGAGCACCCTACCATTGGTGCCGATGCAGTTGACCCGCACGCCGCCGGCTTTTCAGTAGTCGAGGGCGGCACCGGCAGCATCGCCACGTCGCAGGCGCCCGATGTGGGCACGGAAAACGCCGCTCACCCGACCGCCCCGCACACCCCCGCAGCCAGCCGCGATCTGGGAAGCGCCGTCTCAAACACCGCCAACGCCGTAGGCACTTTTATCGCCCAGGGCGCCTCGGCCATGCGCGAGATGAATGCCGCGAAAAAGGCACTCGCGGACGCCCGCGCTCACCTGGCCGAACTTGAGCAGCGCATCGACGATCAAAGCGAGGAGCTCGAGACACGCCAGGATATCGCAGGCCGCTACGACCAAATTGTCGCCGAGCAGCGCCAGACTATCGAAACGGCACAAAAGGCCGCCGCGGCGGCAGAAATCGGCCGCGATACCCATGCTGCCAAGGCAACAGAGCTCAAGGCGCAGCTCGAGCAAATAAAAGAAGAGGACGATGCAACCGAGCGGCGTCTCAAACCCGCGCTCGACGCGGTGGAGGCACGCGAAGCCAGCTCGCGCGAGACCGGTAACCGCCTCGTACGACGTCTCGAGGATTCCAAGCGCATCCGCGATAAGGTGCAGGCCGAGCGCGACGCCGGCGTTGCCGCAGCACAGCAAACCGTCGACGCCACGCGTGCTCAACTCGAAACACTGCGCCACGAGTATGCCGAGCTGCAGCGCAATCCTTCGGCAAACCCCGCCAATTACACGGTGCGCACCAGCGAGCTTTCGATGCAGATCTCCGACACGGCCGATGCCCTGCGCAAAGCCGAGGAAGATGTCCCGCACATCACCGCCGATCTTGAGCACTCGCTCGCGGCCGCCGAGCACGCCGTCGAGCAGGCGCAAGCCCCCATCGCCGACGCCAAGCGCGCCCATCAGGCCGTGACGGCCGAGGCCGATACCGCGCGCGACGAGCTACAGACCGCAAAAGCCGCCGCTGCAACGCGCCAGCGCGAACTGCGCGAGAAGATCGCCGCCGAGGACAAGGCACGTCGAGAGCAAGAGCAGGCCATCGCCGATGCCCAGGCGGACGTCGCGCACGCACAGTCGATCATCGAGCAGGCGACCGAGGTGCACGACCATCCCGAGATTACCGAATCGCTCGCGGGCTCCTTGGCCCGCGATAAGGCCGAGCACGCCGAAACCGAGCGCGAAGTGGCTCAACTCGAAGCCGCCGAGGACGACGTGCGCGAGCGCACCCGCGACTCACGCATCAAATTCACCGGCGCCATCGTCTGCATTGTCGCCGTAGTCCTCGTGATCGTCTTGATCTGGCTGTTCGCGAGCAAGTAAACCAGCTGCCAAAAAACACTCAACGCAGTTGCGGTGAGATAGTTCCTGTTTAGCCATCAAAAAGGCCAATTCAAGAACTATCTCACCGCAACTTATTAGATTGATGCAAGGTAGTCATTGGGGACGTTCTTAAACGACTAGTCGAACAAGAACGTCCCCAATGACTACAGCAACAACCACGGCAACGCCAATGTTTTGGCGCGGACAGCGAAAACCCGCCAGAGCGAGCAAGGTGACGTGAAAGAGGAGGGCATTGACCTTCTGGTCATGCCCGACGATTGAACGTCAGATTGCCGCTCTGGCGGGTTTGCAGCGTCGAGCAGTTACGCGGTTCGTAGAACCGCGTAACTAACAAATGAGCATGGCATCGCCAAAGCTGAAGAAGCGGTAACGCTCTTCGATAGCGGCGGCGTAGGCATCCATGATCTGGTCGCGGGAGGCAAGCGCGCTCACGAGCATCATGAGCGTGGAACGCGGCACGTGGAAGTTGGTGATCAGTGCGTCGACCACGTGATAGGTCGAGCCAGGCATGAGGTAGAGCTGCGTTGTCGCGTTCTCGCGCACCACGATGTCACCGCGGCCGAGCGTGTCGGCGCCGTCCTCGCGGCCTTCAAAATAGCGTGCCGTCACGGCCGGATCGGACACCGGCGCGTCCGCGTCAAAGGCGCTCTCGAGCGAGCGCACCGCCGTGGTACCGACAGCGATCACGCGATGCCCCTCGGCCTTCGCCTTATGCACGGCGTCGACAACCTCCTGCGACACGTGGTAGCGCTCGGTGTGCATGACGTGCTGCGTGGGGTCGTCCTCCTCCACCAAGCGGAAGGTATCGATGCCCACCTCGAGCTCAACGGCGGCAAACTTCGCGCCCTTGGCCTCGATAGCGGCCATGAGCTCGGGAGTAAAGTGCAGACCCGCCGTGGGAGCGGCAGCCGAGTGCTCCTCCTTCATGGCGTAGACGGTCTGGTACTTCTCGGGATCGCCCTCGTAATCGGTAATGTAGGGCGGCAGCGGCACGTGACCGGCAGCATGGATGGCCTCGTCGAGCGTGCGCTGCTCGCCGGCGGCATTGCAACCGGCCGGCTCAAAGCGCACCAGACGGCCACCGCGGCTATCGGTGACAAAGTCGACAACCTCGGCCGTCAGCACCACGGGCGCACCCTCGGGCGCATGGGCGCCACCGGCGCGATACTCAATCTGAGCACCGGGCTTCAGACGCTTGCCCGGCTTGACCAGGCACTCCCAAACATGGCCCAGCGGGTCAACATCCTCGCGGCGCTTGAGCAGCAGCGTCTCGACCACGCCGCCCGAGCCCGTCTTGCGACCGATCAGGCGGGCCGGCATCACGCGCGTCTTGTTGATGACGAGCACATCGCCCGGCTCGATATAGTCGATGATGTCACGGAAGATGCGGTGCTCGACGGTACCGCCGTGCTCCAGCGGCGTTCCCGCCTGGGAGCCCTTGCGATCCACCACCAGCAGGCGGCAGGAGTCGCGCGGCTCGGCAGGAGCCTGGGCAATCAGTTCCTCAGGAAGGTTATAGTCAAAATCATCGGTACGCATAGACACGTCGGATTCTCCTTATATAGCTAAAGTCCGTTCTACATCCTAGCAGGCTGACGTCCCAAATGAACTACTTTTTGGCAGCTTTGCGCTCATCACAGATGCGGGCGCGGTCCATGGCCGCCTCGACGGCCGAGAATCGGCAGCCGCAATAATTCTGCCGATACATGCCCAGCTCGCGCGAACGGCGAGTCGCCTCGGGGTAATACGGGCGAAAATCGCGAATGACCGGCGTAAGCCCGCGGGCGGCAGCCAGACGCTCCAACACATCATTGCAGGTCTCGAACAGCTGATACGGTGAGACGGCGAGCGTCGTGCCCACGAACTCAAACCCGCGCTCCTGGGCCACGCGGCACGCCTCGGCCAAGCGCAAGGCATAGCACGCGCGACAGCGACGGGGCCGATCGGCACCCAGTGGGGCCACGCCGGCCTCCCAGCGCTCGCGGTCCTCCCCCGCCTCGATGAGCTCGATGTCGCCATCGGCACACCACCGGCGCAGCTCGTCCAAGCGCCGCTGCCATTCATCGCGAGGCTGAATATTGGGATTGGTCCAGCAAATCGTGGGCTCAAACCCTTCCTCGCGCAGCAGGCGAACCGGCTCCAGCGAGCACGGCGCACAGCAAGCATGCAGCAGCAACGGCTTCATCAACATCCCCGTCCCAGAAAAATCATCCCAAAGACTACCTTGCGAAAAAACGGACACCAAAGGACGTGTCCTCGCAGGCGACAATGCGACGGTCGCGCAGGATGGTCCGCACGTAATACCAATCGCCCACACAGCCCGACAAGTGCAGACCAGCCGCCAAGTAGCACAGCAGCGGATAGCCCGAGAACGCAAACCCCAGGGCAAACGCCACCGTCAAGGCAACCGTCGGCGCTAGGCAAATGACCATGTACCTCACACGCGAATACACCACGCCCTCGGCGCAGGCGTAAATCATGCAGGTTTCGCGATTCGCCCCGAAGGTCACCCGCACGCCCGCAGGCGCCAGCAGCTTAAAAAACACACCGTGCACCAGCTCGTGCACGGCAAATGACGCCGCCGAAACCGCAGCCAAGCCGACTATCCAACCCAAGACAACCGTCCAGCCACCCGCGTCAGCCGCATCCAGATCCGCAGACCCGCCCAGCAGCATAAACACCGGCACCAGGCACACGGCAAATGCGCCAAGCACCGCCATCCCCCACACAAAGCAGGCGTGCAGAAAATCCTCGTCCTCAAACGCATGTATGTTGGAAATCTCATTCATAGCATCTTAGGATAGCGCCCCTGCCACGTACCCGTCCGCATGTGCGATAATGTCGAACGATATGCACGAATTGACCACCGCGTCGCCAGGCCTTTCGCCCGGCTGCGCTCTCACCATATGCGAAGGAGTCCCATGGCATCCAAATACTCCATGAACGACCGTCCCAGCTGGCCTCGCCGCGCCATCGTTACCGCCGGCGAGCCCTACGGCAACAAAGGCCTTCACTTTGGCCACGTTGGCGGTGTCTTTGTCCCGGCCGACTTCTTCGCCCGCTTCCTGCGCGACCGTCTGGGCCGCGAGAACGTCATCTTCACCTCGGGCACCGACTGCTACGGCTCGCCCATCATGGAGAGCTACCGCAAGCTCAAGGAGAACGAAGGCTACGACAAGTCCATCGGCGAGTATGTCGAGTCCAATCACTCCCGCCAGGCCGCGACCCTCAACAACTACAACATCAGCTGTGATATCTACGGCGGCTCGGGCCTTGAGCCGGCTGCGCAGATTCACAACGAGGTTACCGCCGAGATTATCAAGCGCCTGCACGAGCAGGGCACCATCTCCAAGCGCTCCACGCTGCAGTTCTACGATGCCAAGGCCGGTACGTTCCTCAACGGCCGCCAGGTGATCGGTCGCTGCCCCATCCAGGGCTGCAAGTCCGAGAAGGCCTACGCCGACGAGTGCGACCTGGGTCACCAGTTTGAGCCCGAGGAGCTCATCGCGCCCAAGAGCCAGCTCACTGGCGAGGTACCCGAGCTGCGCCCGGTCGACAACCTCTACTTCGACCTGCCGGCCTACCTCGACTTTATGAAGGCCTACACCGCCAAGCTCGCCCAGAACCCGCAGGTTCGCTCCGTGGTCTCCAAGACCATGGAGGAGTGGCTGCTGCCGGCACAGCTCTATATTCAGAACAAGTTCCGCGAGGCCTTCGACGCCGTCGAGGACCAGCTCCCCGAGCACACCGTGCTGGAGCCCGAGGGCAACAAGAGTAGCTTTACCGTCACCTTCCCCAGCTGGAAGGAGCGCGACGACGCCCACGCGGTGCTCGCCAACGGCGGCGTGCGCTTCCGCAGCGGCAAGGCGCTCGTGCCCTTCCGCATCACCGGCAACATCGACTGGGGCGTTCCGGTGCCCGAGGTCGACGGCGTGACCGACGTCACCTGCTGGTGCTGGCCCGAGAGCCTGTGGGCGCCCATCAGCTACACCCGCACCGTGCTCGCCCGCGACGCCCGCGCCGCCGGCGTAACCGAGGGTGTCGCCGCCCAGGACGCCGCCCTCATGGGCGAGCCCTCCGCCGATTCCACGCAGGTCCCCGCGCCCACCTATCAGCACAGCTCACTCGACTGGCGCGACTGGTGGTGCTCGGACGACGCGCAGATCTACCAGTTCATCGGTCAGGACAACATCTACTTCTACTGCATCGCGCAGACCGCCATGTGGGAGGCCCTGGGCTGGGACCTCACGCAGAGCACCGTCAGCGCCTGCTACCACCTGCTCTACATGGGCAAAAAGGCCAGCTCGTCCTCGCAGACGCCTCCCCCGCCGGCAGACGACCTGCTCAACCACTACACCTGCGAGCAGATGCGCGCGCATTGGCTGTCGCTCGGCCTGTCCGAGAAGCCGGTGAGCTTTAGCCCCAAGGCATACGACACGCGCGTGACCGGCAAGGACAAGGACGGCAACGAGGTGCGTGCCTGCGACGACAAGCGCGTCATCGATCCGGCCCTTAAGGAGAGCGCCCTTTTGACCGGCGTGTTCAACCGCCTGGCCCGCAGCTGCTTCTACGGCGTCGCCGTCAAGGAGGGCGACGAGAGCCCCTATCGCAACGGTTGTATTCCCGCCGGCGCAGCCTCCGCCCCTGTGGTCGAGGCTGCCGAGCAGGCCGCCCTTGCCTTTGAGCAGGCCATGTACAAGTTCGAGACGCACCGCGCGCTCGCCGTGTGCGACGACTATCTGCGCGCCGCCAACAAGCGCTGGAGCGATGCCTCCAAGGCCGCCAACAAGCTCGAGGGCGAGCCGGCCAACGCCGCCATGAAGCAGGCCCTGGTCGACGCCTTTACCGAGCTGCGCGTAGCGACCGTCCTGATGCACGGCATCGTCCCGGCCGGCTGCGAGCTCATCTGCGAGTACTTCGACGTCGATCCGGTCGCCTTCTTTAGCTGGGACAACATCTTTGCCTCCACTGACGAGTTTGTGAATAGCCTGGGCGAGAAGCCCGGCGAGCACCGTGTGAAGCCGCTGCCCCCGCGCTTCGACTTCTTTAGCAAGCACGAGAGCCAGTACTAACGCACGCCAGCAGCGGCGTGCCCGGAAAGTAGTCAATTTGGGACGGGAAGGAAAGACGGATGTCCAAGCCGCGTCGTCGTAAGCAGAAAAAGCAGGTTAAGCCCGAGCTCAAGCTTAGGCAGTTTGCCGCCACCGAGCTTTCCGATCAGCTTGCCGCCCTTCCCTGTGCCATCGACCTGCCGCGCTTTATGGTCGACACGATTGCTGGCGCCTATACGCCTGCCGATGCCGAGCTCATGATCGAAGGCTTTGGCGCCGCAGCCGCGCGCCCGGTCACGCTGCGCGCCAACACGCTCAAGGCGACCGCCGAGGACATTGCCGCGGCACTCGACGCCGCCGGGATCGCCCACCGCTCCGTCGCGTGGTATCAGGATGCCTTCATCCTGCCCGACGCCCAGGTATCCGACCTGTGGGACCTCGACATCTACCGTGACGGCAAGATCTACCTGCAGAGCCTGTCGTCCATGATGCCGCCTTTGGTGCTGGGCGCCCAGGCCGGCGAGGACATCCTGGACATGTGCGCGGCCCCCGGCGGCAAGACGACGCAGATCGCCGCCCTCACCCAGGGACAGGCGCACCTCACCGCCTGTGAGATGAGCATTCCCCGCGCCGAAAAGCTCGAGGCAAACTTGGGCCGCCAGGGCGCCAAAAACGTGCCCGTCATGCGCATTGACGCACGCGAGCTCGACGAGTTCTTCCGCTTTGACCGTATCCTGCTCGACGCCCCCTGCACCGGCACGGGCACCGTCATCAGCGGCAACGAAAAGAGCCTGCGCGGCCTCACCGAACAGTTGCTCGTTAAGTGCGCCCGCTCGCAGCGCGCGCTTCTGGACCGCGCCATGGGGGCCCTCAAACCGGGCGGCACGCTCGTCTATTCGACCTGTTCGATCTTGCCGCAGGAAAACGAGGATGCCCTGCAAGAGGCCCTCGACAAGCACATGGACTGCGAGCTCATCCCCCTCGACGGCACGCCAAGCGAAAGCGAAGCGCGTCGCGCCCAGGGTGCCGGCGAGGATCCGCATATCGAGTGCAACGCCCTTACCGAAGCCATTGCCGAAGGCCACGTCTCGGCCATTGCCAACGGCATGCCCGGCACGCTGACCATTCCGCCCAGTCGCGACTTTGAGGGCTTCTATATCGCCCTGGTCCGAAAACGCAGCTAGCGCACGGATTCAAAACTCAACAAGCTATCGCCGTGCGCGCCTGTCCTGCTGGTCCTCATGCCGCGCAAGCGCTTCACGCTCCTTGCGCTCAGCCTTTTTGCCCTTAATGGCCGTGACCGCAAAGTAGATGACCGCGGCGGCAACGATTGCGCCCACGCATAGGCCAATCGAGCCCAACATTGCCGAGAATTCCATACCGCGTCACCTCTCTTTTGTATACGGGACATTCAAGATAGCACCTCGATTCCCGCCACCACAGCTCCTTCACGTTCGCCGGCCCTTCAGTCTAACGGATGGCGCAGCGGGGAAAAATCAACTCGTCAAACGATTTAGCACTCGCAACGCCGGTCGTACACTGCCGACCGCACAGCATAGAAACGGACCGCCATGGATTCTCTCAACGATTTGAACGAGCGCGTCGACGCCTTTGTCGGCACCAGCTCCTTCGAGACGCCTGCCGCGACGAACGACCAAGCCCCCATCGATGTTCCCGCCGAGGTTCACGAGGACATCGTCGCCTCGGTCGACTTCTCCGAGGTTGAGCTTGCAGACGAATTTACCGAGCCCCAGGTGGCCGTAACTCCCAACGGCCTTTTGCCCATGGAGCCGCTGCCCATCGACGGGCGTCTGCGCAAGGCAGCCCTCCGTATGCCCGATGAGATCGAGGGGGCCAGCGGCTTTACGCTCTTTGGCCGCCGCATCAAATCGCTCATCTACACCACCGACGTGGCGGTCATCCGCAACTCCAATGCCGACGCCGTGTTTGCCGTCTACCCCTTCACGCCGCAGCCCGCCATTACGCAAGCGTTGCTGACTGTTGCCGAGTGCCCGGTCTTTGTGGGCGTTGGCGGCGGCACCACCACCGGTAAGCGTTCCGTGCAGATGGCGGCCGTATCCGAGATGCAGGGCGCGGCGGGCTGCGTGGTCAACTCCCCCGCTACTGCCGAGATGGTCGAGCACATCACCAACATCGCCGACATCCCCGTCATCGCCACGGTCGTTCGCTGCGACGACGATGCTCACGCCAAGGTGCGCGCCGGAGCCAAGATTCTCAACATCGCCGCCGGCAAAAACACGCCCCAGGTCCTGCGCGAGCTGCGCGAGCACTATCCCAACCTGCCGCTCATCGCACCGGGCGGCAAGACGCCCGAGAGCATCCGTGAAACCATCGCCGCTGGCGCCAACGCCATCATCTGGACGCCGCCTTCGGCCCAGCAGCTTCAGACCGACATGATGCAGCGATACCGCAAGATGAAAGAAGACGCCACGCCCGTCATCTCGCGCGACGATGTGCCCATTATCGACCAGGTCGCCGCCGCCGAGGTTAGCCAGGTCGAGAACATGAATCCCGACGTGCCGATCCCCGACGAAGTCATCGAACGCGTCGCTTCGATCCACGATCATATCGAGGAGCGTCGCGCCAGCCGCGGACTCAAACCCTCGCTGCACGGCTTCTTCTTCCGCGGAAAGAAACGCTAGCCGCAACAGCAAGGCCCGTCCCGCAAACAACGGGACGGGCCTTTTTCTGTTATCGAATGTCGGGAGGGACAGGCGCAGCCGTTAAAACCGTCAGCCAGCCCACGAACGCTAATCCACGCGCTTGTCGCCCATAAAGAAGACGGCCACCGTGCCGGGGCCGGTATGCGAGCCAATCAGAGCACCGATGCTATTGATCTCAATCTTGCCTTTGAGCTGCGGAACCTGTTCCTCTATCAGTGCCGCAACGGCCTCGGCGTCCTCACGGCACGCCGAGTGCGACATGATGCACTTGCCCGAATAGTTCGCGCCGTCCTGCACATGCGCCATCACGGTCTTGGCCATCTCGGAGATCGCGCGCTTCTTGGTGCGAATCTTCTCACGCGGCGCCAGCTCACCTTCGCAATCGACCGTCATGAGCGGGCAAATCTTGAGCGCCGCGCCGATGATCGCGCTCGCGGCCGAAATGCGACCGCCGCGCAGGTAGCTCGACAGATCGGTCGAGAAGAACCAGTGGTGCAGGTTGAGTTTATGCTCCTCAATCCAAGCGGCCGTCTCGTCGAGCGAAGCGCCGCTATCGCGAACGTCGGCGGCACATTCCGCCAGCAGGCCAAAGCCCGAAGACGCCGCCAGCGAGTCGATGACGCGTACCTTGCCGCCCTGGGGATAGCGATCCGCAAGCATCTGCGCCGCAACGCAGGCCGATCCATACGTGCCCGAAATACCCGACGACAACGCCAGGTGCAGCACGTCTTTACCCTCGGCAACAAACGGCTCCCAAAACTCCTCGTACTCACCCACGCTCACCTGAGACGTCTTGGGCATGGCGCCCGCGGCAATCTGGGCAAAAAACTCGTCCGGCGCAATCGACTGATACAGATCGTCCGTATAGACAACATCGTCGATCTCGTAATGAAAACACACGACAGGGATATTGCGCGATTCAAAGAACTCGCGGGTTCGGTCGGCGGCGGATTCACAGGTCAGGACAAAATCACTCATATGAGGCTCCTTACTTATTACTGCGTAAATTATCGCACAGCAAGCGTGAATACAGTACAAATGTCCACTATTTACCAAATTGAACCAAAGGTAGTGAACATCTTTACCGTCATCCTCTCTATCGATCCAGGAGGTATGCGCCTGCATATAAACGACCCTACGTCTCCACCCAACCGACACATCAACCTCAACTAAATCGATTTACCAAACCGTTCAGCCGACAATTCAGCCGCTGGCGCAAAATGGAAACAAAAGCGGCGCATACTGATAAACGTTTGACGCTGTTTATCAGTTTTACCAGCCCCATCGGAAGGTGTTTCATGGTCGCATTCGATCGCAACCCGCAAGACTTTAAGTATCTGCGTCTGCTGTCGAGACAATTTCCCACCGAGCAATCCGCGTTTACCGAGATCATCAATCTCTCGGCCATTCTCAACCTGCCCAAAGGCACCGAGCATTTTATGAGCGACGTGCACGGCGAGTACGAAGCCTTTATGCACATCCTCAACAACTGCTCGGGTGTCGTGCGCGAACATGTCGACGAGATCTTTGGCGACACGCTCTCCTTTGACGAAAAGGGCGAGCTGTGCACGCTCATCTACTACCCGCGCGAGAAGATCGAGCTGGTCCGCAGCCGGCGCGAGGACTCCCCCACCTGGTACAAGACAATGCTCGACCAGCTCATCATGGTTGCCCGCTCGCTTTCGAGCCGCTATACGCGCTCCAAGGTGCGTAAGGCCATCCCGCGCGATTACGCCTACATCATCGACGAGCTGCTGCACACGCATCCGGACGAGAACAACTATCGTGTGCGTTATCACGAGCGCATCGTGGAGTCCATCCTAGAGACCGCAAGCGCCGACGACTTTATCGAGTCGCTCGCCTCGCTCATCAAGCGCCTCGCCGTCGACCACCTGCACCTGGTGGGCGATATCTTCGACCGTGGCGGCGGCGCTGCCAAGATTATGGACCGCCTGCTCACCTATCATTCGCTCGACATTCAGTGGGGCAACCACGATCTGCTGTGGATGGGCGCCGCCGCCGGTGAGCCCGCCTGCATCGCCACGGTGCTGCGCAACAACCTGCGCTACGACAATTACGAGATCCTTGAGAACGACTACGGCATCTCGCTGCGCGGGCTTGTCGCCTTTGCCGATGCCACCTATACCGCCGGTGAGCCCATCAGCCCGCTGATTAAAGCCATCAACGTCCTGCTCTTTAAGCTCGAGGGCCAGATTATCCAGCGCCACCCCGAATTCGACATGACCAACCGCCTGCTGCTCGACAAGATCGACCACGACACCGGCACGGTCACGCTCGCCGACGGCAGCGTGTGGCCGCTCACGACCAACGACTTCCCCACCGTCGACCCGACGGACCCCTACACGCTCACGCCCCAGGAGCAACACATCATCGACAAGCTCGTGTCCGAGTTTGTCACCGCCGATCACCTGCATCGCCATATCGATTTCCTCTACACCCACGGCTCGATGTACAAGGTCGCCAACGGCAATCTGCTGTTCCATGGCTGCGTGCCGCTCAACGAAGACGGCACCTTTAGCAGCATGAACTGCCTGGGTGCCTGGCACGCCGGCCGCGATTATCTCGATTTTTGCGACTGCATCGCCCGCCGCGCCTGGCGCGTGGGCGACCGCGACGCCCTCGACTGGATGTGGTACCTGTGGATCGGCTTTAACTCACCCGCCAGTGGACGCCTGGTGCGTACCTTTGAGCGCGCCTATATCGCTGATAAGAGCACTTGGGTCGAGCCGATGGACCCGTACTTTACGCTTACCAAGTCGCCCTCGGTCTGCGACGACATCATGCGCGAGTTTGGCGTCGCGCCCATGGCATGCTCGCCGACCGGCCACATCATCAACGGACACACACCCGTTAAAACCACCAAGGGCGAGCAGCCCATCCGCGCCGAGGGCAAGCTGCTGGTCATCGATGGTGGCTTCTGCCGCGCCTACCACCCCAAGACGGGCATCGCCGGCTACACGCTTATTTCGAGCTCACGCGGCTGTCGCCTTAAGTCGCACCGGGCCTTTACAACGGTTGCCGAGGCACTTACCCGCAACGTGGACATCGAAAGCGAGACCAACCGTTTTGACCAGGCCGACCGGCGCCGCATGGTGAGCGACACCGATACCGGCGCCAAGATCCGCAGCCAGATCCAGGACCTACGCCAACTGCTCGATGCATATAGAAACGGTGCTATCGAGGAACGCGCCTAGCACCACCCGCGGGGATTGGCTAAACTTGCTGAGTTTGTCATCCCCGCGGCGCTCCGGCGCCACCCTAAGGCAGGTACCATGCAAAAGCTCCTTGCGCAGATCATGAAGTTTGGCGTCGTCGGCGTCGTTGCCACCGTCATCGACTTTGGCATCATGAATCTGCTCCACTACGGTCTGGGCCTCAATATCCTGATTGCCAATACCAGCGGCTTTATCGTCTCGCTCATCTTTAACTACGTCGCGAGTATGAAGTACGTGTTTGCGCACAAGGAGGGCATGAGCCGCCGCCGCGAGTTCATTATCTTTGTCGTGCTGTCCGTGATCGGCCTGGCGCTCAACGACGGTATCGTGCTGGCGCTCAACGCCGGCCTGGGGCTCGAGGCCAATATCGCCAAGATTTGCGCCACCGCGCTTGTTATGGTCTACAACTTTGTGACCCGAAAGATCTTCCTGGAGGGCGACGAGACCAAGTAGCTCGACCTCCTCCTTGCACTACGGGGCCCACGGACGGCGCGCGTCGAACGCTGCGTTGTTCGTGGGCCTTGCTCGTTTACGGAAGGATTTACGACGTTTGCGGATTGTCTCTTGCAAATTTGACGAGTTCGTGTAGTTCTTGGCAAAGCCCTTACGTTTCCCTTGCAAAAGCTCTAAAGTATCCTCTGCTCGATTCGTCAACGCATTGGATGTGATTACGTGCGCAAGGCACTGGCACAACCTCATACTAAGCAATTCCTCAAGTTCGCTGTCGTGGGTCTTATCTCCTTTGGCATCGACTGGGGCATGCTCATTGCGCTCGTCGAGCTGTTCCATCTCGACTTTTTGATGAGCACCACGATCTCGTTTATCACGTCCGTCGTGGTCAACTACTGGCTCAGCATGAAGTACGTGTTCGACCATCGCGAGGGTATGAGCCGCAAGCGCGAGTTCACGATCTTCACCATCCTGTCGGTGATTGGTCTGGGCCTCAACGACCTGTACATGTTTGTGGGCGTCACGTTTTTGAGCATCGGCTACCAGGCCATGAAGGCCATCGCCACGTTCCTGGTCACCTGGTACAACTACTTTAGCCGTCGCTTCTTCCTCGAGGGCGCGCAGTCATAGTCGATTCGACATTTGCTTGAATATATAACCGGTTGGAATTCACGTTCCAGCCGGTTTTTTTGTTTGACGAGGCTGTCGAGGAAGACGTACGGGACGGGCCACGGTGCCGAAATGGGACGCGCCTTCCCCATGGGCGCCGTTCCGGAAAGCGCGTCCCAGATTGAGGCCTCAAAGCGGGACACAGTTTCCGCAACGCCACTCAAGCGGAAAGTGCATCCCGGAATCCGACCTCGGAACGGGACGCGGTTTCCCAATGGCCATCGAAGCGGAAACTGCATCCCGGAATCCGCCTCCAGAGTGGGACGCGCTTTCCGGTTGAGCCTCGATTGGGAAACTCCGTCCCATTCGCATCAAAAAACGGGCGGCCTGGATGTTTGTCCGAGCTGCCCGTTCCGTGCGTTATGTTGAGATCCCTAGCCTGTTACGTAATACCAGACGACGTTGTCGCCGTTGGAGAGAACGTAGTTGCTGCAGGCCGTCATGGGCGTCGAGCCGTTGACAGAGTACATCCAACCGCTCGTGCCGCCATACTGCTTCTCGGCCAAACCGCCGATCGCGGCGACATACGTGCCGTACGATGAGCCGTGTGCGTTGACGGAAAGCCCGAGCGCGCATAGGGCGTCGTAGACGGTGGCACCTTCGTTAAAGGTATAGGTGCCGCCGGCGGACACAGGATTGCCCACGGCACTCGACGTAACCGAGACCGACACAGTAACGTATCCAGACTCCTGCGAGCCACCCTGGCCGCCCGTGGAAGCGCCTCCGCCGTTAGAGGCCGTGGCCCCGCCAGACGACTGGCCACCGCCCGAAGAGGCACCGCCAGACGTGTTGGTCGTATCGGCAGCTCCGGTATTCTGAGAAACCGATGCTTCGCCAGACTTCTTGCCATCCTGCTCTTCGGACTTTTTGCCTTCCGAGTTTTTATCCGAGCTCTTGTTCGAAGACTCGGAATCGCCCTTGGCGTCACCCGAGTCCTTGGACTTATCTTTCGCATCGCCCGAAACCTTGGAATTCTTGGAGTCGGCCTTGCTAGAAGCAGCAGCCGAACCAGGCACCTTGGCATCATTGGCGACGACGCTCTCCCCCGTCACGGCCTGAACGATCCAGTCGATGGACCAGGCACCGCTTGTGGAGGGATGGACAAACCCCAGCGAGACGACAATCAGGGCAACGCAAGCAGCCGTAAAAACGCCGACAAGTGCCTTGCGCCGCGGGGCGGACGCCGCCGAAGCGGCGCCCTTTTGCTTTGCATCGTCGAGCTGGATAAACGAGGAGTCGGGCTGCTGCCCGTTGGTCTCCTTGGGCTTATCGGGCATTACCGTCACCCTTGCCGCGCTTGGTCAGCATGAAGACGGCGATGAGCGCGAGGCCGATCACGCCGGCCGCGATGCCGACAATAGCGAGCGGGTTGAGGCCAGACTCCTGCGCGGAAGCCTCAGTGGACTTCTTGGCAGTGGTCGTGGAAGCGGATGCCTTGTCGGACTTGGAGTCGGACTTCTTGTCGGACTTGCCGTCCTTCTTGTCAGACTTCTTCTCGTCCTTCTTGTCGGACTTGTCGGAGTCCTTCTTGTCGGACTTGTTGTCCTTGGTCCCGGTCTTGGTCGACACCGTCGTCTTGGTCACCGGCTTCTGACCCGGGGCGACAGCGCCACCCTTCGAGCCGGAGCCAGTGCCCGCGCCAGCGCCCGTGCCGGTACCAGCACCAGTGCCGGAGCCGCTGCCACCGTTAGAGCCAGAACCGCCATTGCCGTCAGGGTTAACGGCGTTCTTGGTCCACTTGGCATACAGCGTCATATCGGCCGTCACCGGCGTGCTGAAGTCATACGCCTCCGTGCAAGCCTCATCGGTGTACCAGCCACCGAAGGTGTAGCCCTCACGCGTCGGATCGGCAGGCTTAACCAGCTTGCCGTCGGCCGTAGTCTGGAAATCGACCTTGGAACCATCGCCAGTCTCGAACGAGACCTTAACGCCACCATTCAGCTTGAACAACGTGCCGGAATCGTTGATGTAGTAGAGGTTGCCCTTGGCGTCGCAGGCAATCGGCGAGTCGCAGTAGTTGTTGTGTCCCGTTGCGCTAAACGCACCGGTCGCCTGCGCGTCACCCAGCTTGTAGCGATAGACACCGCCGCCCGAGGTGTAGTTCACATAGTCGGAAGTCGCACCGTAGTTAACCGTGAAGTAGACATACGTGCCATCTGCCTGGGCGCTCACGAGCGGTGTACCCTTGATGCCGCCGATGGGAAGCGCGGAGCCATCAGCAGACGAAACCAACGTCGTAGCAAAGTCATTATCAAGGTCGACAATCGCCAGCGCAGAACCACCGGAAACCTCGCCGCCGACAATCAGCTTGTTGCCATACAGCGTAGGCATGCAGGCGCATCCCGTAAGACCCAGGTCGACGACGCGCTCTTCGGAAATGCGCGAAGCGGCATCCGCACCACGCGAACTACCGTCAGAAATCGCCAAAACGTGCAGCTTGCCATCGCGCGAAATCAGATAAGCATGGCTACCGTCGGCGGAGAGCACACAGGAGGAGTTAACGATAGCCCCAACGGAAACGCTTCCAAGCACAGCGCCCGAAGACTTGCCGAGCATCTCAACGGTACCGGCGCTGGTGGGAACCAGAATAAAGCCGTCACCCACGGTAGCACCCGTCCAGTAATAACCCTCATCGGCGTTGACGTGCTGCCAGGAAACGGCACCGGTCAGGATATTGATGCGCGTCAGATGGCCGTTGTTATACACGCCCTTACCATAGTCGACATCAACGGTGCCGACATAGAGATAGTTGCCATCGACCGTCAGCTGAGAATTCGACTGAGCAGTTTTGCTCACAGGGTCGGTAACCCAAACCGTCGTGAGCGTATCGGCCGTCAGAGCCTGGACCGCACCGCCATCGAGCGGGACGATGACCAAGCCGTTCGTATAAATCGGACGCGTCGTGTAGCCAATCGTAGTCTTAAGGTTCGACTCGGCAAGCACCTTGCCCGACTCTGCGTCGATCTTAAGCAAGCGCTTGTTGACGGCGAGATACACGTTGCCGTTTACGACAATCGGCTCGCTCGCGTTGGGATACGTGGCGCCCGAGTAGGCCTTCCAATCGAACGTCCAAGAGCTTGCCAGCGCGCCCGTAGGGGTGGACACGTTCTCGACCACCGCATTGGAATTGCCGTTCCAGTCGGCTTTCCAATCGGTCGGGCGCGAAGCGCTCGGATCCACGACGATTTCGTCAGGATTGGGCACCGTGTCGCCGGCAGCATATGCCCAGACGATCTTGTCGCCCGACTTGAGCGCGTAGTCACCATCGAGCTGAGTCCCGGGGTCCCCGTTTACAAAGAACGACCAGGAGCCCGTCAGCTTTGTGCCATCAAGCGGGGACACGAGGCTATGGACATTCCAATAGCCGCCATCATTGAGCATCACGGAATCAATGCCCAGGGCATCGAAATAGGCAGCAGATGCATCCTTAATCGTCGTGCCCTCAACGAACACCTGCATCGAAGGATCAGTCCAGCGCTGAGCCTTATCGTCCTTCTTGCCGATGATCTCCATCGAAACGGAGACCTGACCAGGCATGGTGCCGTCGGAGCCATAGACCCAAGCAATCTCGTCGCTTGCCTTAAGCGTATAGGCGCCCGCACCAACATCAACAGGCTTGCCATTGACAAAGAACTGCCAATATTTCCAGGTGTTTTCGTCAACCTTCTCGCTCGAGAGGGTCACGTTCTTTTCGAACGGCGAGGTCAGCGACTCGAGATACCAGCCAAACGAGCTCTCCCCCGTTTTGGCGCCAATGCCAGACTTTTTAAAGATCTGCTCGGAAAGGTCAGCAGCGGTTGTTCCCTCGTCCACGAGAGCTGTCGTAGGCTGTGCCCACGTCTGCCGGGCGCCCGAAGCATCCTGGCCGATAACGGTGCAGCTTACCGAAAGCTGATCGGCAGGAGCGGGGTCGTTGTACTTCGAGTAGTACCAGACGACGGAGTCGCCGGCCTTGAGCGTGTAGCCGCCGGCGCCGACCATGGAGGACTTGCCGTTGATGAACAGCTGCCAGTACGCTTCGGTCGTCGGGTCGTAGGCGAGCGTGCGGCCGGAGTCGAAGGGCGACGTGATCGAATTGAGCGCCCAGCCCCAGGAGCCGTTGGGGTCGTAGTCGGCCTTGAGGCCGGTCTGCTTGAAGAGCTGCTCGGAGAGGTCGGCCGCGGTCGAGCCCTTCTTCAGCGTAATGCTCTGAGCGGCGGCCCAGGTCTGCTGAGCACCCTTGGCGTCGGTGCCGACGACCGAACACGTCGCGGAAACCTGCGTGGAAACCGTGCCCGTGGGATCCTCGTACACCAGCTCGAGCGTGTCGCCATCGCTCGGGTAGTAGCCCGTGGCATAAGAGTTGGCAGCCTTGCCATTAATATCAAAACGCCAGTACTTATAGCCGGACGCCGTGTTTTCCATCGCGAGCGTCTGGGACTTATCGGGGTTCGTAACCGAATAGGGAACGCCGCCGTCCGTGCTATAGCTATAGCCGGCGTCGTCAAGCACCTTGGCAAAGATGTCCCAGGCAGACATTTTTTGGGTACTCGACCACTCAAACGAGGCCGTCGGCACCCAGTCCACAAGGTCATAGGACTGACCGACATCGTGCTTGCTTACGCCTACAACCCTGACGTTAACGGAAAGAGACTTTTCGTCGGAAGAATTAACGAGCCAAGCGGTGCTCTTGACATCGTTGTTGCCGGCGTTTGCCACGACATAGGCGTATTTGCCCTCAGCCGAGGCGGGAAGCGTGATCGCGCCGGTCGTTTCGTCGGCGCCAAACAGCTCGTGGGCATTTGTGCCCTCAGCGTCATCGGCGAGATACCAGCGGTAATCGACGAGGGAGCCCTCGGGGAGTGCCGTCTCGTAATCGCCCCAATCGCCCGTTGCCATGTAATTGGCAGTAGGGGTAAGCGTTCCGCCGACCTGTGCAAGGTTGCCGCTCGAAGCGACATTAACCGATGTCAGGGTATACGCCTTGGCATCTTCGCCCTTGACGATGGCATAACGCGTGGAGGCATAGTCGGTGTTGTAGCCACCGTCGACGATGCACTTGAGGTACTTGCCGACGTACTTTTGCGAAATTACGAACGACGGCCTGTGCGCGTTCTCATCCGTCAGCGTCGTGAACGGACCCTGGGCGCTATCGGCAATCTGCCACGTATACGTCAGTTGATCAGATGTAAGCTCGGCACCCTTTGTTCCTGCAGACGTCTTCTCGAATGCAGTAACACCGATCTTTTCGCCACTCTTGTAGACAAACTTGGCGTCATCGCTCTGATCGCCGACGATCTTTTTGAGATACGTCAGGAACAGCTCGTGCGAGCCTGCGGCCTTAACGGCCACAGCAGTAGTCGCCTCTACGGTGTTATCGCCCGCAGTGGCCGACACGCTCACCCAGCGCTTGGCGTAGTCATCGGGAATCGTAAAGCTGCTGTCGGTTTTGCCCTCGACCACATGCCAGTCGGTCTTCGCATCAAGCGCAGAGGAAGACGGGTCGACAGAGGACCAACGCCACGTGTAGGTAACGCCCTCGGTAACCGGCTCAGACGAGTAATCGACCGCCTTGTAGGCGCACGCCTCAATCGTAGAGCCAGTGTCCTTGGCGCCCTTGCTCGCATTGGTAAATGCAACTGAATCGAGCGTCGTCGCGCCCTTGGGCAGAATGCGGCCCGCCTTGGTCTCACAGCTATCGGAGCCGGGGATACCCTTCTTGGCCTTAGCGACCACCTTGAGGTAGCGGTTCGCGCACTCCTTGGTAACCGTGAAGGTATCACCAGTTGCAACCTGCTCGAACGTGCCGTCAGCAGAATCGGACACCCACCAAGAAAAATCGACCTTGTCGGAGCCATAGAGGTCAGTCGGCGTGTCGTAGTTAAGGTAGTAGGCGGCAGCCTTAATCGTGTCACCGACGTTAGCGTTGGGGACGTTCTCATAATCGTCGCCAAATTCGGCGCCGTTATAGGCGAGAACGATATGGCCTAACGCGATCTGGTCACTCGCGGCAACAGGACCCGGCGTATTGTAGCCAACAGACGCGGGCGTCCCGAAAGAGCTGCTCGGACCGTACAGCTCCTGGCCATCGCCGACAACCTTAACGCGAATGTACTTGCCCGCAAGTTGCGAAGCGAGTTCGTCCGTGATCGTCAGCGACTGGGCGGTCTGGCCCGGAATTGCCTGATAGGCGGAATCCTCGGCATCGCGCACGTCAGACGCAAGCCACTGATAGGTCCAGCCGGCCTGTGTCGCAATACGCTTATTGGGAACCGCTTCGCCGTCGTAGGCGTTCGCCCAAAGCGTAGTGCCAGGGTTCAGCATCTCGGCCTTAACAGACGAATACGAGCTCGAATCGTCTGCCGAAGACTGGATGAGGACATAAGACTTTGCATCCAGTGCCGTCTTGGTAGGAACGGGCGCCTTGATGGTGTTCGTCGCTGTCAGCTTTTGGTTGTTGGCGCCCTTAGTCGGGCCGTAGATGACGTTACCGCTGGCATCGGTAATGCGTACGCGCAGGCACTTGCCGTTAAGCTGAGTGCGCAGGGCATCGTCCAAAACGATCGATGCGCCCGTCTGACCCTCGACAGGAACAAACGCGGAATTGTCCGCATCGCTCTTGTTGCTGATGTCGGCAGCAAGCCACTGATAGGTGCAGCCCGAAGCGCTGGCGCGCTTGCTGGACGAAGTCCAGACATTCGCATAGAGCGTAGTATTGCTCTGGATAAAGCCAGTGACGTTAGAGCCAGTCCAGCGAGAAGGCGACTGGCTCTTTCCGACGCTGACACCATTTTTAGAGGAAAGCGTGGCAGCGGCACGGGGTGCGGCCTTAGCTGCATTGGGCTCGCTGACCACCGCGGGCGCATCGCCGGTCTCGGCGGTGGTGTCGGACGCCTCGTTCGCCGGAGAGGCCGAAGCGGGGTCTGACGCAGCGGGGTCGCCTAGCGCGTCATTGCTCGCGTTGTCAGGCGCGACTGGACTCGTATCCCCAGTTTCGGAGGATTTATCGGCAGCCGAATCGTTTGCGCCAGTAGCAGCCGCGGTGTTATCTGCAGCACCGTCCGCAGCTCCCGCGTCCTCGCCCGGCGTCGTAGCCTGAGCCACAGCCTCGGCAATGCCCTCGACGCCGTCGGCCCACAGCTGGGCCGGCGTGGTGCCAAAGGCCATCGCGAAGGCCAGGAATGCCACCAGGCCGCGCTTTGCTACACCGCGCGCAATTGCGCCACGACGATGCGAGGCGCGCTGGCGCTCGTCCTCAAACATATCCATTTGTCTCCTACTGTCTGCACTTGGAGCGTTGCCTTGAGGCTGCCCCACGTCATCGCGCATGTTGCGCTCGAGTTCCCCCATCGGGGTCCCCCTTCCCTCCAGAGCCCTATGCACACCGGCGGCAAAAGCTGCAGCCGCGTACAAGATGGGAGGCGATCCGACTTAACCTTACCAACCCGGGCGCGCCGTCCGATCTGCGACGCGAACATCCCGGGCCAAGAGGAATTACGGTTACTGGTACAGCCAGGGATTTGCACCCCGATTCTCCCAAACGCGCAGGAAAACCGCGCATTCGTGCGTCTCCGCACCACCATCTAGGCCATCGATTATTACTGTCAGTATGGTAGCACGCAAAAGGGCCCCGCACACAGGCGAAGCCCAAGGTAAAAGCTATGGTTTGCGATAGAAAAGGGTGCGGATGGAGTGCCGAGCAAAAGGATCCGTCTTTCTCTGATCCCGGAAAACGTTAACGCTTGCCGCCGTGGCTGTTGCGCCAGATCTCGCGGCCCAGCATCAGCGCCAGCACCAGCGCGCTCACGTAGCCCATAAAGCCAATCACCGGGATACCAAACACAACCGGCTCGATGCGCGCGTAGTACACCACCGACGAACCGATAAACAGACCGGCGATCACAATTGCCATCGACATGCGGTCGATGATTCCACCCAGCTGCCGCAGCGCCTTATCGCTGCTCATGATCTGCGTGTTCACCTTAAGCTGTCCGCGCGTGAGCATACGCGACGCCAAGCCCAGATACTCGGCCGCCTCGAGCGAGCCTTTTGCCGCGCGATAGCTGCTCGCCGCAAAGTCGCGCCCCATTTCGCGGACGCGCGCATAGGCGCTCTTCTCGTTTTTGATGTGCGCTTGGATGATCTGGATCATGTTGACGTTGGGCATGTACTCGGTCAGCAGACCCTCGAGCGTCACCATGCCGCGGGCGAACATCGTCACCACGCTCGGCAGCTCAACGTCGTTTTTGCGCGCCAGGTTTAGCAACGAGGTCAAAAACTCGCCGATATCCAGGTCCTTAAGATCGAGTCCTGCAAAGTCGGCTACGATAAAGTCCAAATCGGACAAAAAGGCCGAATGATCGAGCTCGGCCGAATCACCGCGCGTCACGGCAAAGCGCATGAGCGAATCCTTGAGCTTGGGCACATCGCCCTCGGCCACGGCAAAGATCATATCCTTGACGATACCGCGGTCGTGGCTCGACATGCGCCCGACCATGCCCAGGTCAATAAAGTAGACAATGCCGTCCTTGAGGATGATGTTTCCCGCATGCGGGTCGGCATGGAAAAAGCCGTCGTCGAGCACCTGCGTCGAATAGTCCTCGACGATCGCCGAGCCGATCTTTTCCAGGTCATAGCCCTCGGCCACCAGGCGCTCGGGATCGGCAATGGAGATGCCGTCGATGTAGTCCATGACCACGACGTGTTCGGTGCAAAGGTCCAGGTAGGATTTGGGACACGAAACGCCGTGCACGCTTTTGTGGAAGTCATAGAAATCGTTGAGGTTTTTGGCCTCGGCCAAAAAGTTGGTCTCCTCGCGAAATGAGGTCCACAGCTCTTCGACCACACCGTGCAGGTCAACAAACTGGTCGGTGTTGACGAACTTGGAAACGATGCGCACCACCGAACGGATGATGTCGATATCCTGCGCCATGACCTGTTGCGCGCCGGGGCGCTGCACCTTAACGGCCACGTCCTCGCCCGTCACCAGACGGGCGCGGTGCACCTGCGCGAGCGACGCGCTACCGAGCGGGTTGGGGTCGATCGCGTCGAACATCTGCCCCAGGCGCTGACCGTATTCCTCTTCCAGACAGCGGAGCACTACCTCATATGGCACCGGCTCTACGTCGGAGCGCAGGCGACGGAGCTCGTCGCAAAACCGCTGCGGCAAAATCTCGGACCGGTTGGCCAGAATCTGCCCCATCTTGACGAACATGGGGCCAAGCTCTTCGAGCAGGCGGCGCAGGCGAACCGGCGTGAGGTTATCCCATACGCGGTACTTTTTGATCAGGCGAACGATCTGCCCAATGCGTTCGCGGCGGCCTGCCGGCGTGAGCTGGTATTCCTCATCCGGCGCCATCGCGTCGGGCTCCTCGGGCACCATATCGACAGCGCGCGGCTTCTTGCGAGCGCCCGAGACGGCGGCATCGACCTCGTCGACAACCGCCGCCTCGTCACCCAAGGGATCTAGATTGTTGTAATCGGTAGTGGAATCTGCCATCTGCGCTGCTACTCGGCCTCTTCGGTGCCCTCTGCATCGTCGGGCTCAACGGACTCGACGGGCACCGAGGTCACGTTATCCTCGACCGAATCGACGATGTCGCGCACATGGGCCAAAAAGGCCGTGCGCTCGGGGGCGGTCATAACGCGGACGCGGGCCAGGATGAGCTCGTCGAGCACGCGCTGTGCCGCAGTCTCACCCTGCATGCCCAGACGCTCGGTCAGGTCGGAAATGGTGCCACCGGCCTGCTCGAACATATCGGACACGCTGCGGGCGATATCGGGGGTGCCGGCGTCCTTGCGGACCTGCTCGCCCTTGGTATTGAGGTCGTCGAGGACCTTCTTGCCGCCCTCGACGGCAACGGCAGCGGCGCCGAAGCCCACGTTGATGGCACCGTTAACAAGCTGATCGAATTTCATAACCATGGTTGGCTCCAATCGTGAACAACTGCATTGGACTTCTTGTACCCAAGATTGAGCGAACGACACAAAATCGTTTTACCGCCAAGATAGAAATCGAGCGGGGCAAAGCCTTTGACGGCGTTTGCCCCGCTCGCTCGCTCGCTGCAAGGTTGCCTTTACCTTACGTTGTCGTTCATCGCGAAGGAGTTCTTCATGGCGCAGCTCGTGGTGTAGAGCACCTTGCCCAACAGGGCATCGGTCTCCACGCGCACGAGCTCGGCAAAGGCCTCGTTGGCGCGGGCGAGCTCGGCAGGCACCTCGGCCTCGGACAGCGCGGCTACGACAGCGTCAACGTCGTGAATCTGCTTGTGGCCCATGCCGCCGACCTTTTCCTGATAATCCTCGACCGCGCGACCGCACTCATGGAAGCGGACGTCGGCCAGCGCGCCGATCAGGCGGTTGGCCCAGTAGAAGTTCTCGGACGTCACGCGAGCCTGCGTGTCGGCATAGTACTCGGGCATGGTCTCGACATTGGCGTACAGCGGTACGAGCGCGTTAAACGAGTTGGAGCCAAACGCCATCCACTGCACGGCGCGATACGCCGGCTGCGCATAGGGGCGCAGCTGCAGCACGGCAAGCTGGCTGTTGCGGTTGATGCCGATGGGACGATAGGCACCACGCGTGGCGGGCGTGCCCTTGCTGCCGTAGCAGTCGTACTCCGTACCCTGGTAGTGGCTCGAAAGCACGTACTTGATATCCTCGATGGTCACCTTGCGCTCGGGCACGCGGCTCCAGGGGATATCGTCGCTCTCGGGCGTGTAGTCGGCGTCGGGGTCGTCCCACACATCGCTGGGGTTGAGGCAGCGCTGCATGTACCAGGCGCGCGGCGTGTTGTAAACGTGGTCGCTGTCACTGTGCGAGCCAAAGGCCTCGCGCGGGTTAAAGACCGCGGCGGGACCGTCGCCCTTAACACCCAGCGTAAGGTCCAGATGCCACTCGGCCATCCAGGAGCGCAGGTCGGCGGAGCACATGTGGTCGGCCTGGGCGCCCTCGGCATCGTCCAGGTCAAAGCTATCGATACCCAGCTGGTTGGGCATGGTCACATAGGCGTCGTCGGGCACGCGCTTGGCGATCCAGTGGTGGCCGCCGATGGTCTCGAGCCACCAGATCTCGTCAACGTCACTAAAGGCGATGCCGTTGTTCTCGTAAGTGCCGTAGCGCTCGAGCAGGTCGCCCAGGACACGCACGCCGTCGCGGGCGGACTTGGCATACGGCAGCACCAGGGTCACCATGTCCTCCTCGCCCAGGCCACCGGGCTGCGCCGGAACATAGCCGTCCTCGCCCTCGTTACCCTTGGCGGGCACGTAGTCCACGAGCGGATCGGCGCCGCGGACGCGCTCGTTGGTGGTAAGCGTCTCGGTTGCGGACATGCCAACATTGAGCTCGTTGAAGCCGGCCTCGGCCCAAATGCCATGACCCGGGACAACGTCGGGGACGCTTGTGTAACGCATGGGATTGTCGGGCAGTTCAACGGTCAGGTGGCTCAGGACACTCGTGTAGACACGCGGCTGCTCGTCGGGATGCACTACGCGCATGCGCTTGGGCTCAAACACCCCGTTGGACGAGTCCTCATTGCGGGCAACCAGCGTCGACCCGTCGTAGCTCGCGTTCTTACCAACCAAAATCGTTGTGCACGGCATGCGCATCCTCCTTGAGCGAAGAAATCAAACGGTACCAGTGTATCGTTTCAGCGCAAAAAGGGCGAAACCGCCGCCCCGGCAGCCCCTGTGGGCAAAAAACGCCTATTTCGATGCGCGCTCCGCCGCCTCGATCACGTGCTTGGCGAGAATCGCGGTGGTCACAGCCCCCACGCCGCCCGGCACCGGAGTAATTGCGCCAACGATCGGTTCCGCAGCATCAAAATCGACATCACCGACCAGCTTGCCAGCGGCCTCGTCCCAGTTAATGCCCACATCGATGATCGTCTGGCCCTCGCGAACCGCATCCGCGCCAATCGTACGTGCGCGTCCAACGGCCGCAACCACAATATCAGCCGCACGGCACTCGGCAGCCAAGTCGCGCGTATGCGTATGGCACGTCGTCACCGTGGCATTGCGAGCCGTAAGCATGGCGGCAACGGGACGGCCAATCACGAGCGACCGACCGACGACCGCGACCTTGGCCCCATCCAGCTCAACGCTGTAATGGTCCAGCAACGCCAACACGGCTTCTGCCGTGCAAGGAGCAAAGCCCTCGCCTCGCCCCGAAAGCGTGGTGAGCAGCGAGGCCGGCGTCATGGAGTCAACATCCTTGGCGGGCTCGAGTGCCGCGGCAACTGCATCCCCGTCAAGCCCAGCGGGCAACGGACGAAACATCAGGCAGCCGTGAACAGCGGGGTCGGCATTGATGTCCTTAATAGCCGCCAACAGCTCGTCCTGCGAAACATCGGCGGGAAGCAAAACGCGGCGAGCCTCAATGCCAATCTTCTCGCAGCGCTTGAGGGCGCCGCGCTCGTAGGACAGGTCGTCCTCGCGCTCGCCCACACGCACGATGGCCAGCGTCGGCACGATGCCCTGTTCGCGCAGGGCGGCGCAATGAGCGGCAAGTTCCTCGGTTAACGCACGGGCAACGGGAGCACCCTTGAGCAACTCGGCCATGGCTATCCCCTCTTCCTTGCGGCGTCAGCAGCACGGCGCGCCAGTGCATCGGCGCGCGGCAACCACGTATCCAGCAGTTCATCGCACGCCGCCTCGAGTTCCTCGGCGCGCACCCGGTCTTTCATAGATGTGGTATTGGCAAAGAGCGTCAGGCTCGCGCCTTGCATGGCGGCGCGGCAGAACACGGCGCCGCATGCCACGTCGGACAGCAACTGGCGCGAACCCTTGTCGGCCATGTCCTCGAGCAGCGCCAGTGCGCGCCCGCAGGCATCCATGATCCGGTACGGCGGCATGGCCGCCACGCGCAACGCGTCCTGAATCGCCGCGGGTCGAGCCGGGTCATCACGAGGAATACCGTATGCCGCAGACACCTGGCCGTATGCACGAACATCCTCGGCAACCAGACCCACTAGTTCCTGCGCCAACTCGTCTGCCTGGGCAAATGCACGCGTCAGATCGTCCGCCCGATCGCTAAGCGCGGGATTGGTCGCCCCGTAGCGAGCGACCATCCCGCAAAGCGAGGCGCCCAGCGCGCCCACAAAGGCGCTCGCGCTACCGCCGCCGGGAACCGGCTCGCGCGCGGCCAGCGCCTCGGCAAACCCACGGCAGGTCTTGTCCATCATCTCTTGGCTCATACGCATGCACCTTCAAGTCATATAGATCGGTCGGGCGGCAACCGCCGACCAACCGCATCAAACACGTAATGATGCTAAGTCTAGCCCATAAGCACATGAGCGTCAGCACACCTGGCCATCGTGGATTTCTATGACGAACGATAGGCGTCGGCGCCGCAAACATGGGACACATGGCCCACCTTTCGAGACTTCCGGACGTCACAGACTGGGGCATATCTATAAGTAAGGAACCCGTTGGGGCACGGCCGCGCAACGGCCACAAGCGATGAACGGAGGCATAAGCCGCACAGTACACAGAGACATCCGCCGCCAGCGCAATCAGTACCCCAACAGCATGCGGCGCCGTGATGTCATCGGCAGACAAGGAGGACGCCACCATGAAGAAAAAGACCCTATCGATCCTTTCCCTGTGCATCGCCCTCTTTGCCGCACTCGCCCTTGTCGGCTGCGGCGGGAGCGGATCGGGCGGGGGCAGCAGCGCATCCAAGAGCGAGGGCAAGGAAAAAGCTCCCGTCGCCAAGAAGACCGACTTTATCTGGTTTAAGATCGAGATGCCCGAGAGCGTTGGCGTAAGCGACTCCGCCGGCAAGAACGCCGACAGGGTCCAGCTCACCTTCCCCGAAGACGAGAACGGTTCGGCCGATCGCTTTATCCCCGTTTGGAAAAAAGCGCTGACGGCAGAGGAATCCCACGCCGACCAGGCAGAAAAGAAAGGTGATACGTTCCAGTGGAAGGATGGCGGGTCCGTCGAGTATAACGGCAGGACGTGGCTCGTCGGAACGTACGAGGACAACAGCGGCGTCTCAACCCTCCTCTTTACCGACGTTGAGCCGGGAAGCGTATACGTCCTCATCTCGAACTTCGATCTGCATAAGAAAGAAGCCGAGGCGCTCCTCAACTCCATCGAGTTTCCCGATGACATGGCGAAGGCAGTTGCCGAGGCACGCGAAGTCGAGATTTCGAGCATCGAGATCAAGCATTAGGGGATCGCACGCAGCATCGCATGCGCAGTCATTAAATGATCGAACGCCCAGCCAGGGGAGGATCGGATCGGCCGGCCCTCCCCTCTTTTACGCCCGGGCATATTGCCACTTGTCGGCGCAAATCCGGCCCTCAGAATGGGACACATGGCCCACCCGAACGAGCCGCTCGCGCGTACAGTAAAGACAGGTAATCCATAGGCGGTTACAGATCGAGGAGGACACGACCATGAAAAAGAAGGCCTTTGCGATTCTCACCCTCTGCATCAGCCTCTTTGCCGCAGTTGCCCTGGTGGGCTGCGGTGGCAGCGGCGGCGCTACCGGAAGTGGCGGTGGCGGCGGAGCTGAAAAGCCAGCCGTGGATATGAGGACCGACTTCATTTGGTTTAAGGTCGAGGTTCCCGAGGGCGTCGAGATTACCGACGTTGCCGGCGACACGGCCGACAGGGCCCAGTTTAAGTTCACCGAGAGCGAACACGCCAGCGACTGCTTCATCCCCGTCTTCGATCCTGACAAGAAGGCCGATGAACTGTTTGACTACGAGGCAAAGTGGAAGGCCAACTCCGGATGGACCGAGAGCGATCCCGTTAAGTACAACGGCAAGACCTGGCGCAGCGCCTACTTTACGCACTCGGGCGGCGTGACGACCGAGTACTTCACCGACGTTGACGGCGGCAGCGTGTACGTGCGCATCGACAACGTCGAGGAACACAAGGACGCCGTCGAGACCATGATGGAGTCTCTGGAATTTGCCGACGACATCGCCACGGCCAAGACCGAGGCCATGGACGTTAAGCTCGAGGATATCGAGATTAAACGCTAAGCGACTGGCGAGCGCAGCGGGAAACACGGGCGCAGCGTAAACAAGCGACGGTATCCCAGCGCTTCGTACCAAGGGAGGGCCGGTAAACCGACCCTCCTTTTCTTATGCCGGTAGCCGACGAACGCGAGGACGCCGGACGCCGGAACCGCCCCAAATGTGGCAACAGTACGAACACGACAAACACCCCAACACGTCCACCCGCCGATTTATTGCGCCGCGCAGACAATTAAACCGGCGTCTTTAAACATCTGGGCAGTATAGTGACCAAAACTATCGCATAACCGCACTCTGCGAATGGAGAAGTTATGACCGAACACCACGCCATTAGCCGTCGAGCATTCACGTTGGGCCTAGGACTCGCAGCATTGTCGCCATTTGTAAGCCTGCCCGAAACCGCGGGATTGGGCCTTCCCGTGCGCGCGGCATTTGCAGAAGACGCACCCACACCGGCGGCCACCCTCGACAAGTTCGTCATTCGCCTTCGCCCCGCGGGCTATTTTCGCACCGCGAGCGTCAACGAAGACGGCAACGTCATCGGCAACGTCTGCCACCTGTTTAATGACGGCACGTCCAGCAAGCTCATCCTTGAGAACGTAACGACCAAGAATGACGATACAAACTGGTATGCTATCCGCACCTTGCTCAATTTCGAAGAGCACAAGAAGACGGGCTACAGCATTTGGTCGGTCGATGGCGACTCGGACAAAGATGGAAAGGTCATCCACGTATGGAGTGGCGAGCATGACGGCAAGGCCAGTCGCTCTTTTGCGTTCAAGCGTCAATCAAACGGTACCTATATCATCCGAGACCGCACGGTCGAGAAAGAAACCGAGAAAAAAGACATTAAGTACCTGGCCATAGAAAAGGACGGCAAAGACCAGGACAACAATAAGATCTGCCATAAGAGTAAGAGCATTCCGTGGGAGCTCGAGCTTGTCGGCTACAGCATGGACAAGACCAATGCCACAGTTAGCAGCATCGACTGGACCACGTATAGCAGCTACGTCGACGGACCATGCTGGATGAAATACGTCGACGGCAACAAATACCTCGACGAGCTGAGCATCCCGGGCACGCATGATTCAAGCACCTGCAGCGTCGACAACGACACCGAGCCCCAAACCTCGCTTGCAAAGTGCCAGCAGGATTACATCCCCACGCAGTTGCTCGAAGGCATTCGCTATTTTGATATCCGACTTGGAAAGAACAACGATAAAGGCGACCCCGGCATCGACCATGGAATATGCTACTTGCTCAAAAAAGACGGGGGCTTTATACATCTCTCCGATGTCATCGGTTACTTCAAAACATTTTTGAACGAAAACCCGTCAGAAGCGCTCATCATGCTGGTGTCACGAGGCAACGACGAAGCTACCGACGAAAGCATTACGACGGCTTTCGCCAATGTTATGGACAATAACTCCGATCTGTTCTATACGTCGAGCCATGTCCCCACACTGAACGAGGTGCGCGGAAAGATCGTCCTGCTGCGTCGATTTAAACTCGCCGGCGACAGCGTAGACGGCCACACGTGGGGCCTCGACCTCACCGAATGGGATGACAAGATCAAGGCGCATTCCGGAAAGTCCATGTGCCTCGTGAAATACGAGCAAGGCTTTGAGGCTGCGGGCAATACGGGCGACAAAGAGCCCTATAGCACAGCGGTATATGCCCAAGACCATTACAACTGCACGGGATCCAGTAAGATCGACTGGGTCGATATGGCCCTGAAGGCAGCGTCCGAGTTCGAGCGCAGCACCGTAGATATCACTGCCGCGGACGGGACAACGGTGCAGGCAACGGAGCGCTGCTGGTTTATCAACTATACTAGCTGCACGCAAAACAACCCTTTTACCGCAGCGCGAGTGGTCAACGAGCACCTGTACAAGAGCTCATATATAAACAATACCGGAGTTGAGAGCACAAAGGCGGACTGCCGCAAGCACATTGGCATCATCGCATCCGACTTTGTTGATGCGACACTGGCCCGGAGCATCTACCAGCGCAATTACGATACGGAGCACAAGCAGACGGCTTCGTGCTACCTCCCAGCCCGCATGCACATGACATATGGCGACTCGCTGAGCGACGCCTCGCTCCAGGACGGCAAGACCGTTGGCGAGGGTCATTTCCGCCTCGTCGATAGCAGCAACGTACTCAACGTAGCAGCCTCGGGACATGCGTTTGCCATCGAATATGTGGATGTCGACGCCCTGGGCAACGAGACTGTTACGGGGCTGCAGGGCCCTGTGCCCATCGATATCGATCCACGTGCGCTGACGCCCCATTTTGAGGGACTCGAAGGCCTTAAGGCCGGCGAAGACGCGCGCGCCAAGATTGCGGCATCACTCGAGGGCAAGCTCGAAACCGATGCCTGCACGGCCCAGCTCGAGTTTGTGCACGACGCGGACGGCGCTCCGGGCACGGCAATGGCCGAGGGCGAAACATTTGCCGCAGGAACGTACTGGGTGCGCGTGAAAAGCCTTTTGGGCGACGCGGCACAGAACTACATGCTCGCCAGCGATGGAGCCGCAAGCTTCACCGTAGCGGCCTCGGGCAGCGCAGGCGGCGCCGGCACCGGCACTGGCGCCAACGCGGGCAGCGCGGACAAGAACGGTAAGGGCAACAAGGGCAAGGGCTCGGGCGGAAAACTCGCCGACACAGGCGACGGTTCCGGCATTGCCGCCGGGCTCGCCGCTGCCGCCGTGGCAACAACGGTTGCCGGCGCAGCAATGCTTGCCAATGACCGCGAAGACAACGAAGGTGCTAGCGAATAGGCAAGCCAGTCTTTTGGGCGCATCAACTCAATCGGGGCGTAGAATACCGTTCTGCGCCCCGATTTTCACCTTGGCCCGTACGCCGTTATCGGCTACATCACCATGTTCAGCGCGTTAACAAACTCCTGGGCCTTCGCACGACTGCTCGGGCTAAAGACGCAAGCGGTTAACAGTCGATTGCGCAGAAAAACGTCGCGGCCCTTGATCCTGTTGACCCCCGTGATGTCCTTAAGGTAAACGATCTCGGTGTGCTTGCCACCAAACGCGCCCTTCTTGAGCACCTCGATACGGTTAGGCTAGATCTTGACGTCTTTAAACCTGCCCGAACCTTTGTCCTGGAACAGCAAAGTGTTGTTATCCATGCGTGTCACTCCCGCGGGGTTCGCTAAAACTGCCTCTATGGCCACATTTTAGTCACCGCAAGGCTCCCATGCGAAGGTGCCAGACAGCACAGCAATTCGTGTCCGCGCGAGGCTTTAAACTAAATGCGATAAAGATGCATTCCACAGGAGGAAAGTGGGCGATGGTGATGGGCGAACTGGCAAACCGCGGAGAATCGGCAATCGTGCCCGAAGGTTTTTATAAGCAGGTTTCCTCGATTCTCAACGCTGCTCGCGACAAGGCATATGCCGCCGTTAACTTTGCGATGGTTGAGGCATATTGGGAGATCGGCAAGAGCATTGTTGAGGAACAAGGCGGAGAAGAGCGCGCCAGGTATGGAGAGGCGCTGCTTAAAGGACTCGCGACCAGGCTTACCACAGATTTCGGCAAAGGCTTTGATACCTCAAACCTCCGCTACATGCGGCAGTTTTATTTAGCATTCCCAATTCGTGACGCACTGCGTCACGAATTGAACTGGACACATTATCGCAGACTATCTCGCATTCCCGACCCCGAAGCTCGCATTTGGTACATGAACGAATGCGCCGACTCTCGCTGGAGCACGCGTCAGCTCGAGCGCCAAATCAACACCATGTTCCGCGAGCGTCTACTTGCCAGCAAGGACAAAGAGACCGTCGCCCAGGAAATCCAAAAGAGCGTCCCGGTTCATCGCCCCGAGGATATTATCCGCGACCCATATGTGCTGGAGTTTTTAGGCTTCTCGGACGATACTGCGTTTCGTGAGAGCGATTTAGAGCAGGCACTCATCACGCATCTTCAGAGGTTTCTGTTGGAACTTGGCCGCGGCTTCGCTTTCGAGGCGCGTCAGAAGCGCATCACCTTTGATGGACGTCATTTCTATATTGACCTCGTTTTTTACAACTATCTGATGCGCTGCTTCGTGCTCATCGACCTTAAGACCGATGACCTTACGCATCAGGACCTGGGCCAGATGCAAATGTATGTGAACTACTACACGCGTGAGCTCATGAACGAAGGCGACAATCCACCCATAGGCATCGTGCTCTGCGCGGACAAAAGCGATTCGATTGTCGAGTACACGCTGCCCGAAGACAACGACCAAGTGTTTGCCGCCAAATACCTGCCGTACCTTCCAAGCAAGGAAGAGCTGGCGCGCGAGCTGAGTGCCGAATACCGCGCCATCAACGAAGCGACTAATGGCGAAGCGCAAGGGTAGCAACACGTTGTGACCGATACCCCCGACGACGTTCCACTTCCCCTGGCATAAGAGGAGCATTCCATGACAGACAGACCGGAAACAACGCTACGCGACTGCATCTATGGACTTGCCGTCGGCGACGCGTTGGGCGTTCCCTACGAGTTCAGGCCCCGCGGTACATTCGAATGCATCGACATGATCGGCTACGGCACGCATGGGCAGCCCGCCGGCACCTGGAGCGACGACACTTCTATGACGCTTGCTACCTGCGACTCGATTAGAGAGCTTGGGCGCATCGACACCGCAGACATGCGCGACAAGTTCGTAAGCTGGATTGCCCGTGGCGAGTATACGATCGACGGCGTTTTCGATTTCGGCGGCACGACCGCCCGCGCCTTGCGTGCCGGCAAAGGTGGCTCCGGCGAACGCGACAACGGCAACGGATCGCTCATGCGCATCGCTCCCTTGGCGTTCACCGATGCTACAGACGAAGAGATCGGCGAGGTCTCCGCGATCACGCACGCCCACAGAACGTCGACCGACGCATGCGTCATATTTGTCGAGCTGATGAGGGACGTGATGAACGGCACGCCCCCCTCGTGGGCGCTCCACCTGAAAGGCGTGTCCGAGCACGAAATCAGGTCTGGCGGCTTCGTGCTTGACACGCTTAGGGCCGCCACCTGGTGCTTTGTGAACACCAACAGCTACGAAGAATGCGTACTTGCCGCCGTCAACCTGGGCGACGACACTGACACCACCGCAGCCGTCGCAGGTGCCCTCGCCGGCACGGCATACGGTATCGAGGCCATCCCGCAGGAATGGATCGATACTCTACGAGGGAAGGATCTGATTGAGAGCTGCCTGTTTTAGAGCGCGTCTTCAACGAAAACAATGTCAGCCGCGCAAATGATTAAGGGACCGTATAAATGATGATTACAGAATGCGCCGTCATGGGTCCGTTCGTCACAGAGCAAAGTACCGTGGGGCCGTACACCGTGTTGGTATTCGAATCCCCGCTGCCGCAGAAAAGGGCTGGTTGCAGCCGGCCCTTTAGACGATAATACCTGCGTTGCTCGCGCTTCCGAAGTGTGACTAGCTGATGAGCGGGTTCCGCGGCACAATCTGATTCTACCCAGTGGGGCGGCTCTTTTGCAGCCGCCCCACCGTTTATTTAGATCTACCACGACGGACAGCTCGCACTACTGCGTACTGTCCCGTACCGCTCCCCTACTTCCCAAAGATCGCAGCGAGCAATCCCTTGCGTTTGGGCCTCTCCTCTCGGTAGGAACCCTCGACTTCTGCTGCCACCTGGCGCGGCTGCTCGCCGCCTCCACGGCGCACGATCTGGTACAGGAACGGTGATTTAACGTATTTGACCTCGATGGGCGTGGCTTGCACGGTACTTTCGCCGGACAGATGCAGGCTCGGGTTGAGCGGCGCCACCACATGCGTCTCGCGCTTGTCACTAAACACCACCGCGGCCGCGCGACCCGTCTGGCCGTTTACGGCAATGCGCACCTGCTCGCCATCGCGGCTGTCCGTCGCCGGACGATCGACAAAGTAGACCGGCACCATCACCAGGCCGTCCTTATGCTTGCGGGCCTTGCGCGCCCACGTGCGGATACTCTTTTTATTGAGCCCCAGCACCGCCTCGGCATCGTTGCCGGCAATGTCGAGCGCCAGCTTATCAATGACCACCTGGTCCTTGGTAGACGCATCGACGGAGACAACGCGGAAGTCACCTTCCTGCATGGCCGGGTCAAACGGCCCAACCTTGGCAAAGTCCCACGGCTCCAGAATGCCCATAAGGCGAACGTCCAGGTAGTTTGCCCGCGGATACGCCCAGTCGAGCACCTCGTAGTACACCAGGGTCTCCTTGCTCAGCCCCTTGCCCGGGAAGCTTGCCATCATGCGCAGGTCCGCGAGCGCCATGGGGAAGTAGAAAAGCATCATGTCATTTTGGATCGCGTCTTCCACGCCGTGCCCGGCAAAGGCGTCGGGGTACTGGCGCACCAGCTGCAGCGCGTTGGCACGTGCCTGCTGCGGCGAGATTTCGCAGGGAATGCCCTGCTCAGGTACATACTCCGCACCAACGCCCAAGGTCAAGCGTTTGCTAAAGGTACCGGGCTTGAGCAGGTCGGCAACGCCGATCTTATTGCCGCAGGACGGGCACTCAAACACGCGCTGGGTCGATGACCCCTCAAAGGACGCGCCGCAGAAGGGGCAGGGAATGCTCACGTGCGTGGCCTCTTGGAACTCCTGCGCCGTGCCGCGGTCCTCCCACAGCAGATGCTCCAGAACCGACTGATTGCGCCAGTGCGAATTGAAGAAGTACCAGTCCGGGTCCTCCGGGCGTTCGAGCTGCGACACATGGGTGAGCTTAAGCAGCCCATCGACAACCGTCAACGGTGCATGGCGAATGCCCAGGGCGCTCTTGGGCTCCCCCGCATCGGCCTGCCACGGGATGACCGTGCCGCAATAGGCGCACTCAAAGCTGCGTTTAGCCTGGTGTGAGTACATAGGGCCGCCGCAGTTTTGGCATTTAATGGCAAACATCTCGTCCATGGATACGTCCTCCTTTGCGCAGGGGCTGTCGATAGTAAGTATGTCGGGCAGGCAGGCATATGCCTATACCCATGTGGCCCAAAATACAGCACCCTGTCGGACAAGAAGGGCCGCTCGTTAGCTCCAGCAGACCGTTGCTGCATTTTCTGAGCACCGGCTCACGGTGCGCCCATGCGAGCTACACTATCCCCTTAACCATGATTGTGAGGACGATCGTTATGCTATTTGTAAATCGACTGGTACATACGCTTGTTCCCGGCAGCGAAAGCGAACCGGTCGATACCTCCTGCCGCACCAACGCGGGCTTTGCCGCAAGCCTCATTTGCATTGGCCTCAACATCACCCTGTGCCTGGCCAAGGGCATCGCGGGCCTGCTCGCCGGCTCTGTCTCGCTCATCGCCGATGCCTTCAACAACCTCTCCGACGCCTCGAGCAACATCGTGAGTCTGCTCGGGTTCCGCCTTGCCAGCCGCCCGGCCGACGAAGGCCACCCCTATGGCCACGGCCGCTACGAGTACCTCGCCGGCTTGGTTGTCGCCGTCCTCGTTTGTGCCGTCGGCATCAACCTAATCCTGGAGTCGGTCACCAAGATCATCAAGCCCTCCCCCACCGCTTACACGCTCGTTTCCCTTGCGGCACTGGCTACATCCATGCTCGTTAAACTCTGGATGGCCGCGTTCAACCGCACGCTGGGCGATCGCATCGACTCGGAGACGCTCATCGCCACGGCGCAAGACTCCAAAAACGATGTCATCACCTCGGGCTCGGTCTTAGCGGCAGCGCTTATTTCGCAAACGACAGGCTTTGACCTCGACGGCTGGGCGGGCCTGGGCGTGGGCATCTTCATTTGCATCAGCGGCATGGGCCTGGTGCGCGACGCCATCAGCCCACTGCTGGGACAAGCGCCCGATCCCAAGCTCGTCCAGGAAATCCGCGACAGGATTATGTCGTACCCCCAGGTCTTGGGCACACACGACCTCATGGTGCACGACTACGGCCCCGGCCGTCAGTTTGCCAGCGCACACGTGGAAATGCCCGGCGAGGGCGATGCCTTTGAGCACCACGAGATCCTGGACACCATCGAACACGACATCAAGCATCAAATGGGCATCGACATCACGCTGCACTGCGACCCCATCGCCACCACCGGCGACGACCTGCGTGGCTGGGTCAAGCGCGGCGTAGCGCAGATCGACCCCGCGCTCTCCATCCACGACTTACATGAGCACGACGGCTTTGTTTCGTTTGACCTGGTGCGTCCCGACGGCTTTGACATATCCGACGAGGAGCTGCTGGAGCTCGTCACGCGTATCGTGCACGAGCGCCGGCCCGATGTCTCGTGCGTCGTCACATTTGACTCGGGCTTCAGCTCTCCCGACCGTCCGGCCGAGCAGCTGTAATCGACAGCAAAACGGGACGCAGGACCGCCGACCAACGCGCCTACGCGCCCGGTCACGAAATCCTGCGTCCCGTTTTTGTTTGCACTGCTAAGGCTCTAGCCGCTCGACCGCTAGTTCCCCTACGCACCCGAAATGCCGTTTTGCAGCGTATCCCAAGCGTTGGTAGCCATATCGCCCAGGTTCTGTGCGGTATCGCCGAGGTTCTGAGCCGTGTCGCCCAGCTCTTGGGCCTTATCCCCAAGCTCCTGTGCCTTGTTGCTCAGGTCTTCCAGCGTGTTGGAGCTCGAGCTGTCCGCGCCGCCCTGGTCGCCGGACGCATTACCCGACGAGCTGTCCTTACGCGTGAGCTGAATCTCGAGGTTGCCGTTGTCGTTATAGTAGGCAGACGTCACGACCCAATTGGCATCGACAACGGGCGTCGAGCCGTCGTCGGTCAGAATCACGGCATTCGAAAGATCGGCCCCGCGCGACTTGAGGAGCTTCTTGGCGTTGGACCAGTACTGACCCGGGATATCGCTCAGGTCGACGGTGCCGGACTGGGTAGTCTCGGTCTGCTCGGCCGTGGTATCAGTCGTGGCGCCCCGCTTGTTGAGCATGCCCGACACGATGGCAAACACAACCGACAAGGCAAAGAAGATCGCCAGCACGATCAGGATTTTCTTGATCACGCTCGACGAACGCGAAGGCTTCTTCTCCTCGTCCTCGCCATACTGAGGGATGGACTTGGGATACTCACGATACGGCTCGCGCGCATATCGGTCGCGCGACTCGTAGCGCGGCTGTGCCGTGCGCGGCATATATGTCGTCTGTTGAGGCTGCGGAATGGGATTCTGCAGCAGGTCATCATAAGGGTCTGCCGCCGCGTTGCCGTAGGGACTCTGCGACGAGACACCATACGGGTCCTGCGCTACGTTTCCGTAATTCACAACGCGCGTGGGATCGGCCGACGCCTGCGTCGTATCGGGAGCAGCGTAGCCGGGATTCGGCACGACGCGGGTCTCATCGGCGCCATTGCCCGTCCGCGGGGAGTCGTAGCCACCCATTACGGTCGTCTTGTCCTGGTCCATGCAACGATTCCTTTCCGTCGCCCGTAAGCATCAAGTTATCCATGCATTCTACCCGCGCAAAAGCCTATGATGGGCAAAGCCCGCCGGTATCTACAAGACAAGCGCGGCCGACGGTCACAAGCGAATCGAGGAACGTCATGGCAAAAAGCAAGCTCATCAAGGACACGACGCGTGCCGAGCGTGAGGAGATCATCAAGCTAGCGCTCGCGGGCTGCGGTAACGGCAGTTGCGACAACTGCGGAAGCTGCAGCTTGGGAGCCGGCGATCCATATGGCACCTACCAGCCCTACATTGACGGCGAGATGGAAATCGCCGACATCAACATGATGGTCGCCGAGCGCAACGCCAAACTCTTCGGCCTCCAGCGCGGCTAATGATCCCTTCTTGGGCTGTGCACCACAAATTGCGCCCATCTACTACGTTTAACCCAAGGGTGCCAACCATAGCCAAATTTGCGTTAACAAAACCGCAGGTAAACGTCTTGCTGCATTGTTAAAAAACGCTCCATGGTCGGTCCAGCCCTGGCAAACGTAGTAGATGGGCGCTTTTCGTGGCGTGGCTGGCCCAGATAGCTTGTTTCGGAGCCAATTTGCATCAAAAAGTCCCGGGCGGCGCTACATTGGCGTTGCCGGGGACTGTTCAGTTCACTTTCTGCAGCCTCGCCTTACTCGTTAAGAGTGTACGTATAGCGAGGATACTCGGGGGTCACGTCCTGGCCGCTGGAATAGCTCGAGTCAAAAGCATGTGCCACCAGATCGTGTGTACCCCATGCGTCGCAGTCAAATACACCGGTATCGAGCACCACAACATAGCCCTTGCCGTCGTAGTAGAAATGGTCCTCGGTAAAGTTGTCATCATCTTCGTAGCTATTGGCGTATGAAGAATACATATTAGTTTTCGCAGCCTTAATCGCCTGTTTAGCCTCACTCTTGAGGGTGTCAAACGAGAGCCCGTGCTGTGCGAGCGAGTCCTCGAGCGAAACCTGCTCGCCTGTCTTGAGGTTATAGTATGCCGATCTCGTCACCTGCTCCGAGCGATACGGAGGTTGATAGCTATCGGTGTAGGTTCGCACGCAGGCGATATCGCCGTCAATCGAGACGATTTCAGCGTAATACATCGTGGTCACACGGTTGTCCTCATCATATGGTGTCGCCTGCTTACTCGCATCAAGTGCATCCGCGACGAGCTGAATCATATCCTCGTTGAACTTGGCGACACCTACGCCCTGGCCTTTTACTTGGGGATAGATCCACGTAGCCGAAATCTGACACGTAACGTCGGGATCAGGCGCGCCCTCGCCCACCGGCGCCGTAAAGCTGACATCCTGCGTAGCAGAGACGGCCTCGTAGCTCGCCTGCGCATCGTCAGAGTCCTTCGACTTCAACTGCTCCAGCGTCGTGGCCACCGTGCCAATGGTGCTGTTAACCGAGCTCTCGTCGGCATACAAGAAACCAAAACCGCCCAAAGAGGCAGAACCGACTTCATTCGGGGCAACAAGGTCGGTCATGGCTTTGAATGACTTGCCGTCGTAGCCAATGAATTTAACTTGGTATTCGTGAGCAGAAGGACCACTTTCGCCAGAGAGATCGCTTTGCTTAATTGCTGTCCCATGGTCATACCACTGCGAGAAACCAATCTTGCCCTCGTATTCATCAAGCCAGACAGACACACACGCCTCCTGATGAGATACGTTTACCTCTGGCGTGTAGACCTTCTCAATCTCGCCATTCTTATACGCCCAGACCTCAAGATGCGCAGCGGCTGCGTTATCCCCACGGTCCACCGGTTCATCGGAATACTCAATCAGCAGCTCATCTTGACCATCGCCATCAAAGTCAATGAGCTTGGCGTAAGCAACACCCTGGGCTCCATACGCATATTCATCGAACCCGACAGCCTCACCCTCGCCATACTTCTTCTGATACTCGAGGATTTTGTCGGTGAACAGCTCGTTTGCCGTCTTGACCGCCGCCTTGGCAGAGGCTTTGGCCTCCTTCTTGGACTGCGTGAGCTCAACGTTCTTGGGAGCGTCCGAGCCTTCCTTGGCGTAGTCGACCTTCATGGTGGTCGTGCTCTTCTTTTTGCCCTTGCCCGAGGTGATGGTCATCTGGTACTTCTGGTCGGGCGGCTCGCCAAAGTCCTCCATGGCAAAGCCGTCCTCGCCATCGACCTTGATGGTGTAGCTCTTGCCCTTGCCGGACACCGGCGCCAGCTCGACGGTATAGCTCTTGAGCTTTTTGCCCTTGCTGTTCTTGGGCAGCACTTTAGTCTCGCACGCGCAGACAACATAGCCCTTGCCGCCCGAGGTCACCTCGGAAGATGCGCCGATACGCGGCACGATCACGATAGTGGCGACAATGGCGACAACGGCAACACCGCCGATAACGGCAGCGACGATACGGCCCCTGTGCTTGGGCTTCTTGGGCTGCGGCGTCGGAACAAACGGCTGAGCGGCCTCAGCAGACTCGGTCATAGTCTCCTCATAACGAGGCTGCGCCGCCATATGAACCGGGGCACCCTGAGGAGCTTGCTGTCCCACAGGAGCGGACGCCGGCGCGTCCTCCACCGGAAACGCCACAGGCTCCGCCTGGTCCTCGGCGCCACCCACGCGGGCCCCGCAGCTCGTGCAAAACGTGGAGCCATCGGGTATCTGAGCTCCGCACTTGGTGCAATACATCGCATCTCCCGTCTCTCATCGCAGCCGCAATGCGCCCGCGCAGTTCTTCCAACTACACCGTACGAGAGAAATCCCCATTCTTGTTGCGCAACATTGCCGCCACGTCCAAAACTATGCCGGTTTACTACGATAAATCGCCCGAACCTGAGCACGCTACTTTACAAGAAAACAAAACCGCAGGTAGACGAATCGGTCATTATCGGAAAATCCAGATATGGTCGAGGTGTACCGATTCATCGTAGTAAACCGGCATAGTTTTGGACGAACGACCCCATACGGATAGCCTCATTGACCCAACAGCCACAAAATGATCCGTAATCTTTCCGTCCCCTTGGGATCAAAAAGCCCCGCCGGGCCTTGGTAGGCGCGACGGGGCGTGCAAGCGGCTATGAGTAGCAACCTTAGAACAGGCCGGTGATGTTGCCGTCGTTGTCGACGTCGATGTTCTCGGCCGCGGGAACCTTGGGCAGGCCCGGCATGGTCAGAACGCTGCCGGTCAGCGCGACCACAAAGTGGGCACCGGCGGAAACCTTGAGCTCGCGCACGGTGATGCGGAAGCCCTCGGGAGCGCCCAGCGCCTTGGCGTTGTCACTAAAGCTGTACTGCGTCTTGGCCACGCACACCGGCAGGTTGCCAAAGCCGTTCTCGCGCAGCTCGGCGAGCTGGCGCTTGGCAGCCGGCGTAAAGTCGACGCCGTCGGCGCGGTAGACCTTAGTGGCAACGGCCTCGAGGGCGTCGGCCACATCGGCACCGTCCTCATAGGCAAACTTGAGCTCGCTTGGCTGCTCAATTAGACGCATGACCTCATCGGCCAGGTCGAGCGCGCCCTCGCCGCCCTTAGCCCAAACCTCGGACAGCTTAACGTTGACACCGAGCTTCTGGCACTCGGACTCGATGAGCTCGAGTTCGGCCTCGGTGTCCGTCGGGAAGCGGTTGATGGCGACCACGCAGGGCAGACCGTAGACGTTCTGGATGTTGTCGACGTGGCGCAACAGGTTGGGCATGCCGGCCTTGAGAGCCTCGAGGTTCTCCTCGTTGAGGTCGGCCTTGGCAACACCGCCGTTGTACTTAAGCGCGCGGGCAGTGGCGACGACCACGACAGCGCTGGGGCGAACGCCCGTCATGCGGCACTTGATGTCGAGGAACTTCTCAGCACCCAGGTCGGCGCCAAAGCCGGCCTCGGTAATCGCAACGTCGCCAAAGCGCATGGCCATGCGGGTGGCCATGATGGAGTTGCAGCCGTGGGCAATATTGGCGAAGGGACCGCCGTGGACAAACGCAGGCGTGCCCTCGAGTGTCTGAACCAGGTTGGGTTTGAGCGCGTCCTTGAGCAGTGCGGCCATAGCTCCCTGGGCCTTAAGGTCGCGTGCGCGGACGGGTTCGCCGGCATAGCTGTAGCCGACAACGATCTCACCCAAGCGCTCCTTAAGATCGTTGATGCTCGTGGACAGGCACAGGATTGCCATGACCTCGGAGGCAACAGTGATGTCGAAGCCATCCTCGCGCGGCACTCCTTGGGCCTTGCCGCCAATGCCGTCGATAACATGGCGCAGCTGACGGTCGTTCATGTCGACAACGCGCTTCCAGGTAATGCGCTTAACGTCGATGCCGAGCTGGTTGCCCTGCTGAATATGGTTGTCGAGCATGGCTGCCAGCAGGTTGTTGGCGGCACCGATGGCATGAAAGTCGCCGGTGAAGTGCAGGTTGATATCCTCCATGGGGATGACCTGGGCCCAACCGCCACCGGCGGCACCGCCCTTCACGCCAAACACGGGGCCGAGCGAAGGCTCGCGCAGGGCCACGGCGCTCTTGACGCCGCGACGACGCAGACCGTCGGCCAGGCCGATGGTCGTGGTGGTCTTGCCCTCGCCTGCGGGCGTGGGATTGATAGCGGTCACGAGGACAAGCTTGGCCTGGTGGTCGGTCGGTTCGTTGAGCAGGGAATAATCGACCTTAGCCTTGTCGAAGCCGTACGGAATCAGATGCTTAACGTCGACGCCGGCGTTCTTGGCCACCTCGGTAATAGGCAGCGGCGTAACAGAACGTGCGATTTCGATGTCAGTAGGCATGGGCGGTCCTTTCGTTACCGGATGAGAAAAAGACCAATCCAGCATAGCACGCGCGCGCAATAGTAAAACGCCCGTAACCGACGAACGGCGATATGTTTACCCGATGCCCAGCGATAACCTACAGATGCGCTACAACAAGCCCATTCCTACAGGGTCGGTTCAATACCCAAATGCTCGAATGTGCGCAAGGTTGCCTGGCGACCCTGCGGTGTGCGAATCATCAAGCCGCACTGCAGCAGATAGGGCTCGTAGACATCCTCGAGCGTACCCGGGTCCTCGCCCACCGCACTGGCAAGCGTCGTCAGGCCGACGGCACGTCCGGAGAACGTCTTGGCAAGCGTCTCCAAAATGCGAATATCCATCCAGTCCAAGCCGAGCTCATCGATCTCAAAGAACTCGAGTGCCTGACGGCAGATATCGAGCTCGATGGGACCGTTGCCGCGCACCTGCGCATAGTCGCGCACGCGCTTGAGCAGACGGTTGGCAAGACGCGGCGTGCCGCGCGAACGCGAGCCGATCTCGAGCGCGCTGGGATGGTCAATCGTCACGCCCAGGATGGTCGCCGAGCGTGTCACAATCTGGGCGAGTTCCTCGACGGTGTAGTAATCCAGACGATACGAAATGCCAAAACGGTCGCGTAGCGGGCCGGTCAACATGCCCGAGCGAGTCGTTGCCGCCACCAGCGTGAACTTGGGGGTATCCAGGCGAATCGAGCGTGCAGCCGGACCCTTTCCGATCACGATATCGAGGGCAAAGTCCTCCATCGCAGGATACAGGACCTCCTCGACCGAGCGGTTGAGGCGGTGGATCTCGTCGATAAACAGCACGTCGCCCGGTTGCAAGTTAGTCAGGATGGCAGCCAGGTCGCCGGTGCGCGCGATGGCCGGACCGCTCGTCGTCTTAATCTGAGCGCCCAGCTCGTTGGCGATAACCGTAGCCAGCGTGGTCTTGCCCAGACCCGGAGGGCCCGAGAAGATCACGTGGTCGAGCGTCTCGCCGCGGCTTTGCGCCGCCTCGATGAGCACGCGAAGGCTCTGCTTGATGTGTTCCTGGCCGCAGTAGTCATCCAGGCGCTGAGGGCGCAGGGTGCGGTCGACATCGAGGTCCTCGGGCGTCAGCTCCGAGCCCACCATGCGCTCGCCATGCGCCATGGATGCCGCCGGCGAGTTTCCGGGCGTCGACCACAGGTCCTGAGAATCATCGGCTTCCCACATCACGCATCCATTCCAAGTCGCTTAAGCGCCGCGCCGAGCAGATCCTCGACACGCATATCCTGCCCATCATACCCGCTCAGGGCAACATCGGTCTCCTGCGGGCTAAAGCCCATGGAAAGGAGCGCCGCGCGGGCATCGTCGATGGCCGAGGGGGCGGCAGTGGGCACAGACATCGCAACCTGTCCGGGAATCACGTCGACCGGCACAAAGCCCTTGTCCTTGGCAAAGGTGCACTTGAGTTCCAAGATGAGGCGCTGCGCTGTCTTTTTGCCCACACCGGGCACCTTGGCCATGCCCTTGTCATCCTCGGCCATTACCAGGGAATACAGTTGCCCCACGGTATAGGTGGAGAGCACGGCGAGCGCCAGGCGCGGACCGACGCCCGAGACGGACACGAGCCGATCGAACATCGTGCGCTCGTCCTTGGAGGCAAAACCAAAGAGCGTCATGGCGTCCTCACGCACCTGCATGCGCGTGTAGAGGCGAACCTCGCCGCCGGGCGTAGGCAGCGTAGCGGCGGTGCTGCCCGAGATGCCGAGCTCAAAGCCCACGCCCGACACATCGACGACGGCCGAGCTCATCGTGGCCTCGACGAGCGTTCCATGGAGCTGGGAAATCATCAGTATCCGGTTCCTCTCTGTTGATAGAACTCGCCACCGGTGAGGGCACGGGTGCGGCTGAGGTTTACGTGGCAGATGGCGCAAGCCAGGGCATCGGCGGCATGGTCGGGATGTGGGTCGTGGTCGAGCTGCGTGAGCGTGCGCACCATGTAGGCAACCTGTCGCTTATCTGCAGCGCCGGTGCCCACCACAGCCTGCTTGATCTGCATAGGCGTGTACTCGCCAATCTCGAGCGCGCATTCCGAAAGCGCCACGAGTGCAGCACCGCGGGCATGCGCCGTGGGGATGGCCGAGCGGACATTAGCACCAAAGTAGATGCTCTCGATAGCAGCGGTATCGGGTCGATAACGCTCCACGACGCCCTTGAGGTCGCGGGCGATATGCGACAGACGCACCGCGAGCGGACTGCCCGCGCTGGTCTCGATACAACCGTAGGCACGGCAGCGAACCTCGCCTCGCCGCTCCTCGATAATCCCCCAACCCGTATGGGCCAAACCGGGGTCGATACCCAAGATAACCAAGCCAGCCTCCCCTCGCCTTTTGCCAAGCGCAAGACAAGGCCCCGCGCATCATTCACGAACGTCTGTTCTAGAATAACACAACGGGACCAAGATGCTTAGTTGAAGTGTCGGGGTTGGGAGCGAATCCCATCCCATAGTTAATTTTGAGAAAAGAACGGGAATTGACGGGGGTCCACCGGCGGATGCGGCATCGGGCCACCCTGGGGCCCACCCTGCGGGCCGCCCTGACCGCCCATCATCTTATCGATGGCGTCCTGAACCTCGCCCTCAAACTTCTTCATTCCCTCGTGCAAACGACGCTGACCGTCCTCGGAGCGCAGCTCCTCCATCTGCTCGGGCGAAATACCCAGTAGCTCGCCCAGCACGCCCATCATCTCGTTTCGCATGCGCTCGCTCGTATCCTCGTCAGCAAAACGGCGCACCTCGGCGCGCGCCAGCGAATCGACCGTCATACGCTCCTTGCCGTTAAGCCCCAGGTCGGACCACGCGAGCATGTACGGCCAGGAGCGCTCGGCAAACGAACGGGACGAAACGATCGGCGCCGTCGGCAACATACGGCGGGCAGCCTCACCCTGTCGAACGAGCATCAGCAGCAGCGAGCAGGCCTCGGGCTTGCCGGTGGCCATCGGGATATCGTCGAAAGATCGATTGCGGTCCACGTGTGCCTCGAGCGCGCCATCGACCTCACCCGGCTCAAGCCCGCCGAGCAGCTGTGCCGCGCGGTCGAGCATATCGACCGGACCGTCGAGCGTCGAGAGCGCCTGCGCCAGCACGCGCTCCATACAATCTTCCACCGCGTTGAGCGTCACGAGCTCTTGGGGCACCACGGCAGACGTGCGGTTGCGCACGCGCGCCACAAACTCAAGCGTCGACAGGTACACATCGCCAAAGGGCGCATAATCGCCCTGGTAGCCGCCGCAAAGCGCCGGCGCCGCCAGCGCGTACTCAGTTTTGGACAGCGGGCTCAGCGCCATCGCACCCAACTCGAGCGCCGTGTCCTCCAGCATGAGGCCCAGCGTACGCGAGCGCAGACGCTCGGCATCGCCCGCCGACACGTCGCGATCGAGCACACGCGCCGCATCCGGCGCATCGCGCTCGACGGTGCGAATGTGCAGACGCTCGGCGATGGCGCGGACGGCGGCACAGCGGGCAGCCTCGGCCTCTTCCTGCGCCGGCGTAAAGATACGGTTGCGCCCCAGCACCAGGCCAATCACATTACGCGGGCCCAGAGCGTCGACGGCCAGCGCCGCCAGCAGGGACGACGGCAAGTCGCCCTCGAGTGCCACCACAGCACGCGACGCACCGTGGGCTCGGGCGTTGTCGCGCACGGCGAGCACCAGCGCCTGCCAAAGCCACTCCTCGGAACGGAACTCGGGCAGTTCGTGATCTTCCAGGGCATCAAGCATCACGCCGCGCTGAATCTCCTGAACCAGCAGGCTCTCCTCAAAACACGGCGCCTGGGCCACCACGCGACCGCAGTCGTCGAGCACAAACGAACCGCCGGTATACACCGACTCGTCATAGGCACCGACCGGCGCCATGCAGGCAAACCACACGCTGCGCTTGGATGCGATCTTGCGGTAGGCGCCGCTGCGAACGGCGGCAATGGCAGCAGTCTCGCGGTCGGTCATGTCAAACGCGTTGAATTGAAAATACGCGATGAGGTCGACGCCGGTCGGCAGCATCTCGAGTTCGCGGTCCAAGTCAAAAATCACGGCGATGCGCACGCCGTCCACGTCGAACACCGGCGGCGCCCAACGTGTGTCGTTGTTCTCGCCGCGCTGCAGGGCAATGCTCGAACGCGCCGGCACCACATGACCGTCCTTGAGCATCATGTAGTCGAGCAGCGGCTGGCCCTCAAACGAAACCGCCGCGGGCACGATGCAGATCATGTCAAGCTCCTGGATACGCTCGGCGACACCAGTCAAGCCGGCAAGCATGTCGTGCTCAAAGTCGGCAGCGTCCACCAGGCCACCGGGCATGGCGCCCATAAAGAGCGGAGCCGGAACGCACAGCACGCGCGCCCCGCGCTCGCGGGCCAGACGAGCCTGGTCCTCGATGCGGCCGCAAATGCCCTCAATATCACCCAGGCGCATATCGATCTGTGCAAGCGCGAGCTTCATGGCTCAGCCCTTTCCGTCGTAAACCATCGAAATCGTAGTAAAAGCGCCGGCCGCATAATGCAGTCGGCGCTTGCATGTGCATATGCTAGCTATGATACCCCGAGCGGGGGCGCGCTCCTAGAATGTAGCGGACCACAGCCCGTGCAGGTTGCAGTAGGCATAGACGGTACCGGTCTTGGAGCCGCCCGCGAAAAACGTCGCGGGCTTCATGCCGGGCTCAAGGTAATGGACCTCCAGACGGCCCTCGGCCTCAAGGGCAATCCACTCAATATAGTGCTCGGGCAGGCTGGGGTGCTCGACCGAGCCCACGCGTGCGCGGATCACGTGACCGTCACGCTCGCTCTCGACGACCGGCACGTGCTTCTCGTGCGCCGCGTCCTCAGTGTTTGCGGTCAGTTCCGTGCAGCCGGCAGGGGTCGCAACGTCGTCGCCAAGGGCGGCGATGAGCTTGCCGTCAGGGTCCTTAAAGAATTTCGCCATGATGTTCTCCTTTGCTGATGTGCCAATGTTCTTGATGGTTCTTATGCCCAAAGGCAGACAAACCATCCACGGAATTGCAAATGAACACATAACGGGCGGGGACGATGGGGCAGCGTGTGCCATCCGCCCTGGCGGCCCCACCCGAGCGGGTTAGCGCCCGTCGCCGCCGAGCAGCGCCAGAACATCCTCGCGCGTGAACAGCGCCGACGAGATGCCGTCGCCGCCGAGCACACTGTTGACCAGGTCGCGCTTGGACTCCTGCATCTGCATAATGCGTTCCTCAATCGTGTCCTTGGCGATGAGCTTGTACACGGTCACGGTATGTTGCTGGCCAATACGATGCGCACGGTCGGTCGCTTGGTCCTGCGCCGCCACGTTCCACCACGGGTCGTAGTGGATGACCACTTCGGCCGCCGTCAGGTTCAGGCCCACGCCGCCCGCCTTGAGCGAAATCAAAAAGACTGGAACCTCGCCCGCTTGGAACTGCGCGACCATCTTGGCGCGGCTCTCCTTAGACGAAGCGCCCGTGAGTTTAAGGAAGGCGATGTCCTCCTTGGCCAAGCGCTTGCCGATGATATCGAGCATACCCGTAAACTGGCTGAACAACAGGATGCGATGTCCGCCGTCGAGTGCGCCGTGCACGAGCTCCATGCACGTATCGAGTTTGGCGCTCCCCGCCTTGTAATCCTCGTAGTGTAGACGCGGGTCGCAGCAGATCTGGCGCAGCTTGGTGAGCTCAGCGAGCACCTTGAGCTTGTCTTTCTTAAACTCGGATGACTCGCGGTGCTGCACCTGCTGGGCGATGCGGTCCTGGTTGGCCAGGTAGAGCTTGCGCTGCTCGCCGGTGAGCTGCGCCATGACCGTATCCTCGATCTTCTCGGGCAGGTCGGCCACCACGTCCTCCTTGACACGGCGCAGCACAAACGGCGACACGAGCGCCTGCAGGCGAGCGGCACTGTCGCCCTCGGCATGCTCGACCGGGCTTTCGAAGCGCTTGGCAAACGACTCGCGCGTGCCGAGCAGGCCCGGCATTAAAAAGTCGAAGATGCTCCAGAGCTCGGATAGGCGGTTTTCGATGGGCGTGCCCGTCAGGGCAAAGCGCACGCCGGCAGGCAGGCGCTTTGCGGCGCGCGCCACCTGCGTGAGCGGGTTTTTAATGTACTGGGCCTCGTCGAGCACCACACGGGCAAAGTCCTGCTCGACGTACTCGTCGATATCGCGCCGCATAAGGTCATACGACGTTACAACCACGTTATGCTCGGCCACGCCGGCGATTTGCACGCGACGCTGGGCCTTGGCGCCCACAATGGCGCACACATCGAGCGACGGGGCAAAGCGCTCCAGCTCGGCGGTCCAGTTGTACACAAGCGACGCAGGGCACACCACAAGCGTGGGCTTAGCGTCCCCCGCCTCCACGCGCGCCAGGATATGCGCGATCATCTGCAGCGTTTTGCCCAGGCCCATATCGTCGGCCAAGATGCCGCCGAGGCCCAGGTGCTCGAGCGAGCCGAGCCACTGGTAGCCGTCGACCTGATAGCCGCGCAGTGTAGCCTTGAGCGAGACCGGCACCGTAAAGTCCATCTTGCCGAGCGTATCCAAACGCTCGACGGTGCGACGGAATGCAGCGTCGCGATCGGCTTCGAGCGCGGGCGTGCGCGCAAGCATGCTATCGACGAACAGGGTACTCGACGCGGGAAGCGACACGCCGTCGAGCAGGTCGACAGCATCGACCCCCAGATCATCGGCAAGGCCAAACGCGGCGCGCGCTCCCTCGTCCAGGCGCACGATATCGCCGGATGTCAGGCGCGCAAACGTCTGGTGGCGTTTGTACGAGTCGAGATAGATGGCAAGATCCGCGGCCGAAAGCCCGCTCGCGCCCAGCTCGACGTCGAGCAGGTTGCTCTTGACGGACGCGCGCACCGAAAGCTTGGGCGCGGGACGCACCGAGATCTGGCGCAGACGGTCGCTGAGCATGACCTCACCCAGCTCGGACAGCACAGACAGACCCTCGGTGAGCAGGCAGAACAAACTCTCGTCGTCGCGTTCCTCAAACGCCAGGCCGCCCTCGTAAAAGTCGAAATACAGGGCCGCCGTGTCCATAACGCGAAACTCTGCCACCTCGTCGCGCGGAGGCACGCCCGGGCGCTGCTCTTCGAAGGGGCTGCCCGGAGCGCCCAGGCTAAAGAGGTCTGCCGACCAGTCGCCGTAGGTAACCGTAATTTTGCAGATCACGAGCCCATCGTCGACGCCGATCGCCATGGCAAAGCTCGGCTCGGGCGCCACGGTATCGAGCGCGGCAGGCGCGGTAAGGTCGGTGTAGTCGCGCAAAATGGGCAGCGCCATACGACAGAACTCCCCCACCTGGTCGGCAGCGATGTGAACCGGCGTGCGACAGGGCAGCAAGCGCGATAGGAACGGCGCCGCATGCCGGGCAAACGCCACATCGGTGCGGCGCGCGCGGCGGGTGTCGACCAGATAGGCAACGTCGCCCGAAACAAAGCAGTATGCATCGGCCGGCAGGCGCAGGTCGTAGCTGCCACCGGCCGCCGGCGCGATCTTGGCGGCAAGGAGCGGTGGGCGCTTAGACGGCACCTCGTCCTCCCCTTCCGGAGGCATCTCAACCGCCACGTCATAGGTGCGATGCGTCGTCGTCCCCCGCGACCAGGCGGGCTCAAAGGAGATGGTCTGGCCGCGCAGCAGGTCCAGCACATATACGATGCTATGCACGGACAGCGGCAGCTGACGCTCGGCAACAAAACCGCTGCGGGCAAAGTCGTACGACGCCGAACGCGAGCTTGTGATGTCATCGAGATAGGCGACTGTCGTCACAACAAGGTTGAGCAGCTTTGTCGACACGTCTTCGAAGGCCTCAGGTGAATGGACAAACGTGAGCTTCTTGCCATAGGAGAACGTGCCACCGCGCACGTAGGCATCGGCCATGCCGTCGATGTCCTTGACCACGTAGGAGACCGATCCACAGCGGATGCGGAACTCGAGCGCCCAGCTAAAGCGGTCAGCGAACAGCGGATTGTAGTACGGCACCAACGAGGGCTCCAACGCCGCTTTGGGGGCGTCGGGATCAACGGCACCGGCAAGCTTGCGGCGCATACTCGCCAGCTCATCCATGCGCGCGTCCGAAAGATCGGAGAGCGCCGCCACAAGGCTCGGGCTCGTGGGGACGGGCGCCGGAAAGGGAAAGTTGGGGTTGACGGCCGGCGCTTTGGGTGCGGTGCGCGCGGGCTGTTTCGACCGCGCCGTAAACGTGCGAACCGGCGTGCGCAGCCCCTCAACAGGCTCAATGCCGCTGGTGTCCAGGTACGCCAGCGCTGTGGCGATGGCGTGCTTGCACATACCGGGATAGCGGTATGCGGCGGGGCAGTCGCAGTCGTAGTCGATAACCTCGTGCTCGTCCATGTCGAGCGCCACGTGCGTCTTGTACAGGTCGCCGCGCGAGCCGCGCACTGAGCCCTCAACCGTCACGTTTTTGGAGAAGCGCGAGCCGCTGTCCTCAATCGACAGCACGGCGCCGTTGAGCATGAGCGAGCGGCCCTTCATAAAGGTGCCGCTCAACGCCGCCTCTTTGCGAAGCGCCTGCACAAACGTCCCCTGCGCCATCACTTCCTCCAATCTCACCCGGGGTAGCTTAGATAACCGTCACGCGTCCCTGATTACCCACAATCGCCTTGGCCTCTGCCAGCAGCGGGATCGAGCGCGCGTTGACCTTGGCCGGTACTTCGGCACGCAGTACGCGCCCGTCCACCTGCTCGATAAAGATCTCCACGCGGTCGCCGCCCGGGTTGGCGGTAAGCACCGTGGCAAGACGCGCCATATTGCCCTGGCTAAAGCGGCTGTTGGGCACCATGACCTCAAACACCTTGGGCTTGTTGTTCTCCTCGTTGAGCTCGAGCGGCACGATCTCCTGCGCGATGATCTGGTCGCCGCGGTCCGAGCGCTCGAGCTTGCCCTTAATGCGCACAAAGGCATCGGACAGCTGCGCGCCGGTCTCGGGATCGACCTCGCCGTACAGGTACCCCTCGGCCTCCTTGTAGGTCTTGGGGAACACCACGACCGTGGCCTCGCCCTCCATGTCCTCGAGCTGCACGATACCCATGGGATCGCCGTTTTTGGTCACGCGCTTGGACACGCTCGAGACCATGCCGGCCCACCACAGCGCCTTGCCCTCGGGAATCTCCTGGTTGATGGTGCCGCCCGTGGGGTTCTGAACTTCGTAGCCGGTATCGATCTGCGAGAACGAGAAGTCGCGCGCCTTGGCTAGTGCATACTCAAACGGACGCAGCGGGTGGTCCGAGACGTAGATGCCCAGAACCTCCTTCTCCTGGCTCAGCTTAAGGTGGCGGTCCCATTCCTGGCCATCCGGATCGGGCACGCTCACCTCAAAGCCCGAGCCCTCAACGTCGCCAAACATATCGAAGAACGACGTCTGGCCGCTCGCGCGATCTTTCTGGCGCTTTACCGCGGCATCGATGATGTTCTCGGGGTTGTTCTTGTCCACAAAGTGCATCATCTGGCGACGTGGATACCCCGTGGAGTCGAAGGCGCCTGCCTTGATGAGCGATTCGATCACGCGACGATTGGCCTGGCTCGAGTCCACGCGCTCGACAAAGTCGTGCAGCGTCTTAAACGGGCCGCCCGCCTCGCGCTCGGCGATAATCGCCTGCGCCACGCCGGTGCCCACGCCGCGGATACCGGCCAGACCAAAGCGCACGCCTTCCTTGGTAGCCGTGAACTCGGTACCGGACTCGTTGACATCTGGCGACAGCACGGGGATGCCGTCGTGACGGCACGCCGAGACGTAGTGCACGATCTTGTCGGTCTTACCCGTATAGGACGTCAGAACGGCCGCCATGTACTCGTGTGGATAGTGTGCCTTGAGCCACGCCGTCTGCATAACCAGGATGGCGTAGCCAGCGGAGTGCGACTTGTTAAAGGCGTAAGATGCAAACTCGAGAACATCATCCCAAATCTTCTGGGCGACCTCGCGCGTGTAGTTGTTCTTGATAGCGCCATTCATCCAGTGGTCGTAAGTGGTCTCGTCCGAGCCATCCTCCCAGTGGAGCACCGTCGACGTGAGCAGCTTGATCTTTTTCTTAGCCACGGGCTTACGGATACGCGAGTCCGATTCGCCCTTGGAGAAGCCGCACATCTCGACGGAGATGAGCATAACCTGCTCCTGGTAGACCATGGTGCCGTAGGTTTCGCCCAGGATGTCGTCCAGACGGTCGTCGTAGGAGACGGCCGGCTCCTTGCCGTTCATACGGTTGATGTAGGACGAGACCATGCCGGCGCCCAGCGGGCCCGGGCGGTACAGAGCGATCAATGCTACGACGTGCTTGTACTCGGTGGGCTTCATGTTCTTGATCGTGGCCGTCATGCCGGCGGACTCGACCTGGAAGACGCCGGCGGTGTGACCGGAGCCCATGAGCTTAAAGATCTCGGGGTCGTCAAAGGGAATCTCTTCCTCTTTGATGTCGATGCCGAAGTTCTTTTTGATGTTTGCCTTGGCCTTGGAGATAACCGTCAGCGTGCGCAGGCCCAGGAAGTCCATCTTGAGCAGGCCCATGTCGGCGACGGTATGGCCCTCGTACTGGGTGATCTCGACGCCGCCCTTGGTGTCGAGCTTGGTGGGCACGTGCTCGTTGACGGGGTCACGGCAGATCAGAACGGCGCACGCGTGCACGCCCTCGCCACGGGTGAGGCCCTCGATCGAGAGCGCCGTGTCGATGATGCGGCGGGCGTCGTCGTCCTTTTTATATGCCTCGGCAAAATCGGGGTTAAACAGATCCTCTTTGCCGGGTTGCTTTTCGAGCACCTGCTTGAGCTTGACCTTGGGGTCGCTCGAGACCATCTTGGACAGGCGCTGGCCCATGTAGACCGGGTAGTCCAGAACGCGCGCGGCGTCGTTGATGGCCTGCTTGGCCTTAATGGTCGAGTAGGTGATGACGTGGGTGACCTTCTCGGGACCATAGAGCTGGCGAACGTGCTCCACGACCTCGAGGCGCCGCTCATCGTCGAAGTCCATATCGATATCGGGCATCTCGGTACGCTGCGGAGACAGGAACCTCTCGAACATCAGGCCGTTCTCGAGCGGGTCGAACGCGGTGATGTTCATGGCGTAGGCGACGATAGCGCCGGCGGCAGAACCACGGCCGGGGCCGACGCCGATGCCGTTGTCCTTGGCCCATTGCACGTACTCGGCAACGATCAAGAAGTAGGCGGCAAAGCCCTTGTCGCAGATGACCTTGTATTCGTACTCAAAGCGCTCTTTGATGTTGACGCCACCGATCTCGCGTGTGGCCCAGTCGTCACCATAGTGCTGGCGCAGGCCCTTCTCGCACTCGCGGCGGAACTGGCTCTCGTGCGTCTCGCCGGGATCGAGCAACGGGAAGCGCGGCAGGATGATGGAGTCCCAGTCGAGCTCGACGTAGCACTTGTCGGCGATCTCGAGCGTGTTGTCGCAGGCCTCGGGGCAATACGGGAACATCGCCCGCATCTCCTCCTCGGTCTTCATGTAAAACTCCGAGCCGGTCATGCGCATACGGTTAGGGTCGTCGACCTTGGCGTTCATGCCAATGCACATGATGACGTCCTGCACGGGGGCGTCCTCGCGGCGCAGGTAGTGGAAGTCGTTGGTGGCGATGACCTTGACGCCCACCTGTTTGGCGATATCGATGAGCGTGCGGTCCATCTGCTCGTCGGTCAGGCCGTTATCGGTGGTAATGCCGTGTTCCTGAATCTCGATGTAAAAATCGCCGGGGTCGAAGGTGTCACGGAAGGTCTCGGCCCATTTGATGGCGCCCTCCATGTCACCGCGGTCGATGTACTTGGGAATGATGCCCGCGATGCAGGCGCTCGTGCAGATCATGCCCTTGGCATGGCGGCGCAGATTGTCGAGCGTCACGCGCGGCTTGTAGTAAAAGCCCTGCACGGCGGCCTCGGAAACCGTCTGCATCAGGTTGACGTAGCCCTCCTGGTCCTTGGCCAGAAGGATCATGTGGTAGAGCTCGGGCTTGTGGTCGCGGGCGAGCGTCTCGTCCGGCGTAAAGTAGACCTCGCAGCCAAAGATGGGTTTGATGACCAGGGGCGGCTTGAGCTCGTCGATGTTGCCCTTCTCGTCCCACATGGCCATGTCCTTCACGTACTGGGCATGCTCGCGCGGGTTTGCCTCGGGATCGGGCTCCACCAGCTCGTCGCGACGGTCCTTTTCCAAGAAGGCCTTGTCGTGACTCCAGGTTTTGTACTCGGGCGTGTTGTGGTTGACGGCGTCGCAGGCCAGCGCCAGATCGGGCACGCCATACATGTAGCCGTGGTCGGTAATGGCGACGGCGGGCATGCCCAGCTCAACGGCGCGGTTGACCATATCCTGGATACGGGTTGCGCCGTCGAGCATGGAGAAGACAGTGTGGTTGTGCAGATGGACGAATGCCATGTAATGAGCTCCGATGCGGGTTCGTGTTCTGACTGAACGATTTTACCCCACGGCACGGACGCCCACCGAAAGTAGCTAATTTGGGACGAGGCTTTTTGTAGGTTCGCCCGCTCTCGAGCCCGTTTGGTGTGGGTTTTATCGCCGCCCCAAGCCGTTTGGTGTGGGTTTTCGCGAGAGCAACTTCTCTATGTTGGAGAAACCGCAGGTAAATGATGGTGTCGGATTTCGAATTCGCTCGATGAAGTTCAAAACCCACACCATCGAGGCACGAAATTACCGAAGAAGCACAACATTGGTGCCAGGTACTTTTGACAGGTTAGCGCTGAGCACATCTGGCAGATTCCTAAGGAACATCTACTCCCCTGCGTCTGTCATGAGGACAGCAGCGCACTCGCTGGGGCGTGCATCCTCCAGGCCGGAGAAGAACTCGACAACCGGAACATCCAAACCGTCCGCAAGTTTGCAGAGCCACTCGAGCGAGGGGTTGAACTTCCCAACCTCAAACTTGTTCAGGGCAGAACGGTCGATGCCCGATCGCTCGGCGGCAAAGGTCTGACTGTAGCCCCTTTGCACGCGAATACGACCGGCGTTAACGCCCACGACCTTGCGGATAGATATGTTGATGCCATCGCTTTTCATGGCTGCAATCGTATTGACGAACGCACCGTTCGCTGAGGTTTATATTCCACAATATCGAGATCGAGGTTAGACTGTTGTGGACTATATTCCACAACAGCAACGGGGGATCGATTTCCATGGCTCAGCAGGTTAAATCTCGCAAGAGAGTGCAGGAGCACGGAGAGGTCTTTACGAACGAGCGCGAAGTCAACGCCATGCTCGATATGGTCAAACAGGAGACTGAGCGCATCGAATCCCGTTTTCTGGAGCCGGCGTGCGGCAATGGCAATTTCCTGGCCGAGGTACTGCGCCGCAAGCTCGCCGTTGTAAGCCAGCGTTACAAGAAGAATCCCGACGATTACCAACGCAATGCGTTCGTCGCTGTAAGTAGCCTTTACGGCGTCGAGCTTCTCGAAGACAACGCCCAAGAATGCCGTGATCGTCTATACGGAATCGTCGAGGCAGAAGCTAAGAAAGCAATCAAAAAGCCGGACGCGATCTTCCTCGAGTCAATCCGCTACGTGCTCGACAAGAACATCCTGTGCGGCGATGCTCTCACGCTCAAAGAGGCCAACGACAATCCCATCACCTTTGCCGAATGGTCACTCGTAACGGGCGACAAGGTGAAGCGCCGAGATTTCTTGCTGAGCGAGCTTCTCGATGGCAACGCCGACAAGGGAGAAACGCTCCCTCTTTTCACCTTCGACGACTTAGGCGGCGATGTCCGAGCGCATACCGACTGGGAGTACGACGCCGAGCTCGACGCCTATATCCCTTCCGCAATAAAAGAATATCCCCTCACCAATTACTGGGAGGTCCAGTGCCATGGCTAACCTGCTTGAGACCGTGCACAACCCCGACGTATTGACTTGTCTGGCTAACCTAAGCAACGACGAGGTCTTTACGCCACCGGATCTCGCCAATGATGTCCTGGACATGCTGCCGGCTGAAATCTGGAGCGACCCCACCATCAAGATCTTGGACCCGTGCTGTAAGTCTGGTGTCTTCCTTCGCGAGGCTGCCAAGCGTTTTATCAAGGGTCTCGAGCGCGAGTACCCAGATTTGCAAGAACGTGTCGACCACATCATGCACGAGCAGCTCTTCGGCATCGCGATCACCGAGCTCACGAGCCTGCTCTCCCGCCGCAGCCTCTACTGCAGCAAGTTCCCCAACGGCAAATTCTCGGTTGTCGAGTTCGATAGCTCTGAGGGACGCATTAGGCACCGAAGCATCCAGCACACATGGGCCAACGGTCGATGCAAGTACTGTGGCGCATCGAATGCCGAATATGACCGTGACGCGGCACTCGAAACTCACGCATATGAATTCATTCACACCGACGATCCCGAGAGGATTTTGAATATGAAGTTCGACGTGATAGTCGGCAATCCGCCGTATCAGCTGAGTGACGGAAGCGGAGCAAGCACTGACGCTGCTGCCCCAATCTACCAGAACTTTGTCAAACAAGCGATGAAGTTAAGCCCTTGTTACCTCTCAATGATTATTCCCTCTCGATGGATGGTCGGCGGCAGGTCGACGCTCAATTCATTTCGCGAAGAAATGCGCACAGATCAATGCCTCGCAGAAATACACGATTTCGAGAATGCCGCCGAGTGTTTTCCCGGTCTTCATATCGACGGAGGCGTTTGCTTCTTCCTATGGGATAGAAGACACAAAGGCAAGCTGAAGTACGAATATAAGCCAGCCAGCGGCCAAGCAACAACATGCCTGCGATTTCTGGATAGTGGCACAAAGTATATTGTGAGAGACAGTAGGCTGTTTTCAGTTTTGGAAAAGCTAGATGGTTTGGAGCGCTTTTCTAAAATCGTCTCAAAGACCAAACCCTTTGGGATAAGAAAGTTTCTTTTTAATGAGCCCTCCCGCTACCCAAATTCCAACCTTTCCGACACTGCCTTCCCTGGGTCGGTGAAAATATATGGAGTAAAGGGTATTAAAGGAGGGGCCCGCAGGGTTTCTGGTCACATCACTCGCGAGACGGTAACAGCAGGAAAAGAGAATATTGATAAATACAAGCTATTTTTCACAACATCCTACTCCACAAATGCCGTAATTCCCCCCGAAACAATTGTGGGATTGCCCGGTGAAGTATGTACCGAAACGTTCCTCCAAATTGGCCCATTCAATTCGGAGGATGAGATGCTTCGCTGCAAGTCCTTCATGGAAACGAACATATTTAGATTTCTTCTTTATTTTGGCAAGGGAACAATGCAGGTAAATCAGTCGGTGTTCGATTACATTCCGCTTGTTCCCTTCGATAGAGAATGGACTGACAGTCTTCTGATTGAACGGTATGAGTTCACAGACGAAGACGTCAGTTTCATTGAGAGCATCATCGGAAATAAGGTAGAGGTCGAACATGAGTAACACCTTCTTTCCGCAGCGGCCGGGAGTACGGCCATCGATATATGCTTACCGTGACAAGAACCCAGACCACGCAGAATTCCTCAAGGTCGGCTATACCGAGATCGATGTCGAGAAGCGTGTTGCCCAGCAGTTCCCTGTGATCCAGCCGGGTGAGGGCAAGCCGTACGAGATCGTGTTTGCCGAGAGTTCGATGCGCACCGATGGTTCGTCGTTTATGGACCACGCGGTTCACAAGCGCCTTGAGGCCAAGGGATTTGAGAACGTCGGTGGCGAGTGGTTCCGATGCACGCCTGATGATGTGCGTAGCGCATGGCTCGAGGTTCGAGACCGGACTAGCTACGAACGCGAGCGTACCGAGGACTTCGCAATGCGTCCCGAACAGATTGCAGCGGTCAACAAGACCGAGGCGTATTTCCGCATGTGCGAGCAACCCGGTAACCGCAACATACCCAAGTTCCTGTGGAATGCCAAGATGCGCTTTGGCAAGACCTTTGCCACCTACCAGCTTGCCCGCCGTATGAATATGAAGCGCGTATTGGTGCTTACCTTCAAGCCTGCCGTGGAGGATGCCTGGCGCGAGGATCTTGAGAGCCACATCGACTTTGAGGGTTGGCAGTTTGTCGCCCGTGATGTCAGGTCCTACGACGAGTGCGATCCCTCCCGCCCCATCGTGTGCTTCGGCTCGTTCCAGGACTTCCTCGGCGTGGATCGCAACAGCGGCGCCATCAAACCGCGCAACGAATGGGTGCACCTCGAGCAGTGGGACCTCGTGGCCTTTGACGAGTATCACTTCGGCGCGTGGCGAGACAGCGCAAAGGGCCTCTTTGCCAGTCAAGATGAAGACAAGGCCGTTGAGGCTGAGGAGAAGGAAGCCGATGAGGCCTCAAAGGTAACAACATCGACGAGACGTGGCTGCCCATCCAGGCAGATCGATACCTGTACCTCTCCGGTACGCCGTTCCGTGCGCTGACTTCTGGCGAGTTTATCGAGGACCAGATCTTCAACTGGACCTACTCCGACGAACAGCAGGCCAAGCAGGGCTGGGCGCAGTCGCATCCGTTCACGCAGAACCCGTACGAGGCCCTGCCCCGCATGGTGCTGATGACCTATAAAGTGCCCGATGCGATAACCAAGGTTGCACGTCAAGGCGAGTTCGACGAGTTCGATCTCAACGTTTTCTTCTCCGCCGTGGGCGAGGGTGAGAACGCACAGTTCAAGTACAAGGATTACGTGCAGAAGTGGCTCGACCTTATTCGCGGTGCGTTGGCCGAGACCACGACCGATGAGCTCAAGATGGGCGCGCAGAAGCCAGTGCTCCCCTTTAGCCATGCTGACCTGTTGGCAAACCTCACCCACACACTGTGGTTCTTGCCTAACGTGGCGTCGTGTTACGCCATGGCCAATCTGCTGGCCGAACGCCAGAACGTGTTCTACCACGACTACAAGGTGCTGGTGGCCGCGGGCACCAAAGCGGGTATAGGCTTGGCTGCCGTCGAGCCCGTGCGCCATGCCATGGGCAACCCGTTGGCAACCAAGACCATCACGCTTTCGTGCGGTAAGCTCACTACGGGCGTGACCATCCGCCCGTGGACCGGCGTGTTTATGCTGCGAAACCTTAAGACTCCCGAGACGTACTTCCAAACCGCGTTCCGTGTACAGAGTCCTTGGACTGCAAAGGACGAGGACGGCCATACGCAGGTTATCAAGCAGGAGTGCTACGTGTTCGACTTCGCACTCGACCGCGCGCTCGCCATGGTGTCCGACTACAGCTGCCAGCTGTCCGTCGACGAGCCCAATCCGGAGAAGAAGGTAGCGGACTTTATCAAGTTCCTTCCCGTGCTCGCCTACGACGGCAGCGCCATGCGCGAGGTGGATGCTGCCGACATCCTGGATATCGCCATGGCCGGTACGTCGGCCACGCTGCTCGCACGCCGCTGGGAAAGCGCACTGTTGGTGAACGTAGACAACGACACGCTGCGCCGACTGCTGGAGAACGTCGAGGCTATGGAAGCCCTGAGCAACATCGAGGGCTTCCGCAGCCTCAACGACGATATCGAGACGATTATCAACAAGTCCGAGCACGTGAAGAAAGCCAAGAAAGAAGGCGGCGAGCTTACTAAAAAGGAGAAGAAGGAGCTCTCCGAGGAAGAGAAGGAATTCAAGACCAAGCGCAAGCAGATCCAGGAAAAGCTGATCAAGTTCGCCACGCGCATCCCTGTGTTCATGTACCTTACGGACTATCGCGAGCAGAGCCTGAAGGAAGTCATCACGCAGCTGGAACCCGGCCTGTTCAAGAAGGTCACGGGCCTTTCTGTGAAGGACTTCGAGCTGCTCGTCTCTCTTGGCGTGTTCCGTGACTCCGTGATGAACGACGCCGTGTACAAGTTCCGGCGCTACGAGGACGCGAGCCTCTCCTACACGGGCATTGAGAAACACAGCTACGACGCACGTGTGGGCCTGTTCGACACGTCTCTCACCATGGCGGACTTCGAGGAGATGGCGCGCCAGGAGACGCTGCTGGACGAGACCGGGCGCATGGTGCGTGGGACGAGCACGGTGGAGCATGTCGATCCGCCCAAGCCGGGGGCGGTTACTCGCATGTGGGAGAAGAAGGAAGCTGGTGCCGCCCGCACGGACGGCACCACGCCGGCACCCGTGGCCGGCACAGCCAACGCCACCGCACCAACTGCCGCGCAGACGACTCCCGCCAAGCGCGACTGGATCGTCAACGCCATCGAAGCGCAGGGACTCAAGTTCGTCGATCTGCGCGAAACGAGCGAGGGCAACCTCTGGGTCATCGGCGGTGGCGAGCTGGACAACGTCATGAAGCAGCTCGCCAAGCGTGGAGCGAGCTTCGAGTTCACCTTCCGCGGCAACAAGGCCACGGTCGGCAACCCTGGCTGGCGGATCTCAGGCTACCCTGAGGAGACAGAAGAGCCTGCAACCGCCGCGCCCGCGCCGACGGATGCCCAGCTCGCCGCTCTCGAGGTGGGCGACACGGTGTTCCACAAGGCATTCGGCTACGGTGAGGTTGTTGACATCGACCGCGAGGGCGGATTCATCGACGTCATCCTCGGCGTGGACAAGCACGGCAAGCCCAAGCAGCGCAAGTTTATGTTCCCCAACGCCTTCGACCAAGGGTTGCTGGCGCTGTAGGGCAATTAGCCATTAGCGCCCCGCATCTTTGGCAGAACCGCAATGTGACGCAATTCTGCAACAGGGCTTGCCGTGCTTAGGGCTCGTTGCCGGCCGCCCCGGGACATACCCTCTTCTTCCTATCTTTTTCGATATTTGGTCGAGCGGCCGCTACCTGTTCGTTGCACAACGCCCTTTGCCTCAAGAGATTGAAGGGTTCGAAGAACAACGCCCTTGCTCAGGCCGGACAATTGCTCAATTTGAGCACGCGGAAGAACGAGGGCAGTTCCCAAAGCATCAGCAACCTGCTGCTCCTCCATAGTCAACCGCACCATCTCGGCAACGGGAAGCGTTACGGAAATCGCATCTTCCCGCACGTCAAACTGCGGTTTTGCGGGCTTTCCCTCGTAACAGCTTTTTATTCGAGCGATCCCGGTTCCAAGCTGCTCGATATACCCCAACCTCAAGAATACGTACGCGAGCAACGGATTGCGCGGCCGCGAGATCATCCCGTTAAGGTAGCTGTCCACGCTCAGAGTTTCTGGCAGGCCACCCGGCGACGTCACAACGACCCGATCCGGATGCATGGCAACAGTGATCCTCGCGCGATCGTCCCACTGGCGGTGCACCACGGCATTGGCAAGAGCTTCGCGCAAAGCATCGGCGGGTATCGTTTCCACACGCCCGCGCTTCCCATGCTCAATACGGTCGAGAGAGTAGAATCGGTCGAGCATCTCCAGAGTCTCGTCAACCTGGCGCAGAACCGAAACCCCGCTCATATCGTGGCGCTCATGGATATCGTTGATGGTGTCTCCAAACCGAACAACGTCAACCCCTGGGAAACTATTCACGTCGGCGAGCAACGCCGCAGCATTTGAATACACCCCATCATGTGACATCAATCCAAAAGACTTGAGTGAATCATCGGACATTTTTTCAATCCCCAGGACAGAGGACGCCTTCTTCCCTAGGTATGAAAACGTGAGACTTTGTTCCGGGGATGCAATCTCATCAAAATCCAAATTGCTGCCCGCAAGAATCAGCCGTTGCATTTCGAGCCGATCGACCGGAAGGGTGGCCGTGTCACTTCTACGGTACGCAACCCTCTTGAAGCAGTAAGGTTTGCTCGGACCTTCCTCAACAGAAAGCGTGATGACACCTGTAGTCATATCAGGTTCAATAGAATACGTGGGCAGGGGCTCGATGGAATCGTTCACCATGTTCTCAACATCAAGGCAGGCCTGGTTGACGTCACCGATTCCCACGACATCGCCTTCATCGGAGATGCCAAACAAGATGCGGCCGCCTCCGTGATTTGCATAGGCGCTCACCGTCTTGAGAAATGACCTCGTTACAGATTCTTTGTATTCAAGGTTGCGAGACTCGCGTTCCATAACTCTCCTTCCGTTTCATTCATTGTAAGACGAAAGAGTTTTCGTCTCAACTTGGATGAAACGAAAGATGCTTTCGTTTCATATACTGTGAAACGCAACTATTTTCGTTTCAGGATGAACGGGACGATAGCGATGCACCCCGGCACACCCCGCTTTTCCGAAAGTGTCCCCGAATGGCTGTTGAAGAGGCATGTTTTGCATAGAGTTGAATTTGCCGAGCGACTTACCAACACAAACGGGGCGTTACCAATCAGGGCGTGTATAAACCTACCTCCGGCAATCGCGGTGCTCATTGACCAACTTCACATTGCGTTCGAATCGTCGCTCGACCTCTTCGTAATACCTGAGCAGATTCGAGAGAGTCTCGCGCGATGTCGACACGCCCCTGCTCTTGAACTCGTTTGAGACCTTGTTGACCGAAAACTCGCGTGCAGACGAGGAGATGCACCGGGTCAAGAAGCTCGCGGCCACCCGTGGCGCCCGCAGGTTGTAGCGCTCCACCACGTCCAACGCGACCGTCCTGCACAAGCGAATTGACCGGCATGCCATCTCCGATTCTTAGCTGCCCCGGCCGACAATTGAACAAGCCAATTGCACTATCAGCTGGAGCAGCTAAAAAAGCCCCGTCCCAAATGAGCTACTTTTGAGTTAGAGGTTGTAAGTGACTACCTGGGGCTCGGGGGGTTCTACGAAGATTGCGGGGTCGGGCTGTTCCACGCGGACGAACTTGACCGTCACGGTCTCAAAGCCCGCCTTGTGCAGAACGTCCGAATAGACACGCGCCTGCAGGGCATGCTTCTCTTGCAGCTGCGCAGGCGTCTCGTCCGGTGTGCCGCCCGTCTTGTAGTCGATGACCAGCGCGCGCGACGGATCGGCCGGGTCGGTCGCTAGCGCATCGATGGCGCCCTCGGCATATGCACCGTAGCGGGCAATGTCCTCGTCTTCGCAACCCAGCGAGAAGAACGGCACCTCGGCACGGATGCACGGCCACGCGAGCAGCTCGGCACGAACAGCCGACTTGAGCCAGCGGGCCAGGGCGACATCGAAGCGCCCGCGCTGCTCCGGCGTCAGGCGCCACAGACGCGCCAGGGCGTCGGCACGCTCAGCGGGCAGTGCATCGGCACCCATCTCGATGAGCCACTGACAGGCAGCGTGGAAGGCCGAGCCCAGCGCCATGGGGTTGCCGGCGGGCTCAACGGCTGCCACGTCTGCATCCGTCATCTCGGAACCATCCGACTCCGTATCATCGCCAGCCTCGTCCATGGGCACGTGCGCCTCGGCGGCACGGTCCTCGGCCTCGACATGCAGCGCCGCGGCAATTGACGAGTAGCTGTACGAATCGCGCGCCGGATACGGGCAGGTGCCCATGCGCACGCCCACCGCCTGGGGAAATACGAGTTCAAACGAATCGAGCTTGGGATCGGCAGGACCAGGCACAGTTGAGTGCACAGCATTATCGGCGACATCGGTATCGCCACGAACGAGCCTGCCCTCGGCATCCAGCGAAGCATTGGCCTCAAACGCCTGCTCGCCAAAGGTAAAGTCCGAAAGCGAAATGAGCTCGTAGTCGCCCGGCTGGGAGTTGTCGAACACCAGGCGGTCGGCATCGAGCTGCGGCATGTCCAGAGCGTCGGTCGGCAGGATGCGGCGCAGCACGTCGTAGGTCAGATCCGTCTCGGCGTCGAAGGTCGGCGCCGTCACCTTGCCGCGGCTCACGCCGGCATCCATCGCCAGAATGACCAGCTCGCGCGCTCGCGTCATGGCGACATAGAGCAGGCGGGCCCGCTCCTCGAGCGAAAGCTGGAGGTCGTCGTTGCGCAGGCGGGCAAATGCCTCGGCGGGAGAGCCCGTCGCACAGACGTCCTCCATAAGCTCCGGCGGCAGCCACAGCGACGTGCCCTTGCCCTTAAACGCATGCTCAAACTGCTTTTTAACGTCGTCGCCCTTCACAAAAGTCCCGTCGGCGAGCTTAACGCCGTCGAAGCGTGCCGGCAGTGCCACGACCTGCGCTCCGCCCTCAACGCGACCCATCTGTGCCGCGCCCGAGGACTTACGCACGCCAAAGCACTCGGCGACCGCCACGACCGGATATTCCAGACCCTTGGAGGCGTGCACCGTCATGATGCGCACCGCGCCGTCGCCCTCCTCGTTGAGGGCACCCGGGGCTTCCTTGCCCGCCAAGAAGCGGTCGAAGGCCAGCGCGATGGAACGCGGCGAGTTGCCGAACTCGGCCTCCGCCTCGGCCACGGCGTCGAGCGCCTTGAGCACGTTGGCGGCAATGGCCTTGCCCTCGGGACCGCGCTGTGCCAGACGCACAAACCAGCCGGAGGCATTGACCACGTCGCGCGCGATGGCGGCGAACGAATCGCGGCCCACGCGACGAAGCGCATACCGCAGCACCTCGCGGGCGCGCGTCACGAGTGGCAGGTTTTGCAAACCCGACACGTCGAAATCACTCATGATGCCCACGTCGATATTCCGGCGCGAGGTCTCCCCCGTCTCGCTATCGAGCTTGGTCGCCAGCGCCAGGAACTCCTGGGCGCCGAGCGCAAACATCGGCGAGGCCAGCAGCGGCATAAGGCCCTGCGCCGTATCGGCCGGATTGGCGAGCGCACATACCAGGGCGCGCACCGTCTGCACCTCGGCTGCTTGGGCAAAGACCGAGCCGCCCGCGATGACGCAGTCGAGCCCCTGGTCGCGGAAGGCCTGGGCGTAGACGTCGGCGTTGGTCATGCGGCCCAGTAGCAGCACCATGCCGCCCTGAGGCTGGCCGGCATCGGCAAGCGTGCGGAAGCGCTCGGCGATCGCACGGGCCTTGGCCTGTGTGCGCTCCTGCGCACTGCCGCCGGCAACAAAGAGCGCCTGACGACGCGAGGCGTCTGCCACCAGCGTATCCTTGCGGCCGTCGCTCGCCTCAAGATCCAAAAAGCCCTGCATCAGGCCGCCGTCATCGCCGTCGAAAACGCGTGCCACATAACGCAGCACCTCGTCATGGCTGCGGAAGTTGCGCACAAGTTTGACGAGTTCGCCAGCAGGTGCGTCGGCCACTACAGTCGCCTCGGGCGCGGCAGACGAGCCCACCTTGCGCTCCTGGCGACGGAACACCTCGACCTCGGCGCCACGGAAGCGGTAGATCGACTGTTGTGCATCGCCCACGGTGCACAGCGCGCGCTCCCCCGCACCCGTCAGGTAACGAATCAGATCGACCTGCATCTGGTCGGTATCCTGAAACTCATCGATCATGACCATCTTAAAGCGGCCCTCGTACGCAGCACGGATGGCAGGGTAATCGCGCAGGGCCTCGTAAGCCATGCGCAGCAGGTCGTTATTATCGAGGGCGGACTGGGCAGCCTTCAGCGCGCGATACTCGGCCTCGACGGAACGGGCCAGGCCCACCAGCGCATCGAGCGCCGGGCCACCGCAGGCAAGCACGATATTGACAAACGCATCGGCGGCCTCGGCCTTGAGCAGCTCGACCTGCTCCTTAGGGAATGCTTTGCTCGCGCGCGGCATGGTGCACGACATCATGAGTCGCGCCGCATCGACCATGGTCTTGTCGCTCGCCTTGAACGCGTCGATGGCATCGAGCGCCGCCTGCGCCTTCTCGGTCGCGGCCTTGCTTGCGCCCAGCGCCGCGCGATAGGCATCGGCGAGTGCCGAGGTATCGGCCTGGCCGCGCGCCACGCGCACGTCGTCCATACCGCCCGGCAGCTGGCTCGACAGCTCCAGCAGGTCGCGCACCAGACCCTTGATGGTCGTACCGGCGCCAAAGGAACCGCCCTCGCCCGCCATGGGATACCAGGCGTAGAGGGCTTTGAGCGATGCCGCGAGCTCGGGCGCGGCATCGGGCGCCGTCGCGCGCCCCAGCACGTGTTCAACAGCCTGGTCCATAAGCTCGTCGGTATCGGTGAGCACCGTGAACTCGGGATCGATGCCCAGCTCCAGCGCGTGCGCGCGCAGGATACGCGAGCACATGCCGTGAATGGTCGAGATCCACGCATCGTCGACGGTCAGGGCCTCCTCGTCCATGCCCTCGTCGATGAGCGCGCGGCGCACGCGGTCACGGATCTCGGCCGCGGCGTCCTTGGTAAAGGTGATGGCGAGCACCTGGTCCAGATGCTCGGCGAACGGACCGGATTCGGGCGAGAGCGCGTAGACGATGCGGCGCGTGAGGGTAAAGGTCTTGCCCGAACCGGCGCCCGCCGAGACAAACAGCGGACGGTCGAGCGTCTTGACGATCTGCAGCTGTTGCGGCATCAAGGTCGAAAGATCCATGGTCTACACGTCCCTCCTTACAAACGTACCTTCGTGGTTATACGAGCAGCGGGCATGCGCGGCCTGCGTCGACGTCGGGTCGACGGCGGCAACGTTGCCTGCCTCGAGCTCGCGCAGGCGCTCGGCGATGCCGGCCTCAACGCGATCGAGCAGGGCGTCGAAGTCCATGCTGCCACCCTCGCCGGGGAAACCTTTCTTAAGGCCCGGGATGCGACCGTCGCCGCGCTCTTCCTCGAGCAGCTCGGCGCTCGCGGCACCGCGCAACGCCGGCTTGCCGCCCTTGGTCGAAAAGTAGAGCGCCGCGCGGGTGTCCAAATCCAGCGCCCGGCGCATGGCCTGGGCGTAGATGAGCGTTTGGGTATGTGGTGGCAACCAGCGCGGATCGTCGATGGGCGCCGTGCCCGATTCCTCGTCGCGCACCGTGGGGTCGGCGAGCTTAAACTCCTCAACGCCCGTGCGATGCTTGTAGTCGATCACCACGGCACGATTCTCGGCGTCCACGTCCACGCGGTCGATGCGCCCGCCAAGCGGCCAACCGGCATACTCGACCTTGAGCTCGTTGAAGGCGAACTCCAGGTAGCGCGGGGCAAAGGGGGCAAGTGCCTCGGACTCGTAGGCAAGCACACCCTCCAGCTGCGGCAAGATCTCGGCCACCTGGCGTTCCTCCACCGCAGAGAGCGGCACCAGCGGGCCCTCCGTGCCGCGCTTGCCGGCGTGCTCGGCCAACGTCTCGTCAAAGACCTCGTGCAGCAGCTCCTGTGCGCGCGGCAGATTCTCGGGCGTCACGCGCTCCATGCCCTCTTGGGGCAGACGGGCATGCAGATGCTCCAGCACGTCGTGGACAAAGTTGCCCTTTTCCATGTTGCCAAAGCCCGCGTCGATCGACTGGGGCTTCACGCGGTACGAGACGAACCAGCATAGCGGGCAGGTCGAATAGGCCTCGATCTGCGAGGCGGACGTCAGACGCGGCACGAGCGGCGCGTCCTCACCCTCGCCATCGCGACGGCGCAGGACCAAATACGGCACGGCCTCGGCACTCAGATGCTGAGGGGCTTCACAGGTCACGCGCTCGCGCTTGAGGCCTTCACCTGCCGCGGGATCAAAGTCGGCGATGATATCGCCCTCGCCCACGCGCATGGGCTTGGCAGCGCCAGCGGCCTCGGCATGTGCCCACAGCTCGGTCCATACGGCTGCCGGGTAGCACTCGCGTGCCTGGCGATCGTGCGTCACACGGGCGAGCGCGACCGGACCGCTCGCCGCCTGCATCGCACGGCCAAAGCGCACGCGCAGCAGGGCAGCGGGCTCCAAAGACACGCCGTCGCGGCGCAGCTCGGCTGTCAACGTGGCAAGCGGGCCCTCTTCGTGCGAAAGCGGATAGCTGTCCAGGTCGACATCGGCAAAAAGCACGGCATCGTAGCTGCCAGGGCGAAGAACCGACGCATCGGCAAGCGACGCGAAGCGCACTTGTGCTCGTGGTGTGCGATCGACCTCATAGGTCTCGTAATCGTAGGCGGTACTGCGCTTGTCCACCTTGGTTCGAACGCCGTCGAGAACCGGCACGGTCGCGGCCTGCGACACGTCGAGCGCGCGAGCATCGTTCATAAGGATGTCGATGGCATGGCGCAGCAAAGCCGTCTCTGCCTGGCGACGGGCCTGGCCGTCAAGGCCGCCTAGAGCGCGATCGGACAACGCCTCGGCAACGGCAAGCATGGCCTTAAGCGCCGTCACGGGCTTGTCACGCCACAGCGCCTGGAACACGTCCGAGACCACACACGGTACGTTCTTAAACCAGTTATCGTCGCTCGTCGCCTTGCGCGCGCCCCTCACCTGGCCCTGAACGCTCTGCAGCAGGCTCTTGACGCCCGCGGTAGTCTTGCTGCGCGAGAGACGCATATTCTTATCGAAGGTACGGGCATTGACGGCATCAGCGCCCGAAAGCGGACTGTAGATCCAGTCGGTAAGCTCCGGCGCGGGCCACCACTCAGTCTTGGAAGCGGTGCCCTCGTCGGCGGCTTTCATACGCTCGATCAGGTTGGCGAGCGCCGTAAACTGCCTGCCCGCGATGGACTGGGAAAACGCCGTGAACTCAGTCGTCTCGGCCGCAATGTGACGCGCCGCCAAACGGGCGGCGAGCTCGCCGAACAGCTGGGGTGCCCGGGCAGAAACGACGAGCACGCGCACGGGGTCGGCGGGCGTTGCAGTAGCTTTATCGGCCTTGGACTCCTTGTGCGCTTTCACCAACTTATCGATGGCGTCCGCATAGACATGAGCACGGGCATGGGGGCCGGCGACCTCAATAAAGGCAGGCTGAGCGGCGGCCCCGCAAGCGACATCAGACGCGACGGCGTCCTCCCCCAGCGGCGCGATCTCAAACAGCACACCGCGGGCATCAAATGCCGTGGCAAGCTCCTCGCGCATCGCCGCCTGCTCGCGGGCAAGCAGCACGACGACCTCTCCCCCATTGTTCGCCACGGCAGACAGCAGCTCGAGTAGACCGTGCGTAAACGACGTGGTACCGCGCACGCATACGGCGCGGGCGCACGCCGGCAGGCTATCGGCCAGGGCACCGGCCATAATGTCGGCTGCCTCGCAGGGCTCGACCATATCTCGACGGTCCAAACCGCCCGCGTAGGCACGCAAAAGCTCAAACACACGAGCCTCGGCATCGCTTTTTGGCTCAGGCTGGCAATTGTTGCCACCGCATCGCTCGGCCGTCGTCCCCGCCACACCCGGCAGCACATCGCGGGCCATGCGCGCGAGCATGCGCACCGTGCCCTGGCTACGCGAAAGCGGCTGCAGGTCGGCATCGTCGCGGCGGGCAATCATATCCGAAAACAGCATCTGACGTTGCAGGTTGTCGACGAAACCGCGCCCGTCGCCCAAAAGCTCCCAAAGCGAGCGAAGCCACGATGCGGGTGTCTTGTAGTCGATACCCAGCGAAATGCCGGCTTCCGCCGCATCATGACGGCACAGATCGAGCTCGGCAAACGTTGGTGCCAGCAACACGGCACGCCCGTGACGGGCAATAAGGTCGGCAAGCAGCGCCGACTCGGCATCGCTCAAATCCGTGCCGGCATTGGTGGTATAGATTCGAACAGGCATGGTCCTCCGCTCAAACCGTTCGCAATAATCAATGCATCCATCCTACCCGCCCAAGCGGACACATTGCCACCGCAGTTCCATCTTTTGGTACAAAGCAACCTGAACCCAACGCACCAGCCGATTGCAGGCATATAAAAACCGCCCCCGGAGGGACGGTTCTTCGTAATTCAATGTTGTCGCTGGCCTACTCGCCATCCTCCAACTTAATGAGGATCTTGCGGTAGCCACCGTACTCGCCGTTCAGCGCCTTTGAAACGCGGCTCACCGTGGTGGACGAAGCGCCGGTACGGGCCTGAACCTCAACATAAGGCTCGCCCTCGTCCAAATAGCGCGCAACCTGCAAACGCTGAGAAAGGTCGCAAATCTCGCGCGGCGTGCAGATATCGGTCAAAAACGCTTGGATATCCTTCTCGTCGTCCAAAAGGCTAAATGCGTGGACCAGCTGCTTGACATCAGGCTTGTCAAACATGTTCTCGATATTCATCGATCACCGCCAAACCCGCCAAAAGGCATCGAAGTTGATACTGACATCGGGCATCGTTCACCCGTTCTATGCAATAGGGCAACGCCTGTGGCTTTTGCCCGTAGCAGTGTAGCACACCACCAAACTAAAGCGACAAGACTCTCTGCCAGCGGCGCGTTTTTCAGGACGAACGCCGTTTAGAAACCATATGCGCACGTAAGCTCCACGAATATTTGAGACAATGGGCGCCCAAACACCGCGGCGCGCCCGCGCAACCATCCAGGTCGCCGCCGTAAGCCGCTTCACGCGACGCCAGCAATCCCGGCGCAAGAAAGGATTCACGCCATGCGCTTTATGCTTAACTGGCTCTTCACCTCGATCGCCATCGCGATCGCCACGTTCCTCGTCCCCGGTATCCAACCCTTCGGCTTTGCCGAGACCTGGGTCTGCTTTGCCTTTGTGGGACTGTTCCTGAACATTGTCGATTCGTTCGTCAAACCGTTCCTCACGGTCATCTCGCTGCCGCTCACGATCATTACGCTGGGCATTTTCCAGCTTGTCGTCAACAGCTTTATGCTTGAGCTCGCGAGTTACCTGTCGGTCAACCTGCTGGGCGTCGGCATCTCCATCGCCAGCTTTGGATCGGCCTTTATGGGCAGCATCCTGGTGTCCATCACGCGCAGCATCCTCGACAGCATCGCCGAGAACTAAAATGGCCATTCCGGCCGTGTCCGTCTCAACAGCCCAAAACGAAGGCCGCCCATCGCAAAAATGGGCGGCCTTCTTATTTGCCAAGTCTCAAAGGGCGAGAAAATCTACCATTTCCACCCCGTCCCCAAATGCAGGTGTGGGTTAGATGACGTAGTCGTAGCCATGGTTGGGAGCGACAAGTTGATCGAGCGTCACACCGTCGAGGTAGTCGTTGATGAGCTTGTCCAGGTTCTTCCACACGTCGAGCGTGGGGCACTCATCCGAACGCGAGCAGCCCTTGCAGTCGCCATCCAGGCAGGCGACCGGCGCCAGACTGCCCTCGGTCAGGCGCAAGATCTCGCCCACCGTGTATTGCTCGGGCGGGCGCGTGAGCACATAGCCGCCGCCCTTGCCGCGCATGCCCGAGAGCATGTTGGCGCGCACGAGCGTAGCCAAAATGTTCTCGAGATATTTCTCGGAAATCCCCTGTCGCGCCGCGATCTCTTTGAGCGGGATGCGACCGGCTGCCTGGTGCTCGGCCAGATCGACCATAACGCGCAGGGCATATCTGCCCTTAGTAGAAACCAACATGTATAGTGCTGCCTTTCGGTCATTTAGTCCGTAGAAATTCTAGCCGAAATATTGGTTTTGAAAATACCCGTTCCGGTCAAGATGGTTAATCGACTCGTAATAATCTTCTATTTCCTATTGCGTTACTAGGCTTTACTGTCTACTATGCTTGCCAACAGCAAAACGAACAACCCATAAGGTTTGTGGGTTTCGCTGCTACACACACCGTAAAACCACACGGTATCCAGTCATTTGAACACTTTGGAGGTTCACCATGAGCAATGTTTACACGTCCATCGATCAGCTTATCGGCCACACTCCGCTTCTGGAGCTCACTCACTTTGAGGCCGATGAGGACCTCAAGGCCCGCGTGCTCGTCAAGCTGGAATACTTCAACCCCGCCGGCTCCGTCAAAGACCGCGTCGCCAAGAACATGATCGACGAGGCCGAGAAGGCCGGCAAGCTCGTGCGCGGCGGCGACTACACCATCATCGAGCCCACGAGTGGCAACACCGGCGTCGGCATCGCCTCGGTGGCGGCGGCTCGCGGCTACAAGGTGATCATCACCATGCCCGAGACTATGTCCGTCGAACGCCGCAAGCTTATGCAGGCATATGGCGCACAGCTCGTGCTCACCGACGGTTCCAAGGGCATGAAGGGCGCCATCGCCAAGGCCGAGGAACTGCAGAAGGAGACGCCAAACAGCATCATCGCCGGCCAGTTTGTGAACCCCGCCAACCCCGCCATCCACAAGGCCACGACCGGCCCCGAGATCTGGGATGACACCGACGGCGAGGTCGACATCTTCGTCGCCGGCGTTGGAACCGGCGGCACCGTGACCGGCGTGGGTGAGTTCCTTAAGGAGCAGAACCCCGAAATCAAGGTCGTCGCCGTCGAGCCCGCCACTTCCCCGGTGCTCTCCAAGGGCCAAGCCGGCCCGCACAAGATCCAGGGTATCGGCGCCGGTTTTGTGCCCGACGTCCTCGACACCCAGGTCTATGACGAGATCATCCCCGTCGAGAACGACGACGCCTTTGCGACCGGCCGCGCCGTGGGCCACAAGGAGGGCGTGCTCGTGGGCATTTCGTCCGGCGCCGCCGTGTGGGCCGCGCTGCAGCTGGCCAAGCGCCCCGAGAACGAGGGCAAGACCATCGTGGCCCTGCTTGCCGACACCGGCGAGCGCTACCTGTCCACGGCGCTCTTCCAGGACTAGGGCCTGTCGCCCATAGGTTGAGCCCACGGACGAGCCGGTCTCCTCTCTCCCGGCAGTCTGAGCCCATCCAATCAGGGTGTCCCACGAGACGCCCGAACTTGCTACAATGTCTGCGGCGCGGAACCAGCCTCCCGCGCCGCTTTTCTTTTTTGGCCACATGCCACCAAGGAGAACCTCCCCATGCACAACAAGCGCGTGCTCGTCGCCATGAGCGGCGGCGTCGATTCCAGCGTGACCGCGTACCTGCTCAAAAGCCAGGGCTACGAATGCGTCGGCGCCACCATGCGCCTCACCTGCCCCGCGCCCGATCCTACAACGGGTATGAGCAAAGTCGACCGCGACATCGCCGATGCAAAGGCCGTCGCCGAGCGTCTGGGGATACCCCACCATGTGCTCGACTTGCAGCAGACCTTCGACCACAGCGTTATCGAGCGCTTTGTGAACGCCTACCAGGAGGGGCTGACGCCCAACCCTTGCATCATCTGCAACCGCCACATAAAGTTTGGCGCGTTGCTCGGTGCGGCGCTGGACATGGGCTGCGACTACATCGCAACGGGTCATTACGCCAAAACAAGCCAGACAGTAGACGGCACCTGGCAGCTGCATCGCGGCGAAGATCCCAAAAAGGACCAGAGCTACTTTTTATATTCGCTTACGCAGGAGCGCCTGGCGCACACGATCTTTCCGCTGGCAGGCCTAGACAAAGAGCACGACGTGCGCCGCATAGCCGCCGAGCAAGGCTTTACCAACGCCCAGAAGGCCGAAAGCGAGGACATCTGCTTTATTCCAGACGGTGACTACGCGGGCTATATCGAGCGCCGCTGCGGACATCCCGCTGCACCGGGCGACATTGTGTGGCGCGACGGCAGCGTGGTCGGACGCCATAACGGCGCGTTGCGCTATACCATCGGCCAGCGCAAGGGCTTGGGCGTCGCGATGGCGCATCCCGTGTATGTGACGGGCGTCGATGCCGCCAACAACACCGTGCATCTGGGCGAGGCCGAGGACCTAACGGCCACAGCACTCACGGCCGACGACTGGATCTGGAGCGCCCCTGCCGACCGCATGGAGGCAGAACTCGATGCCGGCGGCATTCGCGTGGGCGCCAAGTACCGTTACCGTCAGAAAGACCAAGCAGCGACCCTTACGCGCGGCGAAGACGGGCAAATGCTGCTGACTTTTGACGAGCCGCAGCGAGCCATCGCCCCCGGCCAGGCCGTTGTAGTCTACCACGGCGACATCGTCCTCGGCGGCGGCACCGTGACTGCCGCCATCAAGTAGTCCCATCCCCTTCATAAGTTGCGGTGAAATAGGGACTGTTTAAACGTTTAAAACCGCCAAACAGTCCCTATTTCACCGCAACTTCGTTAAGTATTATGATGTTTGTGCTTGCAGTATTTAACAATTAGAATACTTAACGAGGTGATGCAGCTGATGAGTCCTTCCAACTACATATCCATGGGTGACGCCGCGCGTCTGTTGGACGTTACGAAGGCCCGCATATCGCAACTGGCTGCATCGGGAACGCTCGCGTGCGATATCGTCGGTGGGCGGAAAATGGTTGAGTACGATTCCGCGATTGGCTATCAAAAGGTCCGTAAGCGCGGGCGCCGTCCCGCAGCTGACGTGGGGCGCAAGTTCACGTTGATGTCAGCCGACCACGAGGTCGCGCATGTCTCGTTTGATCCAACGCGCGAGTTTAGCTTTGAAATTGCCGAGATTCTCGATGCACGAAGGATGCCGTTTGGCACGTGCTCGAGTTCTTCTCCAACGGTGAATAAACGAGCACTTAACACGTGGTGGAGTCACCGGTCGGTGCCCGATGTCCGCCCCGGACTCATCTCGCGCTATCGCGAACTAGGAATTAACAGCGGTATTGAAGTGCCCGTCCGATGCCTGGGTTTTTCGCTTTCTGATTGCTACTGGCTGAGACCGGTCGACTGCGATGAGCTCAATTGGCGGCACCTCAATTATTTCGAGAACGATTTTGAACGGTCGGCACCCGAGCAGCGTTCAGGTTGGCTTGAGGGCATCGGACTCAAAAATCCTGACAATACGTCCGAGGGCGAGCTCCCCAAATCCTGGATGATCCGCAATGGCGTCCGTATCCTGGTCAAAGGATGTGGAATGGACGATCAGCGACCGTTTAACGAGACGGTTGCAACAGCTCTACATCGGCGTCTGCTATCCAAAGGTGAGTTTGTCCCCTATACGGTCGAGCGCATGTTCGACGGGCCCGTATGCCTATGCGATGACTTTCTTAATGGCCGCGAGGAATACGTGCCGGCCGTTTATATCAGGGACGCACTCGGTGGCCAGCGAGGAAGCTCGACATACGATAGATACTGTCGCTATCTCGGCAGACACGGGGCTGACGAAGCTGCCGTGAGAAGATCCATGTCGCAGATGATCGTCTGTGATGCCCTCCTGGCCAACAGCGACCGCCACTGGCGAAACTTTGGCATCATCCGCAACGTCGACACGCTGGAAATACGGCCTGCACCGCTGTTCGATAGCGGCAATTGCTTGTGGTACAACGTGCCAACCGCCATGCTCGCTACCGGGGAGTTTGGGTTTGCCGCCAAACCGTTTGGGCCGGACCCTTCCACTCAGCTGGCATTTGCCGACTCGCTCGATTGGTTCGATGCATCGCACCTCGATGGGTTCGTCGACGAGGCGGTCGAAATCCTCTCACAAAGTGCATGGGCAACGGCTGACAATCGCCTCAAGGCCATCCGCCGCGGTCTCGAGCGCCGCACGATAGAGGTAAGCGCCGCCGTTGAGGTACTACGACACGTGCGGAGATAACAGCGCTGCCTCCTAAGTTGCGGTGAAATAGGGACTGTTTTCGCATTTAAAACGCTTAAACAGTCCCTATTTCACCGCAACTTACAGAGGGCGGCCTCGGTCGGTACTGCTGTGCCAGCCGAGGCCGCTGTATCGTTAGCGCTGGACGTAGGCGCGGACGAGCTCGTAGGTGTTGCGCACGCCGTCAATGTGGCTGCGCTCGTAGTTGTGGCTCGCGTACACGCCGGGGCCGATCAGGCCGTGGCGAATGTCGTAACCGGCCGAAAGCGTGGCCTCGACGTCGGAACCGTAATGCGGGTACACATCGATGGCGTAATCGAGCTCCAGCTCGCGCGCGATGTTGGACAGCGTGGTTACCAGGTCGTAGTTGTACGGACCGCCCGAATCCTTGGCGCAGATCGACACCATGCGCTCGGTGCAGCCCAGATCGTCGCCCACACAGCCCATGTCCACGCTAATCATCTCGCGCGTATCGGCCGGTACAAAAGCGCCGCCGTGGCCGACCTCCTCATACACGGTAAAGAGCAGCGAAACCTTGCGCGAAAGCGTCACCTCACCATCGGCGACGGCACGTGCCAACCCCAGCAAAATGGAAGCCGACAGCTTGTCGTCCAGGAAGCGGCTCTTAATGTAGCCGCTCTCCGTCACCGTGGTGCGCGGATCCATGGCGATAATGTCGCCGGTCTGAATACCCAGTTCGAGCACGTCGTCCTTGCTGTCGACGTTCTCATCGAGCAGGATCTCCATGTTCTTCTCGACGGTCTTGACCGGTTCGTCGGCCACATGCGCCGAAGGCTCGGTGTTGAGGACCACACCCGTATAGACATTGCCGTCGCGCGTGTAGACAGTGCAGTTCTCGCCATCGGCCGTAGACCACTGATGCCCACCAAGCGTCGTGGGACGCAAGCGACCATTGTCCTTAATGGAGCGCACCATGGCGCCCAGGGTATCAACATGGCTCGCCAACACAAGCGGCTCACCCTCGCCACCAAGCTCCACCAGCACATTGCCCTTATTAGAACGCTCAGGCCCAAACCCCATATCGCGAAGCGTCTCCATCAGATAATCGGTCGCCGCACGAGTAAACCCCGTAGGAGAAGCAATCGAGGTAAGCGCCTTCAACTGGTCAGTTATATAAGAGAGCGTAGAATCCATCTGGGACACCAAAGTCACCCTTTCATATCGAATTAAACCCACTGCAACAATACCACCGCGAACTATCTTTTTACCTAGCGAGATGACCCATCGAGCTCGCCAGGACTGCGCCCGCCACGATAAGCAGATACAAGGCGCCATCCAACAATGCGCCCCTCACATCCCGCCTTTCCGGCACCCCGGCATCTGAGAAAAGAACGCAGGCGGTCCCGGGCTTCCCTCCGGGCGCATTCCGCAGGACGTAAAAGACCCCGCCGCGCAACGCGCGCAGCGGGGCCTTTTACATGTCCGAGGACGCGCCCGGAGGGAAGCCCGGGACCGCCGACGGGAGTAATTTACTCAGACGGGCAAATCTTCTTGAAGAGCTCGATGACGTCGTCGAGCGTCGCCTCGCGCGGGTTACCCGGGAAGCAGGCGTCGGCCATGGCGTCCTTGGCCAGAACCTCGATCTCGTCAGCCTTCATGGCCTCGCAGACGTGCGGGATGTTCACGTCGGCGGAAAGCTGCTTGACGGCGGCGATAGCGGCGTCGGCGGCCTCGTCGGTGCTCATGCCCGTGGTGTCAACGCCCATGGCAACGGCGACCTTGGCCAGGCGCTCGGCGCAAACCGGCTTGTTGAACTCCATGGCGATCGGCAGCAGCATGGCGCAGGCGACACCGTGCGGGGTATCGTAGTGAGCGGACAGGGTGTGAGCCATGGCGTGGTCGATGCCCAGGCCGACGTTGGAGAAGCCCATGCCGGCGACATACTGGCCAAGAGCCATACCCTCGCGGCCGGAGCCGGGCTGACCGGACTTGGCCTCGGCGACAGAGTCGCGCAGGTTCTCGCTGATCAGCTTAATAGCCTCAAAGTGGAACATGTCGGAGAGCTCCCAAGCGCCCTTGGTGGTGTAGCCCTCGATGGCGTGGGTCAGAGCGTCCATGCCGGTAGAGGCGGTCAGGCCGGCGGGCATGGAGGCCATCATATCGGGGTCGACGACGGCGACCTCGGGAGCGTCGTTGGTGTCGACGCACACGAACTTGCGGACCTTCTCGGGGTCGGTGATGACGTAGTTGATGGTCACCTCGGCGGCGGTACCGGCGGTCGTCGGCACAGCGATGGTGAACACGGCGTGGTTCTTAGTGGGAGCAACGCCCTCGAGGCTGCGGACATCGGCGAACTCGGGGTTGTTGATGATAATGCCGATGGCCTTAGCGGTGTCCATGGAGGAACCGCCACCGATGGTCACGATAGCGTCAGCCTCGGCGGCCTTAAAGGCCTCGACGCCGTCCTTGACGTTCTGGATAGTGGGGTTGGGCTTGATCTCGGAGTAGAGGCTCCAAGCAATGCCGGCAGCGTCGAGCTCGTCGGTCACCTTAGCGGTAACGCCAAACTTGACCAGATCGGGGTCGGAGCAGACGAAGATCTTCTTGTAGCCACGACGCTGGAGCTCGCCGGGGATCTCCTTGATGGCGCCGGAACCATGGTAAGAAATGGTGTTGAGAACGAAACGATTAGCCATTGATAGCCTCCTATCGTGCACGGGGCACCCGTTACGCCCCGCACTATAAGTCCCATCCTAACGCTTTTGAAACAAAAAACACGCGAGAACATCAAAAGTGTTAAAGCGTTTCAACAACTGGTATCGTCACCACCAGACCACTAAACAAAAAGGGGCGGCCGAGATGGCCGTCCCCTCCCCATTATCGATCTATCTGACAAAGGGACTGCCCCCCTGTCACATCCTGCCGCTATTTTTGGCAGGCGTCTTTCCAATCTTCGCAGGCGCGCTTCCAGCGAGAGCGCAAGTCACGCTCGCGGTCGATAAACATGATGGCAAACGCGATAAACAGCAGCACACTCGCCACCGCAATGGAGTGCAACCCCATGCGCTCAATACACCAGTTGCCCAGCACGGCGCCAAACACAAAGGTAAAGATCACGCCAAAGTACAGCACGCCGTTTTCCAAAAAGCCGCGCTTGTGGGTGATGATGTAGTCGTCCACGTTTTGCAGCGCATTGCGCAGGTTACCGATGCACATGGTCGTGGCGATGCCGTGACCATGTATCTTGCGGAAGCTCTCGACCTGCATGCCGCAGGCAAACGAGGTGAGGCAGTTGGCGAGTAGGTTGTAACCGCCACCGGGGATAAAGCTCACGCCCAGCAAGATGACGGCTTCAAAGAACACCGTCACTTGGCGCCAGTGAATCACGCTGCCAAACCGCTCGTGAACCAGGTCGGCAAGCATAATACCCACGGCAAATGACACCACGGGGAAGAAGTAGCGCCCCGCCAGCGCCCAGTTGCCCTCCGAGATGCTCACGCCCACCAGCAAGATATTGCCCGTCTGCGCGTTGGCGAAAACATGGTCGCGCCCAATGTACGAATACACATCCATAAAGCCACCGGCGAGCGCCAAGATGATGCCCAGCTCAATAGACTCCGATATCTGTTTGGCACGCTGCATCGTCGTGCGTCCTCCTTGTTGACGACTCTCTCGTGCGTTGGCGGAGACATAGCCGCCGTTCATACTGTAACCCATTGACAACATGGCGTGCGCGCGAGACGGGTTCCCCAACGCGCAGATACACAGTCTGGAAACAAACGACACACGCATCGACGCGCCGATCCGCCAGCCCATGTACTCCACCAGTCTTTTTAGCGCCGTCCCAAAAAGACTGGTTACAATTACGTACAGCATACTAACAACGGGAGGGATCGTGGCAAAAAAGCCCCAAGACGCTCAGCACAACCAGCACGGCAAGCATGCCCAGCGCGGCCAGCAGCAAAAGCGCGGCGGTAAGGCACAGGCCACGGCCTCCCCCGCCACCCGGGTCGCGCACACGCCGGCTGCGCCCGCCCGTCCCTGGCGTCCGGGCCGCGATAAGTTCCTCCCCGTCAGCCGCGCCGACATGGATGCGCGCGGCTGGGACCAGTGCGACTTTGTCTACATCTGCGGCGACGCCTACGTGGATCATCCCAGCTTTGGCATGGCTATCGTCAGCCGCGTGCTCGATGCGCACGGCTACAAGGTGGGCATCATCTGCCAGCCCGACTGGACCGACCCCGCCAGCATCACCGTGCTGGGCGAGCCGCGCCTGGGCTTTCTCGTCAGTGCCGGCAACATGGACTCCATGGTCAACCACTATTCGGTGACCAGGCATCGCCGCCACACCGATGCCTACACCCCCGGCGGCGAGGAGGGCCACCGCCCCAACCGCGCCGTCACGGTCTACGGCAACCTCATCCGCCAAACGTTCAAGGACGCCCCCATCATCATCGGCGGCATCGAGGCGAGCCTGCGTCGTCTGGCACACTATGACTACTGGCAGGACAAGCTCAAGCGTTCGGTGCTGCTCGACTCGGGTGCGGATATCCTCATCTACGGCATGGGCGAGCACGCGATCGTCGAGATCGCCGACGCGCTCGACGCCGGGCTGCCCATCGACCAGATCACCTACATCAACGGCACCGTCTACCGTACCAGCTCGCTCGACGAAGTCTACGACTACGACCTGCTGCCCAGCTGGGACGACCTTTCGTCCGACAAGCTCAACTACGCACGCAGCTTTAACGTGCAGCAGCAAAACATGGACCCCATTACCGGGCATCGCCTGGTGGAGCCCTATCCCAACAACGTCTACGTTGTGCAGAACCCGCCGTCGGCAACGCTCACCACCGACGAGATGGACGAGGTCGCCGAGCTCCCCTACGCGCGCGACTGGCATCCCGACTACGATGCCGCGGGCGGCGTGCCGGCCTTTGCCGAGATCAAGTTTTCCATCAGCTCCAACCGAGGCTGCTTTGGCGAGTGCTCGTTTTGTGCGCTCACCTTCCACCAGGGCCGCGTGCTGCAGATGCGCAGCCACGACTCGATCATGCGCGAGGCCGAGCTGCTCACGCACGACCCGGAGTTTAAGGGCTACATCAACGACGTGGGCGGACCGACAGCAAACTTTAGCCGTCCGGCCTGCGACAAGCAGCTCAAGCACGGCGTGTGCAAGAACAAGCGCTGCCTGTGGCCGAGCGTGTGCAAGAACATGGTGGTCGACGAGAGCGGCTACACGCAGCTGCTGCGCGACCTGCGCCAGCTGCCGGGCGTCAAGAAGGTCTTCGTGCGCAGCGGCATCCGCTTTGACTACACCATGGCCGATGCCTCGGACGAGTTTTTGCGCGAGCTGCTCGAGCACCATGTCTCGGGCCAGCTGCGCGTGGCGCCCGAGCACGTGAGCGACGCGGTGCTGTCCGTAATGGGCAAGCCGAGCCGCGCCGTCTATGACGCGTTCTGCCGAAAATTTGAGCGCCTGAACCGCGAGTACGGACTCAAGCAGTACGTGGTGCCGTATCTCATCTCGAGCCATCCCGGCTCGACGATGAAGGAAGCCGTGGACCTTGCCGAGGCCGTGCGCGACATGGGCTACATGCCCGAGCAGGTGCAGGACTTCTACCCCACCCCGTCCACCATGTCGACCTGCATGTACTACACCGGTGTGGACCCACGCACCATGCAACCGATCTACGTGGCACGCGACCCGCACGAGAAGGCCATGCAGCGCGCGCTCATCCAGTATCGCAAGCCCGAGAACTACAAGCTCGTGCGCGAGGCGCTGGAAAAGGCTGGCCGCCGCGATCTGATTGGCTACACCAAGCATTGCCTGATTCGTCCCGTGCCGCCGCGCCCGGGCGAGACATCTGCCAACGGCGGGCATGGAACCGGCAAGAAGGGCGGCAAGCCGCACGGTGGCGCCGGCAAGGGGCCCAAGGGTAGCAAGGGGCACAGCGGCATGTCGCGCGCGCAGAACACTGCCGGGCGCAACCGTGCAGCTCAGGGACGTCAGGGTGCCAACGGAGGCGGACGCCGCAACTAGGGCAGCGGTGCGCTCGCTGCGTCCATCCCACACGCATGTCGCAGCGAGCGCATTGCCTCAACGAGGATGACGCCGGCGATAGCGACCGTAATTGCCACGTCGAACGGCGTGTTCACAAACCAGAGCAACGTCATGAGATACGACCCGGCATTAAAGGCAAAGTGCAGCAGAATCGTGTAGCGGAGCTTTCCGGTCGTCACGAGCACCCAACCAAAAATGAGGCCGGCGGCGCCGGCGTAGCAGCCCTGCACCCAGTTCATATGCATAAAGCCGAAGACCGCCGCCTGCAGCACAATCGCCGCGGCGACGCCCCAGGCACTCGGGGCCGCCCAGGGCACCATGGCGCCATCTTGCGGTCGCACGTGACGCCGGCGCTTCCAGAGCGGACGGCACTGTGGATTAAACGCACGCAGTGAGAACTCAAAGATGATGCCGCGCACCAGGAGCTCTTCGCAAAATGGCGCGCCAATCACCGTGGTCAGAACGGCCAGATAGCTCGTGTCGCCCATGCCTGTTTCCTCGACAAGTTCGCTATAGTCTGCCGCAACCTCGGGCAGCAGTGACAGCACGCCGTCGCATAGGTAGCTAATGACCACCTGCATGGATAGGCCGATCACGACAACGCATACGATGCGCTTCCATGCAGCATTTGCTCCCCCGCCAAGCGGGCGCACGCCCTGCCAGCGCGCCATAAACGAGCGCGGCCACAGATAGCGCCACCACAGCAGCGCCATCAAAAACGACGCCGTCTGAGCGGCAGCCTGAAACCATTGGATATCGAGATTGTCGATCGGATAGCCCGTCAGCACCGATACGGCATCGAGAACTGAAAACAAAACCACGCTCAGGGCTATATCGGCGGCGACAACGCCAAAACAGGCAAGCGCCCACGCCATCGCATTGAGCATGCTAACCTCCTCAAAACCGTTCCCAAGTTCTACCACAACTCGGCAGAGAGCTGATCCCATGGGGACGGAGGAAAACGGATCACTTATTGATGAGAATCGGGCGCAGTGCCAAAGGCCCCGCTGGGCGAAATGTCGAACGGAAAGGTGCCGCAACGATTGAACGCGGCGATAAACATGCGAATGGCGTTGGACGGCGTGGTGCCCACGAGCTGGGTTGCCGCCGCGAAGGCCGCCTTTTCCTCGGGCAAGACCTTCGCGACAACCGGGGTCATATGTTCTGCCATGGCGCTTCCTTTTTGAAACGACGGTAGTGCGGATAGATGCGGGCCGCGCGGCTGGGCGACGGGCTGTGAAGGCAACCCGATTGGCCCGCATCTGGAGTTTGTTTCTGCGGCGTTGGTATTACTTGGTAATCCTAAGTATTACCCGGTAGATAGAATACCACACCAGCCCCATGGGGACGGAGAAAAAAGGATCATTTTGTTGCTGAGTAAGTATTTAGAGCGTGATGATGTCCGAGATATCGAGGGCCTGAGCGTCAGCGGCATCGTGCGTGGCAAGCAGCAGCATACGACCGTCGAGCAGGTCGAGCACAGCCACAGCCGTCGCATCGCGCGCAGCGGCATCTAGACCGGTAAAGGGCTCGTCCAGAATCACCGCGTCGCCCGGACACAGCAGGGCTCGGGCGATCTCGACGCGACGGCGCTGCCCGCCCGAGAGCTCGGCTACGCGGGCATGCACATCGACCCCCGGCACTAGCAGGCGCAGCAGGGCTGTGGCACTCGAGGCATCCACGCGCGCGTCGGCACACACCAGTACGTTATCCAGGGCAGAAACGTCCTCGACCAGGCGCACATCCTGAAACACCATGGAGCACGGCGCGCACTCCCCCGCCGCAAGGGCAAGGAGCGTCGACTTGCCCGCACCCGAGGCGCCCATCACGCAGGTACGCCCACCGGCGGGCACGCGAAGTACCAGTCCGTCGAGCGCCGGCGCCCAGGGAGCGCGATCGCCCACGGCGAACGCAAGCTCCGCAGGAGCCCCGCCGCCAGCAGAGCCGCCCGCACGCCCATGCGCCCGCACAGCAGCACGCCATGATGCGGGCCCCGAAGCCCGCAGCAGCCACACCAGCACGCGCTCGCACGCCCACGATGCCGCCACGACCAACACGGTCCACGCCAGCAGGTCAGCCGTCTCGATGAGCAGCTTCGCCTGATAGATGCGCTCGCCCACGGTGCCCGTCGCCATGCCGATGAGCTCCGCCGCCACGCCGGCCTTCCAGCTCATGCCAATCACGGCGCGGGCGCACGAAAGCACAAACGGCAGGACTTCGCGCCAGGTGTGGGCACAAAACAGTCGCCAGCCCCGCACGCCATGCAGGCGAAACATCTGCTCCAGTGGCTTATCCGCTTGCGCCAAGCCCTCGACCAGTGAGAAATACACGCCCGGCAGTGCCATCAAAAAGACTGCGGCGATACTCACGCGCGCCGACCCCAGCCAAATGAGCAGCAGGACCACCACGCAGGCGACCGGCGTCGCCTTTACAAACGACAGCGCCGGCGCCACCAGGCGGGAGAACGTCCGCGACCGCACCGAGACTCCCGCCAGCACGCCGCCGCACACCGCGGCAAGCGCCAGCCCGCCCAGTATCCGCGCACCCGAGCCCGCCAGAATCGCCCACGTGCTGGCATCGCACACTAGCCGCAGCAACGCCACCACGACAGCGCACGGCCCCGGCAAAATCAACGGCTGCGCCACCAGCGCCGCCGCGAAAACCCACACGGCAAGCCAAAAGGCGGCGACGGCACCTGCTGCCGCCACCGCCTTCATACGCTCTGTCATGTGTCGAGCAAACGCACGCACGGGCTACTCCATGTAGTAGAAATCATCGGCCGGGAGCTTGCCGCCCACGGCGCTCGCGTCCGCATCGGCCAGCACCTTCAGGTACCCACCGAGCGCCGCCTTCATATCCTTCCCTGTCTGGCAGACAAGCATGCACCCGGAAATCGCCTTCTCGGCGATCTTGGCGTTATCCACGATGCCCGCATCGACCACGGCCTGCGCCCAGTCCGCCGGCGCCGCGTTCACGGCCTCAACGCTCGCAGCATGGCAGCTCAGGAATTCCGCCACGGCCTCGGGATGCTCCTCGACAAAGGCACGGCGCACCACGGTCACGCCTGTCAGCAGGCGCGAACCCGTGTCACCTGCCAGCTCATCCCACACATCGGTCAGACTTACCGGAGCCGACAGCTTGCCTTCGCTCTTTGCGATAGCAGCGGTCTTGAACGGCTCGGGCAGCACGCCCACGGCAGTCGGGTCGGCAAGCAGAGCCGAGAGCACCTCGGTAGGCTCGCTCTTAAACTCGAGCGTCACCTGACCGGCCAAGCCCGCGCGCTCCAGCAGGTAGTTCACGACGTACTCCGGCGTGGTGCCTTTACCCGTCATATAGACGGTGCGACCCGCCAGATCGCCAAACGAGGTCACGCCCGCGTCGCCCGTCACCACATTCAGCACGCCCAGCGTGTTGATGTCGATGACCTGCACCGCGCCCTCGGTCTTGTTGTAGAGAACGCTCGCCACGTTGGCGGGCACCAGGGCGATATCGATATCGCCCTGAATGACCTTGGGCACAATCTCGTCGGCGGCGGCGCTGATCGCAAAGTCGAAATCGTTGTCCGTGGCACCGTCGGCAGCCTGGTCCATAAACTGCACCAGGCCAATCGAGGTCGGCCCCTTGAGCGAGGCGACGTGCACCTCGACCGGCTCGGCAGCGGCACCGTCAGCGGCAGACCCGGTAGCCGAGCCCGCGGCGGACCCGGCACCGGCAGCCCCGCCGCCACAGCCCGCGAGCACAAGTGACAGGGCGCCCGCGGCGAGCGCCGAGGCAAACCCCCGGCGCGACATCTCAAAATCAAACGTACGCATCGTTAGCACGTCCCCTCGTTGGGCATCGTCCAGGCATGATGATCGGTGTGCAGCAGCTCCTCGGCCAGCGGCGAGAGCGGCGCACCCAAAAAGTCACGATAGCACGCCTGAACATCGGGGTTCTCGTGCGAGAAACGAATATCCGCCGCCGCATCGAGGCCCCACAGCACCTGTCCGCGCTCTGCCGCCAGTTCGCAGCCATCGTGAATAGGCTGCCCGCCACCGCCGACGCAACCGCCCGGACACGCCATGACCTCGACGAAGTCATAGCTCACACGCCCGTCGCGAATCGCATCGAGCAGGCGGGCGGCGTTGCCCAATCCGTGCGCCACGGCGACGCGCACCTTGGTGCCGTCGATATCGGCCACGGCCTCCTTCCAGCCGTCGAGTCCGCGCACCTCGGTAAAGAAATCAGCATCGGGGTTCTTGCCCGTCACCAAGTAGTAGGCCGAGCGCACGGCAGCTTCCATCACGCCACCCGTGGCGCCAAAGATCACGCCCGCGCCCGTGCCAAAGCCCAGCGGCGTGTCGAGTGGCTCATCGACCAGCGTCTCGACGCTCACGTGACTTGCGCGAATCATGCGTACCATCTCGCGCACCGTCAGCGCAACGTCCACATCGGGCGAGCCGTCCTCGCCCACCATGCTCGGCAGCGCGCGCTCGGCTTTCTTAGCCGTGCACGGCATCACGGACACCACAAACAGGCGCTCGGGCTCAACACCCAGCACCTTGGCGTAGTACGTCTTGGCAATAGCGCCAAACATCTGCTGCGGCGACTTGGACGTGGACAGGCTGTCGACAAACTCCGGATAGCGCGCCTTCACAAAGCGCACCCAGCCCGGGCAGCAGCTCGTAAACATGGGCCAGCCGCGGCTATCGCCCTCACCCTTGGCGGCGGCACCCAGGCGCTCGAGCAGCTCGGAGCCCTCCTCCATAATGGTGAGGTCGGCCGAGAAATCGGTATCGAACACGTACTCAAAGCCTACGCGGCGCAGCGCGCAGGCCAGGCGCTCGACGGTGGCTTCCTCGCGCGGAATGCCGAGCTCCTCGCCCCAAGCACTACGCACGGCGGGCGCAATCTGCACCAGCACGATCTTGTCGGGATTAGCGAGCGCATCGAACACGGTCTCGGTGTCGTCGCGCTCGCGCAGCGCGCCCGTGGGGCAATACGTAATGCACTGACCGCACGCGACGCAATCGGTCTTGCCGATCGGTGCGCGCCCGCGGGTGCCCACGGCAGTATGCGTGGCGCGGTTGGTCAGGTCCCAAATGCCCAGCCCCTGGACGCTCTCGCATACCTTGATGCAGCGCATGCATTTAATGCACTTGTCGTTGTCGCGGATGATGGGGAAATCGTAGTCCCAACCCTCGCCCGCCAGATGCTTTTGATACGGCAGGTAAAAAATGCCCAGGTCGTTGGCGATGGTCTGCAGGTTGCAGTTGCCGCTGCGCACGCAGCTCGCGCACTGCGCATCGTGCTGGGATAGCAGCAGCTGCACGTTGGTGCGGCGGGCCTCGCGCGCCTTGGGGCTATTGGTGTGAACCACCATGCCGTCGAGCACGTAGTTGTTGCAGGCGGCAACAAGCTGGTCGCAGCCCTCAACCTCGACCACGCACACGCGGCAGCCGCCGATCTCGTTTAGATCGCGCAGGTAGCACAGGGTGGGAATCTGGATACCGACGGACTTGGCCGCGTCCAGGATCGTGGTGTGCTCGGGCACCACGACCTCGCAATTATCGATAGTGAGCTTGACCATGTTGAGTGCTCCGCTTTCGGTGTTGTCGCTGACAGTGGGGTTGTTGAGCTCTACCATTCCAGGTTCCTCCCTCCGCGGAACGCGCCAAAGCCAAAGTGGTCGCAACGCAGGCAGCGGCTCGCCTCCTGGCGTGCCTCTTCCTCGGTAAGGCCCTGCTCGACCAGATTCCAATCGTGGATGCGCTCGCCGGCCTCGCGCTCGCCCAGCTCGCAGCGGCCGCACTCGTGCTTGCCCTTAAACTGCACGGTCGGCAGCTCAACATCGAGCTTGATCTTGTGGTCGAAGCCCAGGTAGCGATCGATATTTGCCGAAGCCACGCGGCCGGCGTTGATGGCGCGGATGACGGTAGCGGGGCCGGTCTGGCAATCGCCGCCGCTAAAGAGGCCGTCGAAATTGGGCACGGCGCCGTCCGAATCGGTGACCACGCAGCCCCACCTGCAGGCGACGCCCATGTCCTCAAACGGCTTGGAGTCGATGTCCTGGCCGATGGCCACAAACACGCGCTCGCAGGGAATGACGCGCTCGGGTGTGGCGGCGGCACGCGGGGCCGGACGCCCACGACGGGGCTCGCCGATAATCTGCGGCTGCACGCGCAGACCGCTCACGCGACCTTCCTCGCCCATCTCGATAGCGAGCGGTGCGGTGAGCTCAAGAACCTCGCAGCCCTCGGCCTGGGCGCCGGCAATCTCGGCATCCTGCGCCGTCATGTCGCAGATGCGACGGCGGTAGACGATGCTTACTTTTTCGGCGCCGCAACGCACGGCAGAGCGAGCCACGTCCATGGCCACGTTGCCGCCGCCGATGACGCACACGCGCTGGCCGCTCAGGTCGGGCAGCTCGTCGTCGCCGATGGCACGCAGCATCTTGACGGCCGACTCCATGCCGGGCGCCTCTTCGCCCGGAAGGCCGAGCTTCTTATCGCTGTGGGCGCCAATGGCCAGGTAGACGGCATCGAACTCGTCGCGCAGGCGGGCAAGCTCCTCGCCGTTGACGGAGTGGTCGAGTTCCGCGTCGATGCCGGCGCTCAAGATCCAGTCGATCTCGGCCTGCAGGCGCTCGCGCGGCAGGCGGTAGCTGGGGATGCCGTAGCGCAACATGCCGCCCAAGTGATGACGCTGCTCAAAGATCGTCACCTTATGGCCCATCACGGCCAGGTAGTAGGCGCAGGAAAGGCCGGCCGGACCGCCGCCAATCACGGCGATGCGCTTGCCGGTGTTGTCGACCACGCTGGGCTTGTAATCGTTGAGGTCGCTGTGCTCAACGGCAAAACGCTTGAGGGCGAGGATGTTCATGGGATCGTCGACCATGCCGCGACGGCAGTGCATCTCGCAGGGATGCTCGCACACCAACCCGCAGACGAGCGGCAGCGGGTTGTTCTTGCGGATGACCTTGACGGCATCGGCATAGCGGCCGGCCTCGACGAGCGAAATGTAACCGGGAATGTCGACGTGCGCCGGGCAGCCCGAGACGCACGGGACGCGGGCCTCGCGGTCAAAGCCACAGGAGTGCTCGCGGATGTGGTGTTCAAAATCGTCGCGAAAACCGCGGATAGCCGTAAGCGCCATGGCACCGGCCTCGTAACCGATGGCGCAGTCGCTCGAAAGATAGATGGTGCGGGCAGTGCGCTCAATCAAGTTGAGCGTGGACTCGTCGGCGCGGCCCTCGAGCACATCGGCGAGCAGGTCGCTCAGCGCGCTCAGGCCCACGCGGCAGGGCGTGCATTTGCCGCAGCTCTGGGTGGAGCACAGGTTGACGAGCGCCGCCGTAAACTCGACGGGGCACGGGGCGAGCGAGCTCACCGCCAGACGACGTCCGAGCGCATCGTGCAGGTCGTCCATGACGGCCTGAGCGTGGCTGCGTTCCATTACATGCAGTCGTGCCATAAGATCCCCTCTCGCATGGCAGCCCGGAGGCGAGGCCGGGCGAAATTGCTACACGCACAACACTGACCTAAAAAGTTGTTAGGTCTCCACATGGTTCGGCAGGCGGTATGAAATGTCACCCTCGGCGGTGAAATAGAACATTACCGCAGATAAATGCCATATTTGATAAAACGCGTTACCAAATGACAATGCCCCGCCCACACAATCACGTGGGCGGGGCATTGCTTCAGGCATGCGGCCAGCGACCCTGTTGCTTTTACTTAAGCTCGGGCCAGTAACCCTTGTTGGCCTCGATCATGTCGTCGAGAACCTCCTTGGCGACCTTCATCGAAGGCACGGTCTTGTTGAGCGTAAAGGCCTTAAGCGCCTTCTCGTACGAACCCTCGATCGTAGCCTCGACAATGAGCTTCTCGGAGTTCAGCTGCTGCATCATGAGGCCCTGCTGGAACAGCGGAATGTTGTCGCGGCTGATGACCTCGGGGCCGTTCTTGCCAATGTAGGCAGGCAGCTCGACCATAGCGTCGTAGGGCATGTTGGGGATGGCGCCCTTGTTCTCGCAAATGACCAGGAAGCGCTGCTTGGTGTCGTTCTTCAGAGCGATAGCCAGATCGGCAATCCAGTCGCCGTGGCTGCCCGCATAGAACGTGCTCTCGTCGATCTCGCCCGTCTTCTCGTAATGGTCGATACCATCAAAGAGGTTCTTCTCACGCGTCTCCTCAACCTCGTTAGCACGGGTGCGCTCGGGGTTGGAGTGCTCGACGAACTCCTTCTGCTGCAGGTAGTAGTTCAGATACGTGTTGGGCAGGTACTCCGGGAAGCACTCCATGATCTCGTACTCGCCCTTCCAGACGTAGTACCAGCTGCCCTTGGTGTGGCGGTTCTGCTCGGGGTGCTCGTCGACGGCCTCCTCGGGCTTCTTTGCCATGAGCGAGCCCATGCCCTTGAGGTAAGAGTCGGGCAGCAGAATCTCATGCTCCTTGATGTACTCGCGCAGCTGCGGCAGAACCTCCTCGCCCTTGTGGCGGATCGAGGTGAACCAACCAAAGTGGTTGAGGCCAAAGTAATCGTACTCGACATCCTTCTTGTCGATATCGAGCGCGGCGCAAACCACGTCGATGATCGCGATCGGCATGTCGCAGATGTTGATGATACGAGCGTTGGGACGCAGCACGCGGCAGCCCTCGGAGACGATGGCGGCAGGGTTGGAGTAGTTGAGAATCCAGTAGTCCTTCTTGGCGTACTTCTCAACGTCATCGATCAGCTCGACCATGGGGAAGATGGTGCGCATGCCGTAGGCAAGGCCGCCGCAACCGCAAGTCTCCTGACCCACGCAGCCGTGACGCAGCGGAATCTTCTCGTCCTGCTCGCGCATGGCGTAGCCGCCCACGCGCATCTGGGCAAACACGAAGCTCGCGTCGGTAAAAGCCGTCTTTTTGTCGGTGGTCACCGTGAGCTTGATGTCCAGGCCGAGGTCCTCGTGCAAAATCCAGTCCACGAGCACGCCGATCTTGCGCTGGCGCTCCTCGTTGATGTCGTACAGACGAATCTCGTCAACGTCGAGCTCGTCCTTGCGCAGGGCGATGGACTTGACGATGCCGGGGGTAAAGGTGGATCCGCCACCACACAGAGTAATGATCATTGTTTACTGCTCCTTCTCAATTGCGTTTTCGACCTTGTCGCGCATCTCGGCGACCTTCATGCCAAAGATGATCTGGATATTATTGCCGTTGCGGTTGATGCCGCTGTTGGGCACGTGGTTGATGAGGTCCTCATTGATGAGGTCCGGGTTCTTAACGTTCACGCGGAGACGCGTAAAGCAGTTCTCGAGCTCCTCGATGTTGTCCTTGCCACCAAGACCTGCAACCAGGTCGGCAATGCCCGCATCGACGCCCTCTGCGGGAGCTGCGGCAACAGCGCCCTGCTTCACCGCGACAGACGCGGCGGCCTCGCCCTCGGCAACGGACTCGGCGAGCTCGGACTCCTCCTCGCGACCAGGCGTGTGGAGGTTGAGCTTCTTGATGAGGAAGGTGAAGAGGAAGAAGTACAGAGCGGCGTTGACGACTCCAAGCACCAGCATAACCGGCCAGTTGGTCTTGTCGACACCGAGGACCAGGTTGGAAACCACGATGTTGATGATGCCGCCCGCAGTCGAAGCGGGCACGGAGAGGACCTTGAGCAGGACCAGGAAGATGCCGGAAAGAACCGAGTGAACGACAAAGAGCACGGGAGCGGCAAAGACAAAGAGGAAGTCCATAGGCTCGGTGACACAGGAGAGCACGGCGGTGATGATCAGCGGGATGATAACGGCCTTGGTCTTATCCTTGTTCCCCTTGTAAGCGGTGACGATAAAGGCGAGACCGATACCGATGTAGGGCCACAGGTTGTTGAAGGTGTAGCTGTTGAAGTAGGTGCTATCGGAGAAGGGCTGGCCCGTCATTGCCATCTCGGCGACACGGATGGGGTAGGCGCCGGCGATAACCTGATCGCCCAGCGTCAGGGTGCCACCCACATCGGAGAACTGGAACGGGGTGTAGATGAGGTGGTGCAGACCGGTGGGAACGAGCAGCTTGTTGAGCATACCGTAGATAAACAGACCGATGTTGCCCGACTCCTTAATGATGCCGGCAACGGAGGAGATGGCGCCCTGAACCGGAGGCCAAACGATGCAGAAGCCAGCGCCCATGATCCAGGAAATGATGATCATGATCAGGAACGGAAAGCGAACGCCCGAGAACATCGAAAGGGCAATGGGGAACTGCTTGTTCGAGTACTTGTTAAACACGGCACCGGTGATGCAACCGAGAATAATGCCGCCGAACACGCCGGTATCGAGCACCTGAATGCCCATAACGGTGGCCTGGCCGGTTCCGGTAAGACCGAGCATGCCGCTCGCATCGGCAAGAGAGCCGGTGGCGTTGAGCACGATGTTGTTAGCCTGCAGGAACAGGAAGAACGACATCAGGGCAATCAGCGAAGCATGGCCCTTGTTCTTCTTTGCCATGGCGCCGGCGATGCCCACGCAGAACAGAATCGAGAGGTTGTTGATGATAAACATCAGCGACTGATAGACAACGGCGCCCACAAGCTGGAACGGACCGGAGCCCAGTACGGGGACCAAAGCGCAAATGGTCTTGTTGGTCAGAATGATGCCCACGATGAGCAGGATGCCGGCAACCGAGAGATACATCATCGGCTGAACGATCGACTTCGCGAACACCTCCAACGGCGCTTTGAAATTGAACTTCTTTTTTGCGGTCATAGCGGTACTCCCCTTCCTTTTCCGCAAATTAAGACAGATGTGCCCTGGACAAGACCGTGAGCCTTGCCTTATATCAATCGATGTGTGGGCACGTTATGCCTAGAGACCAGGTTCTCCAAGCAGGTTAACAATGTGATATGCGAGATAACTCTTCTCAGCATCGGTAACGACAACGTTATAGGTAGACGACAAGTGGGCGGCTATGGCGTCCGCGCACGAGAATGCACAGGGATACGCCGTTTCATCGATTCGGAACAGCGCGTCTCCGTTGATTTGCCCTGCCGTAGGATCGAGCGCTCGCTGTGCGAAAAACTGCAGGTGACGAACGAAACGTTCGTAAGGCAGCGAGGTGTCATCGAGGGTCGTAGCATAGCGCTTGGAAACAATCGCGAGCACGTCGCGAACAAGCTGGACCGAAACAATCAAACGGTCGGAGCGCTGCGGCATGGTGGCGTTGACGATATGCAGCGTAATAAAACCCTGCTCTTCTTCGCTCATCTGGATGCCCATATACTCCTTGATAATCTGCAGCGCACGGCCCGCAAGTGCATACTCCTTGCGATAGAACTGCTGGATCTCGAGCAGCAACGGATTCTCACAGGAGACGCCCTTGCAGCAACGGATTCTCACAGGAGACGCCCTTGCGCTCGCGCTCCAAAGCAAGGCTGATATGGTCTGCGAGAGCAATGAGAATCTTGTCGTTGATATCAACATTGAGCTCTCGACGGAGCATCTGAACAATGTCCTCGGCAATCACGAGGTTGACGGTGGGGATGGACTCCAAAAGATGTGCCAAGCGGTCAATCGTACGCGAATCCTGAGAAGTTCCCTCCTGCAACGCGTAGGTCTTTTCGATCGACGCCTCGTCGATGGCATCGCCGGCATGACGGCCAAAGCAGAGGCCTCGACCGATGACGATGAGCTCGGAGCCATCGTCCGAAGTGACCATTGCGACGTTGTTGTTAAAAACTCGCTTGATAACCACGGTACCCACCACAAGAATTTACTCGGAAAGCCAGACGACAGGCTCTTTAACAGCAACAGGGCCGGAAGCATGCTCACGAAGAGTCGAGTTCTCCGAGCGCTCGCACACGATAACGAAGACCGTGGGATCGAAGCCGGCGGCGCGGACCGCGTCGAAATCGACCTCGACGAGGGGCTGGCCCGCGTCGACATGGTCACCCTGAGCAACAAGCGCATGGAAGCCCTTGCCCTCAAGCTTAACAGTGTCGATTCCGATATGCAGCATCACCTGAGCAGAGCTGTCGTCGGACATGATGCCCAGCGCGTGCTCAGTCGGAAACAGCGCCGCGACGGTGCCGGAAACAGGAGCGCACACCGTTCCCTCTTGGGGAACCACGGCAACGCCATCGCCCACGGCACGGCTGCTAAAAGCGGGGTCATTGGTATTTTCTAGATGAACAAGCTCGCCAGAAACGGGAGCGAGGATTTCGAACTCGGAAGTTGCAGTCTTCTGCTCATCCGAACCGCCCATCAGGCGAGAAAAGAAACCCATGGTGGCATGTCCCTTCATAAATATAGCCCAACCAAAATCAAGCGAATGCATCCATAGAGACACACCCGTTCAAAGACTTTGGTTAGGCCCACGTCCGAGGGACTCGGTAACCTTCCGCATTTCTTTTGACGGGAGCTATTGTAGACAAGTCCAAAGCCGGAGCAACCATTATGACCGATGAACGGTATTTTTTCTTCGATAAACGGTATTTAGGCGGCACTTAGGGACGTTCCATTTCTGCCGGCACCCAGGGACACTCCTTGTTTGGTGCATTGGGGACAGATTACTTTGCACCAATCATGAGTTGCGGTGAAATAGGGACTGAAAAGCCGCTCAAAAGGCCAAAACAGTCCGTATTCCACCGCAACTTCAAGACGTTGGTGCAAACCAATCTGTCCCCTTGCACCAAAAAGGGCTCCGAGCAAAAACATGCCCGGAGCCCTCTGGTCGCCTCGACTTAGAGCGCGACGCGTATGTTACTTGCGCTTGCCGCCGCCGTCACCGGGGCGACGGGAGCTACCGCCGCGCTTGCCGCCACGATTGTTGCCATAGCTGCCACGGTTATCGCGACCGCCGGCACGACCGCCGCGGGAGCCGGCCTGGTTGCCGCCACGCCCGCCGCGATAGCCGCCACGGCGCTCCTCGCGGGTGTCGTCGTAGTTGCGCCAGTCATCGCGACGATCGCGGCTGGCACGCGGGTCGCGACGATCGCGCGACTCGTTAGAACGACCAGCGCCGCCGCGGCCACCGTTGCCACGAGCGCCCTCGCGACGCTCACCACCGCGGCCGCCATCGTGACCTCCGCGCTCGTCAAAGCGCTTGCCGCCGCGGGTACCACGCTCGTCACGCGAACCACGGCCTTCGCCGCCACGGCGCTCATCGCGCCCGCCGCGCTCGCCATCGCGACCGGAGCGACGACGGTCACCCGAGCCGCGCTTGCCGCCGCGCGAACCACGGCCTTCGTCCTCGCGCTCAACACGACGACGACCGCCACGGTCCTCGTCCTCACGACGGCGGCGGTGTGCCTCGCCCTGGAACTGCTTGGCGCGACGCTCGGCACGGTTGCCGCGCGGGCCCTGCTCAACAGCACCGCCGCGCTCCTCGGCAGCCACCTCGCGAGCCACGCTCTCAACGGCCTCGTCCACGCGAGCCTGAACGCCCTCGCGCACGCGGGTCTTGCCGCCACGCTTGGGACGACTCGGGCGCTCGCCGTCGCTGCGGCGCTCGTCGCGACCGCGGTTGGAACGACCGGCCACATCGCCGTAATCGTCGCCGTTGCGCTTGCCGTCGCGACGTGCCTGCTCGAGCTTCTTCTTGCTCTTGGACTTGCCGCGCTTGGTCTTCTTCTTCACCTTAAAGGCCGCAGGATCGCGCTCGGGGTCAACCGCGGGCGGATTGGGGCCCACATGCAGGTCGCCGGCGTCATAAATGTCGGCCGTCTTGTCCATGAGCTTCTCGATCTCGTAGAACTCATCGACGTCCTGCTCGGTCACAAACGTGATGGCCCAGCCCAGCTCGCCGGCGCGGCCCGTGCGGCCGATGCGGTGGATGTAGTCGGTCGGCTCGGCCGGCACGTCAAAGTTCACGACGTAGCGCACGTCGCTGATGTCGATGCCGCGGGCGAGGACATCGGTCGCCACCAGCACGTCGACGGTGCCGTCGCGGAAGGCCGAAAGCGCGCGCTCGCGCTGGGCCTGGCTGCGGTTGCCGTGGATCGCGGCGGCCTTGATGCCCTTGCGCTCCAGACGACGGCAGCAGCTGTCGGCGCGGTGCTTGGTGCGCATAAAGACGATAGTGCGCTCCGGGCCCTCCTTTTTGAGGAACTCGGGCAGCAGGTTGTTCTTGGCCTCGATGGACACCGGGAACACAAACTGGTCGACGGTGTCGGCGGTCGACGTGGCGGGCGCGATCTCCACGCGGGCGGGGTCGCTCACCAGGTCGGTGATCTCGCCCACGGCCTCCTCGTCGAGCGTGGCCGAGAACAGCAGCGTCTGGCGCTCGGCCGGCGTCTCGCGCACAATACGGCGAACGGCGGGCAAAAAGCCCATGTCGAGCATGCGGTCGGCCTCGTCGAGCACCAGCACCTTGACCTCGTCCAGGTGGCAGGCGCCCTGCTCGATCAGGTCGACCAGGCGGCCCGGCGTGGCGACCAGGATGTCGCAGCCGTACTTGAGGGCCGCGGTCTGCGGCTTGTAGCTCACGCCGCCCACGACGGTCACGGCAACATGGCCGGTGACGTCGGCAATCTTGCTCGCGACCTCGTCGATCTGCTGGGCAAGCTCGCGCGTGGGGGTGATGACGAGCATCACGGGGCCGCGGCCGTTGCCCTCGGGCTTCTTGGCGCCGCGACGGCGGTTACGGCCGCCACGCTCGCGCACGGGCTTGGGCGGAGCAATGTGCTCCAGGTTGTTCATGGTCGGCAGCAAGAAGGCGGCCGTCTTGCCGGTGCCGGTCTGAGCGGCGGCAAGCAGGTCGCGGCCCTCGAGCACCACGGGGATCGAGCCAGCCTGGACAGGCGTGGGCGCCGTGTAGCCCAGGTTCTCGATGGCACGAAGTATCTCGTCCGAAAGTCCCAGCTCGTCAAAGGCGGGCAGGTTCTCGGTCGCGGACTCGACGGTCTCGGCGGCGCTGGCCTCGTCGGCAGCATCGAAGGCAGCCTGGGTCATGGCCTCACGGGTCTCGTCCAGAATCTCGGCGTCCGTGACGTCGGATACAGAATTACGCATATGTTGTTGTTCCTTATCTGCACGCGTTATGGGCACGGCATGCGGCCGCGCGAGCGTGCTTGGTAGTGCGCTAATACATACAAAAACGGGTGCGCACAGAGAGGACGTTGCTCAGCACGCTGGCGATCGCTTTGGCAGCCCTATCACGCGCCGTCCAGACGCAGCAGCTCTAAGCGATGGAGCAGATTCGCCGCCGGTTAGTATACCCGCGCTTCGCATGCCCCCACGTAAACCACAGATGACGGGGCGGACGGGGCGGGTCTGGGCCGATTGTCTCAATCTGCAACAGCTGCTCAGCAAAAACCGGCCGAACCGTTACAGATCAAGACAGAACTCAGCCACGCAAAACAAAATCTCGATTTGTAACAGTTAGAGGTCATTTTCCCTGTTAGATGTTACAGGTTGAGATGTTTGACAGGGGCTGCCAGCGATTGAGCAGCCACCCTCATCTGTATCGAAATGTCATACATTTCTTTCTGTACTAGACACCCCCAGGGGGTATGGGTGTATAGTATCGGCAGGTTAACAATTCCACCACCGAACTACAGAAAGGAGAAGCCATGGCTCAAGATAAGTTTGACGTGGGCGGCATGACGTGCGCCGCCTGCCAGGCGCATGTGGACCGTGCCGTGAGCAAGCTCGACGGCATCCAAAGCGTCGCCGTCAACCTGCTCGCTGGCTCCATGATGGTCGACTACGACCCCGCGCAGGTCAGCCCCGATGACATCTGCACCGCCGTCGACCGCGCGGGCTATTCGGCCTCGCCCGTCAGCATGGGCACCGATGCCGCCAACTCAAGTGGCAACGCGCAAGCCAGGTCCGGCGCCGCCCATATGGAGTCGCCGACCAAAAAGCTGGAGGCCACCGCCTCCGCCATGCGCACCCGTCTCGTCATCTCAATCATCTTCCTCATTCCGCTGTTCTACACAGGCATGGGACACATGCTCGGCTGGCCGCTGCCCAGCGTCTTCACCGACCACACCCATAGCATGACGCTGGCGCTCACCGAGCTCGTCCTGCTCATCCCCATCGTCTACGTCAACGACGCGTACTTTATCAACGGCTTCAAGTCGCTCGTGCACGGCGCGCCCACCATGGACGCCCTCATCGCCGTCGGTGCCACCGCTTCCATTGCCTGGTCGCTCTACGCCATGTTTATCATGGCCGACCAGCTGGCCGCCGGGCAGGTCCATGAGGCCATGATGACGGGCATGGACAACCTGTATTTTGAGAGCGCCGGCACCATCCTGTCGCTCGTTACCGTGGGCAAATACCTCGAGACGCGCAGCAAGTCCAAGACCGGCGGCGCTATCGAGGCGCTCATCGACCTGGCGCCCAAGACCGCGACCGTCGTTGCCGACGACGGTACCGAAACCACCGTCGACGTCGACAGCATCCTTCCCGGCCAGGTCCTGCGCTTGCGCCCCGGCGAGTCCATCCCCGTCGATGGCGTGGTGCTCGAGGGCAGCTCGGCCGTGGACGAGAGTGCGCTCACCGGCGAGTCCATCCCCGTGGAAAAGACCACCGGCGACACCGTCAACGCCGCCACGGTCAACCGCACCGGATCGTTTACCTTCCGTGCCACGCGCGTGGGCGCCGACACGTCGCTCGCCAAAATCATCCAGCTCGTCGAGGACGCCAACGCCACCAAGGCGCCCATCGCCCGCATGGCCGATAAGGTCGCCGGCGTGTTCGTGCCCGTGGTGTTCATGATCTCGGCCGTGACCTTTGTGGCGTGGATGGCGCTGACCGGCAGCGTGAACGAGGCGCTCACCTCCGCCGTGGCCGTGTTGGTGATCAGCTGCCCGTGCGCGCTCGGCCTGGCTACGCCTGTCGCCATTATGGTTGGCACCGGCAAGGGCGCCGAGATGGGCATTCTGTTCAAGAGCGCCGAGGCGCTGGAGAACCTGCGCAGCGTGGGCACCGTAGTGCTCGATAAGACCGGCACCGTCACCCGCGGCAAACCGGCTGTGACCGACATTGTGGTGGCCACGCGCGCCGACGGCACGCCTACCATGAGCGAAAAAGCGCTGCTCAAGCTTGCTGCCGCGTTGGAGCGCTCAAGCGAGCACCCGCTGGCCGAGGCGATTATGACCGAGTGTGAGACACGCGGGATTGTCGCACGCATGGTCGAGGACTTTGCCGCCGTGCCCGGGCGAGGCGTTACGGCACGCGAGGGGCAGAATGTCATCGCCGCCGGCAACGTGCGTCTGATGGACGAGCTGGGCGCGAAGGTGCCCGCCGACCTTGCCGAACAGTTCGCCGCCGAGGGCAAAACACCGCTGTTCTTTGCCAAGAACGGCGAACTCGTCGGTACCATCGCCGTGGCTGACGAGGTCAAAGAAACGAGTGCCGAGGCCATCGCCGCACTCCGCAAGCTCGGCGTCGACGTGCGCATGCTCACCGGCGACAACCGCGTGACGGCCGAGGCCATCGCCCGCCGCGTGGGGCTGAGCAGCGAACAGGTCATCGCCGACGTCCTCCCCGCCGACAAAGAACGCCACGTGCGCGAACTGCAGGATGCGGGCGGCAAGGTCGCCATGGTGGGCGACGGCATCAACGACTCACCCGCCCTGGCGCGCGCCGACGTGGGCCTCGCTATCGGCACCGGCGCCGACATCGCCAAGGAGGGCGCCGACGCGGTACTCATGCGCAGCGACCTCATGGACGTCGCCCGCGCCATCGAGCTTTCACGCGCCACGATCCGCAACATCAAGCAGGACCTGTTCTGGGCGCTGTTCTACAACGGCATCGGCATTCCGCTGGCGGCGGGCGTGTTCTTCCCGCTCACCGGGTGGCAGCTCTCACCGATGTTTGGCGCCGCGGCCATGAGCCTGTCGAGCGTGTGCGTCGTGTCCAACGCTCTGCGCCTGCGAACCTTTAAGCCGAAAGTGGCAAAATAGGCTCACCATTACGTCCATTTAGAACGGGTTTTCCAGGTGCCCGAGATTGACCTGAAAGAGGAGCGACGCGTACTTTGGTACGCGAGCGACGGCTTGAAGGTCAAGGTCGGGTGCCTGGGAAAGCCGACACAACAGAGAGGAATACCCATGCGTTACACAATCAAGACTTCCGGCCTCATGTGCGGCCACTGCGACGCTACTGTCGAGACGGCACTGCTCAACGTTGCCGGCGTGACCGATGCCGATGCCGACCACGAGACCCAGACCGTCCAGGTGGAGTGCGCCGACACCGTGACCGCCGAGCAGCTCGCCGCCGCCGTCGAGGGCGCGGGCGAGAAGTTCCACGCCCTGTCCGTGACCGCCGCGTAGCAGCTACCAGAAGCATTCGACCCCATCGACCAGAAACGAGGACCCGCCATGATGGCAGACCACAAATCGGTGACCCGCATGCTCAAGACGGCACGCGGTCAGATCGACGGCATCCTGCGGATGGTCGATGAGGACCGCTACTGCGTCGATATTTCCACGCAGCTCATGGCCACACAGGCGCTCCTCGCGCGCATTAACGCCGACGTGCTCAAGGCACATATCGAGGGCTGCGTGACTTCGGCAATCGAATCGGGCGACGAAGACCTCAAAGCCGCCAAGCTCGCCGAGATCGAACGCGTCGTCGACAAGCTCTCCAAGTAATTGGGGCATTGGGGACAAACTTCTTTGCACCGTCTTGGTGTTCCGGGGACAGGTATGTTTGCACCACATTGGTGCAGATTAACCTGTCCCCTTTGCTCTAAATCGGGTATAAAGGCGTGCAGCATATCGAATGAAAGGCAGTTCTGCATGAATGACTTTATGAAGGGTCGCAACGGCGCCGATGAGCTCACCATCGTGATGGGCTTTGCCGGAATCGTCATCGCGATGATCGGATCGATGGCCCGTATCCAGTGGCTCAGCTGGATCGCCATCGCCGTAATCGTGCTCGGCGTGCTGCGCGGCCTGTCCAAAAATATCGACGCGCGCCGCAAGGAGAACGAGGCCTTTGTCACGGCGACCGCAAACGTCCCCGGCCTGGGCAAGTTCGTAGCGAGCTTGGGTGGCGGCGCCGCAGCTGCCAACGCCTCGCGCGCGGCCGGCACCAGCAAGGAAGACTTTGAGCGCGCCAAGCGAACGGCCAAGAAGATGTGGAAGGGCCGCAAGACCACGGTGTACCTCAAGTGCCCCAACTGCGGTCAGATGCTGTCTGTCCCCAAGGGCAAGGGCAAGATTCGCGTCACCTGCCCCAAGTGCCACGCCAAGATGGAAACGCGCTCCTAGCCGCTACACCATAGGACAAATCAGAACCACCCTTAAAAAGGGTGGTTTGCTCTTAGGGTATAACCCACGGGCC
>UQID01000006.1 GCA_900541045.1 uncultured Collinsella sp.
CTCGGAGATGTGTATAAGAGACAGCCGTAGGAGCAGGAAAGACGGGCCTCATGCGCGAGGACGTTTTCAAAACCAAACCCGGCCCCGGCCGGAGGGACCACGAGTGCTACAGGTTCTTGACACCCATCGCGCGCATGGCGTTCAGGATGGCGATGATCGCCACGCCCACGTCGCCAAAGACGGCAAGCCACATGTTGGCGATGCCGAGCGCCGCGAGCACCAGGATCAGCAGCTTAATGCCCAGCGCAAAGATGATGTTCTGCCAAACAATCGTCATGGTCTTGCGCGCCACGCGGATCGCGCGGGAGATGTTGGACGGCTTGTCGTCCATCAGCACCACGTCGGCAGCTTCAATTGCGGCGTCCGAGCCCATGGCGCCCATGGCGATTCCGACGTCGGCGCGCGTGAGCACGGGTGCGTCGTTGATTCCGTCACCGACAAAGGCGAGCTTGCCCTTGCTCGATTCGACTGCCAGCAATGCCTCGACGCGCTCGACCTTATCGCCTGGCATGAGCTGCGCGTGGAACTCGTCGAGCCCCAGCTGCTTGGCCACAGACGCTGCAACCTCCTCACGGTCGCCCGTGAGCATGACGGTGCGTTTGACGCCGGCAGTGTGCAAGTCGCGAATCGCCTGCTTGGCATCGGCCTTTATGGTGTCGGCAATTACGATATGGCCGGCGTACGTGTCATCGACCAGTACATGGAGGATCGTACCGACGACCTCGCAATTGGGGGCGTCGATACCGGCCGCAGCAAGCATCTTGGCATTGCCGACGATGACGCGCTTGCCGTCGATATTCGCCGTCACGCCATGGCCCGCGTCATTGGTGGAGTCGCTTACGCGTTTGGGATCGAGCTCGCCCTGGAAGGCGGTGCGTACCGACTGCGCGATGGGGTGATCGGAAAACGACTCGGCAAGGGCCGCGACCTCAAGCAGTGACTGCTCGGTATAGCCGGTCTCGGGGTGTACCGCCACGACCGAAAACGTGCCGTTGGTGAGCGTGCCGGTCTTGTCAAAGACGACGGTATCCACATCGGCGAGCGTCTCGAGGTAGTTGGAGCCCTTGATGAGAACTCCCAGCTTGGACGCGCCGCCGATGCCACCAAAGAAGCTGAGCGGGACGCTGATCACGAGCGCGCACGGGCAGCTGACGACCAGGAAGGTCAGGCCGCGCAGGATCCAGTCGGACCAGGCGCCGGTGACCAAGCCGCCGCCGAGCGCGAGTACCGCGGCCGCGCCGGTGACGGCGGGCGTGTAGACGCGGGCGAAGCGCGTGATGAAGTTCTCGGTACGCGCCTTCTTTTCGCTGGCGTTTTCTACGAGCTCCAGGACGCGCGCGACGGTGGACTCGCCAAATGGCTTGGTGGTGCGCACGTGGATGAGACCCGTCATGTTGATGCAGCCGCTGATGATATCGTCTCCGGTTTTGGCCGGGCGGGGGACCGACTCGCCGGTAAGGGCGGCGGTATCGAGCTGCGTCTCGCCTTCGACGATGACGCCGTCGATGGGCACGCGCTCGCCGGGCTTGACGACGATGACGGTGCCGACGGCGATGTCATCGGGAAAGACCTGCTCGAGTGTGCCGTCGAGTTGCTCGACGTTGGCATAATCGGGTGCGATGTCCATCATGGCGCTGATCGACTTGCGGCTCTTGCCCACGGCGTATGCCTGGAACAGCTCGCCGACCTGGTAGAACAGCATGACAGCGGCGCCTTCGGCCATGTGCGGATCGGTATCGGGGAAGAGCACCATGGCAAACGCGCCGATGGTCGCGACGGCCATGAGGAAGCTTTCGTCGAAGGCCTTGCCGCGGCGGATGTTGTTGTATGCCTTTTGGAGCACGTCGTAGCCGGCAATTAAAAACGGCACGAGGAACAGCACGAAACTGGCGTAGACGTTGCCGGGCTCCCCAAATGCGATAGTGAGAGCTCCGAGCTCGTCGAGGGCATAAACAACGGCAAAAATGCCTAGCGCTACCAGGATACGGTTGCGCTTATGCTCAAGGGACTCTTTCTTCTTACGCTTCTTCTTTTTCTTCTTGGGATCGGCGGTTGCCATGATTCAATCCTCCCATTTGAATGTATGAACACTCGCTCATATAATTTCGCGAGCAAAGGCCGCGGCAAGCGCGACCTTGCAGGTTGGCGTAATCTGGGCTAGAGAATGATCTCGCAGTCCGGCTCGGCGTCGGCGGTAAACTCCACGACGCGGTCGAGGACCTCGTCGAACTCGGCGTCATCGGCCTCGAGCGTTAACTTCTGGGTCATAAAGATGACCGAAACGGACTTGACGCCATCGAGCTTGGCCAGCTCGTCCTGAAGCTTACGCGCGCAGTTGGCGCAGTCGATCTCGTCGAGCTTGAACTGCTTTTTCATGGTGGGTTCCTTTCCCCGTTTTTGCGGCTTGGGTGCAGGCCGCGCTGGTACCGTGGTTGGTCGCTATTCGCAGATGTGGCTCATGCCTTGGTTGAGCATGGTGTAGACATGGTCGTCGGCAAGCGAGTAGAGGATGTTGCGCCCGTCGCGTCGGAATTTAACCAGGTGCGACTGCTTGAGCGTGCGCAGCTGGTGCGACACCGCAGACTGCGAGGTCGCGGTCGCTTCGGCGATGTCGGCCACGCAGAGCTCGCGACCCATGAGGGCATAGAGGATCTTGATACGCGTGGTGTCGCTAAAGACCTTGAACAGGTCGGCAAGGTCGTACAGCAGCTCCTCGTCGGGAAGGTCCTCGGGCGAGCAAGTGGTGGGGACGTCGGGCACGATGCTGGTGTCGATGCCGGACTTCATTTCATCAGCTTGTTCGCTCATTGCAATATCCTTTCATATGAACATGCGCTCATATAACTTACTTTCGAGTATATGAGCGCATGTTCATATGTCAATATAATTCGTGAAATATTTTGCTATCGAATGCTCCCAAAGGCGGCTAAGGGCATCGGTGGGCGCGAATAAGGCCGCTGATGCCAACGTGGGTACCTTAGCGACGTGCAAAAACGGGCCGATATCCACTTGGTTATCGGCCCGCATTGCGTTGCTTGAGAGGGACGCCTCGGCGTGTCGCTTTTGCGCGGGGCGTTATGGCCCGACGAGTATCGCTCGCGAATGGCGCCTCTGCTTGGCAATCTACTTGGCAAATAGGTTCTTGAGGTTGAACTCGGCCTGGACGGTACGGAGCATGAGGTCGGTGTCGTCGAGGCCCAGGTGCTGCTCGTTGGCGTCGGCGGCGAGGGTGCCACGGCGGCGCGCCCAGTTCTCGAGCGCGGCGGGCGCGGACTCGCGGGGGAGCGAGCGCACATCGGCGTCCAGGCTGCGGCAGATCTGGCGCGAGTCGATGACGATGATCTTACCCGCGCGGCGTGCCTCGGCGTAACCGTCCAAGTGGATCTTGAACCAGCTGTCTTCAAAGGCGGCGTTGTGCGCCATGTACGGGTACTTCTTCATAAGCTTGAGCAGCTGCTTTTGCAGCTCTTTGTTCTCGCGGAAGGGCATTTTGCCGTCGATGTCGTCCCAGGTGATGTGGTGGATATTCGACAACGGCACATCCTCGCCGCGGTAGATATCGGGCAGGCCGCAGTAGTGCGCCTCGGCGTCGTGCGGGACGGCGTCGCTGGTGAGGTCCATGATCTCCCAGCCCACGTTGATGATATAGCCGCGCTCGGGTGCGCGGCCGGTGGTCTCGATGTCGATGCCGAGCACCGTGCCCTGAATGGGCTTGCGGGCGTAGGCGACGCCGAGCGCGTCGCGGTCGCCGCGGATCTCGCGCATGACGGACGCGGCGGTGCGCTTTTGCATCTTGCCGATGGCAGCGCAGGTGTCGGCGTCGGACAGGCCGCGCGAAAGCGTCGCGGGCGTCACGTTGCGCAGGCGCGCCTCGCCAATCTGGTCGCACAGGTCGCGGTTGCGGTCGGCTAGGTCGCGCACGGTGGCAAAGTCGAAGCCGGGGTCGTCCTCGGCGGTAAAGTACTCAGTCTCGAGCACCTTGAGGGCCTCTTCGCCTTTCTGACGCTCGGATTCCATGGCGCCGTGGTCGCCGTAGATAAACATGGGGATAAACGGCTGGCGCTCGTATTCGAGTGCTTGCGAAACGTTCATATGCTGCTCCTTGGACGGGCCGCGTCGCGCGGCTCGGGTTTGTCGAGTTATGGCGAGATGATAGTTTACCATGGGCAACTATTGGCATCACGCCTAGGACAATTACAATACCCTAGTTGACCGCTAGGACTTTTACAATGCTGCCGAAAGACACGAAAGGTTCCATCCGTCATGGATTTGCTGATTGATATTCTGCTCGACGCCGGCAAGGACACGCTCTCGCTGGTGCCGTTCTTGTTGGTGACATATCTGGTCCTCGAGACGCTTGAGCATGTTGCGGGCGACCGCGTTAACGGCGCCATTAAGCGTGCCGGCGCCGCTGGCCCCGTGGTTGGCTCGTTGCTGGGCATGGTGCCGCAGTGCGGCTTTTCGGCCATGGCGGCAACGCTATACGCCGGTCGCGTCGTGACGCTGGGCACCCTGGTGGCGGTGTTTCTCTCGACCTCCGACGAGATGCTGCCGCTGCTACTTGCCGAGCAGGTTCCCGTGCAGACTATGGCGATGCTTTTGGCTTCGAAGGCGCTGATCGCGCTGGTCACGGGCTTTATCGTGGATGCTGCCATTCGCGGCCTGCGTCGCAACGCCCGTGCGCATGTGGCGATTCGCCGTACCGTGTTGGGAACCGCTGTCAATCCGGCGCACGTTAACTGCGCGCATGACGATCACAGCGGCGGTGACATCATCGACGAGGTGGCCGAGGCTGGCGTGAGTGCCGATCACATCCATGAGCTGTGCGAGCGCGACCATTGCGGTTGTGATGAAGACGAGGACGAGCACGAACATGGACATGTCCACGATCACGGTCATGAGGGCGAGCATGAACACCATCATGGCCATGGTCACTCTCACTCACACGAAGGTGCGCCCGTCCTGTCGATTATCCGCAGCGCCATCTCGCATACCGTGCAGGTATCGGTATTCATTTTCCTAGTGACGCTGATTCTGGTCGCCGTGCTCGAGACCTTTGGCGAATCTGCGATCGAGCAGTTCCTGCGTGGCAACGAGACGCTCGCCGTCCTGGGTTCGGCGCTTGTCGGCCTGATCCCCAACTGCTCGGCGAGCGTGGTCATTACGCAGCTGTATCTGGAAGGCGCACTGCAACTGGCACCGATGCTCGCCGGCACGCTCATTTCCGCCGGCGTGGGCTACCTGGTCCTGTTCCGCACCAACCGCAGCGCTCGCGAAAATGCCGTGTTCCTGGTCATGATGTACGTCATCGGCGTGGGCTGGGGCCTCGCCCTATCTGCCTTCGGCCTCTAAGTAGGCCTAACAAAACGGGCTTCAAAATAGCTATGCACGGCGCCTACACAATGCGGCGACGCATGGCATTTTGAAGCCCGTTTTTTGTTGAGCCACGGATCCTGAGCGCTCACACCGGTCAGAACAAAAAGGCAAATTTCCGGGCATAGCCTAAAAATCTGCCTTGGTTAGCGCAGCAGCTCGGTGAGGTTGCGCTTAAAGCGGGCGCGGTCTTCGCCGGTGAAGGCTGCCGGCCCGCGGGTGCGACCGCCAGCGCGGCGCACCTTCTTTTCTTCGTGGCGAATAAACAGCTGCATGTCGATGGTCGCCTTGTCGTACACGCGCCCGCGCACGCCGATGGCGGCGGCATCGCGGCCGAGCACCATGCTCGCCAGGCCAATGTCCTGCGTCACGACCACATCGCCCGCCTGCAGACGCTCGACAATGGCAAAGTCGGCGCTATCGGCGCCCACGCTCACGTCGAGCGTCGTGACCCAAAAGCCGTGTCGTGCGTGCTCGGCATCACGTGGATCGTCGCGGCGAATGTGCCGCTCCAGGTTCTGCGTGCTGTTGCCGGCAATCACCACGGCGACGCCCGCCCGCCGTGCACAGTCGATCGACTCGCGCGTAACCGGGCAGGCGTCGGCATCAATAAACAGCGTCCGCGGCATCTAGTGCACCAGCTTGCCAAAGCGGATAGCGCGAATAATCAGCGTCACGCCAAACACCAGGAGCGCGGCGCCGCTAAAGATGACGAGCATCTTTGCCGACCACAGCGGATAGATAAACACGAACATGCCGGCGATGATGGAGAGCGCGCCGCTCAGGATGGCGAGGGCGCGGTTGGACGAAAGCTCGGACTCCAGAATGGACATGACACCTTCGACGATCCAGCCAAAGCCAGCTACGACCACCACGAGCGTGGTGAGCGTCGCGGTCGAGAAGGCCTGATTGCGCAGGATTATGACGCCGCCCAGGATGATGAGCAGGTTGGAGATGATGCTCGTCACGCGCCAGCCGGCGGGCAGCAGCGGCTCAAAAATGGCGGTGAACAGCCTGACGCCAGCCGTGATCACAAAGTAGAAGCCCAGGACGGTCGTCAGGAAGACGAGGGACTTGGCGGGCGCAAACAGCAGCGCGATGCCGGCAAGCAGTGCGATGACGCCCGTGGCGGCGTAGATCCAGCGCACGGCCTTGATTGCCTTGCCTGCCATGCTTTTCTCGTCAAATCCAAACAGATTCGACTGCTGGTCGTCGTTCTTAAAGATGCCCATGAGGTCTCCTTTCCGCACGGCGTTTGCCGTCATTGTTGTTTTTGCGGCGTATGCCGCAGTTGCTACAACAAGTATCGCCTAAAGGCGCCGGCGTATGGGTCGGGGAGGGCGAAGTGTAACCCAAAGGTCCCGATTTGTTCTCGTTGTTCCCCATGTCGCGTTTTTCTATTCAACAGGTGTAGAACATTGCGGCTCTGTTCGTTATTGCCTGCGTTTTAGGTTAGATTTTCCTAAGAACAATTGCCTTGTATTGGGGGTCTCTATGAACGAAGCTGTTCCCGCGGCGCCGTCGAGCGTGGAGTCGATGGCAAAGCAAGGTTGCGAAAAGCTCGGTCTGGAATCGTTTGACGCGCTGGTTCGTCGCGCCCGCACATGCCGCCGTTTTGACGAGTCCATGCGCGTGCCGCGCGAGTTTTTGCTTGAGCTGGCAGAGCTGGCGCACCTGGCTCCCTGCGGCGCCAACGCTCAGCGCCTACGCTTTCATGTGGTGAGCGACGCCGAGGAGTGTTCGAGCTTATTTGAAAAGCTCACATGGGCTGGTGCGCTCAAGGATTGGTCGGGTCCTGTCGAGGGCGAGCGCCCGACCGGCTATATCGCGATCCTTGCAGAGCGTCCCGCTCCGGGCAAGCCTGCCGCGCCAATCACCGAGGCAGACACTGGTATCGCCGCGCAGACGATGATGCTCGCCGCCCGCAGCGCTACGCCCGAGGTGGCGGCGTGCATGTTCAAGGCTTTTCCGCCTCGTGCGATTGATGTCATGGGACTTGACGGCGACAAGTACGAGGTCAAGCTGATCATGGTCTTTGGCGTTCCCGCCGAGACACAGGTGATCGATGCAATTGATTCCAACCCCGACGGCTCTATTAATTACTGGCGTGATGAGGCACAGGTACACCACGTACCCAAGCGCCCGCTTGCCGACGTGCTGGTGTAGCTGCGTCGTCGCGGCGCGATCCGGCGGCAAAACCACCACAAAGGTGCCTGGCCCCTTTGTGGTGCTGCGAGGGGAGGGCATGTGGCCGATCTGTATTTGGTACGGCATGGGCAGACCGAGCTCAACGTGCGGAACATTTTGCAGGGCTGGCACGATTCGCCGCTTACGGTGCGCGGGCGCGAGCAGGCACTGGCGACGCGCGCGGCGTTTGAGGCGCGCGGCATCTCCTTTGACCATGCGTATTCGTCTCCGTTGGGTCGGGCACGGTGTACGGCAGAGCTGATCGTTGGCGAGGGCCGTTCCATAGAGCTGGTCGATGACCTGCGCGAGTGGCATTTGGGATCGTTGGAGGGCACATCAAACCGCGAGATGCCGGCGCAACCCTGGGGCGATTATCCGGTCGCCTTTGGTGGCGAGTCGGAAAGTGAGCTTCGCGCACGTATGGTCGCGGCGCTGTCTCGTATTATGGCCCGGCCTCGGCACGACTGCGTGCTGGCCGTTTCCCACGGCTCAGCCTGCCAGGAGTTTCTTGAGTATGTGGCCGGCGGGGGAGAACAGCTCGACAACGGCGCCGTGCTTCATTTTAGCTATTGTGATGGGGCGTTTTCGCTCCTTGATTGGTAACGAGCGAAAGGACCCCCCTATGAATAAAGATCTGTATCTGGTCCGTCATGGACAGACGATATTCAACCTTAAGCGCATTATTCAGGGTTGGAGCGATTCGCCACTCACGCAGCTTGGTTGCGACCAGGCGGTGCGCGCCGGTATGTTCTTGCGTGCGCGTGGCATCGAACCCGATCATGCCTACACCTCCACACTGCACCGCACCGAGCAGACTATCGCCAACCTGTGGCCGGGCCTTGCCTACGAGCGCCTTGATGGCCTGCGCGAGTGGTTCTTTGGCGATTTTGAGGCCGAGCGCGTGATGCTCATGCCCGAGCGTCCGTGGCGTGACTTCTACCGCCAATTTGGCGGCGAGGGGCAGATGCAGGTGCGCGAGCGCATGGTGGCGACGTTGACCGATCTTATGCGACGTCCGGACCACGAGTGCGTGCTCGCGGTGAGCCACGCCTCGTCCATCAAGGAATTTTTGGACCACGTGAGGGGAGCGGCGGCCGACGAGCGCGAGCGCGTTCCGGGCAACTGCTCGGTGCTGCATTTTGCGTTTGACGATGCGACGGATACGTTTGAACTGGTCGAAGTCTTTACGCAAGAAGATTATGCGCGCGAGCTGGGTCTTGAGCCGCTCGTGGCGGCAGCGGGTCCGCAGCGCGGGTAGCGCGGGCGTGGCGATGCGGATTGCCGACATCATTGCTCGATGCGAAAGGGGCGGGGATGCATGCGCATGTATCCCCGCCCCTTGTTTGTCGAGCTGCCGAGTCTTTGTGCCGGGCGTTTAGGCCCTGTTAGAACCGTGCGATCTGGTGGGTCAGCAAACCCGTCGGAACCTGCGGTGCGCCGCCGGCAACCTGCGCGGCGGGGAATAACGCGGCAACGGTAAAGTTGAACGGCTCTTTGCCCGTGTAGGCGCCGGCTGCGCGGGCTTCGTCTGCCAGGAGCTGCGCCGCCCCTGCTAGCGCGGCAGCATAGGTGGGGTCGTCTGCCGGCGTCGGCTCCGGTGCCTGGTCGAGCATGGCTCGGATGGCAGCAACGGCGTCCTCGCGCTTGACCTCCCACGCGCGGTGCGTAATGCCGGCGGGGTCGGTGACGGCATAGAGCGACGCGCCCTCTTTGGCGGCACCGAGGATGATATCCATAACGGGCGAGGCCTCGTAGGCGAGCGACACGGGGCGCGGCTGCACCTTAAGCTCGGCGATTGCACGGGCGGCTGCAGCCGCATCTGCGGGGGTCGCGCCGTCGCCCGTCAGTACGCCGACCGGGCAAATTGCCACAACGCCCGTCACGCGCCCTGGCTCTCCGGAGCATTCGTACACGTAATACGCCGCGCCCGGATCTTTGAGCATGAGCCCGTCGGCAATGGCGCCGCGCAGGGCGTCGTTGCCGCTTAGGATGCCGCCCATCTGCGGCAGCGCTTCGAGCACGCGATCCTGAGCTGGGCGGATGCAGGGAAACGGAAGTGCTTTCATGGGCGATCCTAACGCGCGAGTCGGTTTGTTCGCGGCTTATTATGCCCCAACTTGGACGCTTGCGTCCCAGAGCGTGTTGTCAACAAGCGCGATGAGCACGTTCTGGCAGCGAACGATATCGGCATGGGCCCCGGCTCGTTGGGCTTATGCGCGAGCACCAACGAGCCGGGGCCGTAGCTCATGCAATTGCGGTTACCCGTCTTGCCGGCAATGACGGCGGTATCGGTGCAGCCGGTAAAGAAGCCGACGGTCGTGTCCGCGTCCGTCACGTCATCGGCGGCGCGCTTGAGCGCAGCTAGAAGGGGAGAGTTCGGGTCGCGCTCGATGGCGGGGCGATCGCCCGTCACGGCGAAACTGCCATGGCAACCGGGAACCGCGGCCTCGGCGGTGGCAGTGGCCTGCTCGACCATGTTGATCGCGGCGGCCGTATCGGTCGGCGGCGTCAGGCGCATGTCGACCCAGACCTTGGCGTGGTCGGGCACGACAAAGGGGCGATAGCCGCCCTCGTCATCATCAACCATATGAAACCTCAGAATCGGTTTGCTTTGCAAACCGATTGTAAGTCACCTGCAGATTCGCGACGTGCACGTAGCAGCATTTACCGTTCGCAGGCCGAGCCATCGCGTTTGCCGTCCGGGCGGGTTTACAAACGACGCAGTGGGTACGTACTCTCCATGGACGACATGCTGTGCGACATATCTGCCTTTCGGTATCACCGGATACCCCCACAGGTCTTGGCGATAATGCCGGACCTGCCCGATTCTGCGGACGATCCGCGCAGGGAGCGCCTTTGTGAACATCCACTCGTCAAGCATTTCCTGCGCACTCCGTTACATGTGTTGGCGCAGGGCGGCTGCGGACGTAAGGGCGGTCGCATTGTCAGACATGTTTGGAACGGGGAGAGGCCGTTTGGCTCCGTGCAGCAGACGGAGTTTGGCCTTGATGTCGCGTCCCCGCTCTTTACCCTGCTGACCCTGGCTTCCTCGGTTTCAAACGAGCGTCTGATCATGTGCATGTTTGAGATGTGCGGCACCTTTGCCGTGTGCAAGATAGCACCTCAAGTAAAGTTGGCGCTTGAGCAGGCATATGGGAGCCGGTGGGGTGACGCACGGTCGGGCTGGGAAAACGTAAAGGATGCCTCGGGGAATCCAACGGACTTGTGGAAACGACCTCCCTTGATCGAGCTCTCTGACCTTACGGAGTTCGCCAATAAGATCCAGGGACTCCGCGGTGCTAAATCATTCACACGTGCCGCGAAATGCATTACGGGGGTTGTGGCATCGCCGCTTGAGGTCCAAGCTTCGATGCTGTTTGGCCTTTCGAGGCTGCGCGGCGGCGAAGGGCTGCGCCTTACCAATAACGTCGAGATTCGCATGACGCGCAGCGCCCGCCTGATTTCGGGGCTTGATAGGCGCTACGCCGATATCTTGCTGTCAAATAAGGATGGCAGCCGAGAGTGTCTGGTTGAATGCCAGGGTAAAGCCATTCACGGATCCATAGAATCCAAGATCTCGGACTCCGATCGAACGACGGCCCTGCAGACGATGGGATATCCCGTCGTTCTGATGACCTATGGTCAGCTGGTCGACTCCGATGCCTTCCGCGTGGTGACGGAACTCATCATGTCCTATCTCGATGTGCCACTGAAAGACAAGACGCCGCGGCAGCAAGAGCTCGAACGGCGACTTCGTGAGGAGATTTTTATCGATTGGGCGGGAATGTAGCCGCGCGGGTGGAAAACGGTCGCGGAAGCTAGGGTTTTAGTTGCGAATAGCCTTCAATTGCTCCTTGGAATTGGCTTGAAAAGTGCTACCTAGAGCAAGTTATTTCGGAAAATGGACAGTCAACTTTAGTTTGGCATATAGAGATCGATTTTTACCTACTAAAACCCCTGATAAAGCTGTTTGTAAAAGCAGTTGTGCTTAGCGACTAGGGCCTCACTGTCGATTATCCGAAAAAACTTATTATGGGTAGCATTTTCAAAACCAGCCGGAGCAACGAAATCGGCCCCCGTTTCGTGAAAACGGGGGCCGAATGGGCTTCATGGTCTGCCTGGCAGGCTTGGCGCCGGCGCTATTTGATCACGCGCACGCGATACATCGACGGAATTTGCTTGAGCGCCTCGATGGTGCTGCTGTCCAGGTGCTCGTCGGTGTCGAACATGGTGTAGGCGTTCTCGCCGGCGGACTCGTTGGTCATACGCTGCACGTTGGCGTTGTCCTTGGCCAGGATTGCGGTGATCTGGCCGATCATGTTGGGCACGTTGGCGTGCAGGCAGGCGATGCGGCTCGCGGCGCGCGCCTTGCCCATGCTGCAGGCGGGGTAGTTGACGCTGTGTGCGATGTTGCCGTTCTCCAGGTAATCCTTGAGCTCGCTGATGGCCATGTCGGCACAGTTGGCCTCGGCCTCGCCAGTGCCGGCGCCCGAGTGAGTGGTGATAAACGTGTTGGGCATCTTGACGGTCTTGGGCGTGGCAAAGTCGCAGCTAAACCAGCTCAGCTTGCCCTCGCGCAGGGCTGCGTCGACGGCGTCCTCGTCAATGATGGTTTCGCGTGCGTAGTTGATGAGCACGGCGTCGGGTGCCAGCAGGTTAATCTGCTCGGTGCTGATCATGCCGATGGTGTCGGCCTTGCTGGGCACGTGCACGGTGAGGTAGTCGCAGCCGCGGCAGAGGTCCTCGAGCGTGCCCACGCGCTGCACCTCGCGGCTCAGCACCCATGCGTGCTCAACGGAAATGAACGGATCGTAGCCGTAGACGTCCATGCCCAGATCGACGCAGGCGTTGGCGACCTTGGAGCCCACGTTGCCCAGGCCGATGACGCCGATGCGCTTGCCCTTGAGCTCGCGGCCCACAAAGGCCTTCTTGGCCTTCTCAGCATCGACCTGGATCTCGGGGTCGTCGGCGTTGTCGCGCACCCAGTTCATCGACTGCACGACGCCGCGGCTCGAAAGCACCAGCATGCCCAGGACGAGCTCCTTGACGGCGTTGCTGTTGGCGCCGGGGGAGTTAAAGACGACGACGCCCTTCTTGGCGTACTCCTCGACGGGGATGTTGTTGACGCCGGCGCCGCAGCGGGCGATGGCGCGGATGCCCTCGGGCAGCTCGTAGCCGTGCAGGTCGGTCGAGCGCATCAGAATCGCGTCGGCCTCCTCGGCGGTGCTTACAAATTCGTAGCCCTCGCCAAACTCGACTTTGCCGTCTTTAGTGATGTCGTCGATGGTCTTAATCTTACGCATGGAAAAACTCCTTAGCAGGTTTTGATCTAAACAGGTTGGTCTGAGGCGGCTGGTCGGCCCGCGTGCTGCGGGCTAGTTAGATCGCGAACTCAAACTATGCTGCGCTTCGAAGTCCTTCATGTACGTGGCCAGCGCCTGCACGTCCTCCATGGTGACGGCGTTGTACACGCTGGCGCGCATGCCGCCGACGAGGCGATGGCCCTTGACGTTTTGGATCTGGTGCTCTGCCGCGCCCGCGACAAAGGCGGCGTCGAGCTCGGCATCGCCGGTACGGAACGTGACGTTGGCGATGGAGCGACTGTCTGTCTGCGCGGTGCCGTGGAATAGTTTGCTGTTCTCGAGCAGGTCGTAGAGCAGGTTGGCCTTGGCCCAGTTGCGCTCGGCCATGGCGGCAAGTCCGCCGGTCTGCTCAACCCAACGGAACACCTTGCCGCATACGTAGATGCCAAAGGTGTTGGGCGTGTTGAGCATGGAGCCCTTGGCGGCCTGGGTCTTAAGGTCCATGTACTGCGGCGTCTGCGCAAAGGCGGGGCCTTCGGCGATCAGGTCGTCGCGCACGATAACCACGGTGACGCCCGCGGCGCCGGCGTTTTTCTGAGCGCCGGCGTAAATGAGCCCGTAGCGCTCGACGTCGAGCGGCTGCGACAGAAAGCAGCTCGAGACATCGGCGACCAGCGGCACGTCGCCGCAATCGGGCAGCTCGTGGAACATGGTGCCAAAGATGGTGTTGTTCTGGCAGATGTAGACGTAGTCGAGCCCGTCGCCCGCGCCCTCGGCGGCAATGCGCGCGCTGATGTCGGCCATGTCGGGGATGCGGTCGAAGTTGGTGTCCTTGGAGCTCGCGAGCAGCACGGCCTCGCCGTACTTGGCGGCCTCTTTGTACGCCTTGTTGGCAAAGTTGCCGGTCACGACGTAGCCGGCGCGGCCGCGGCGCATGAGGTTCATGGGGATGCCCGCAAACTGCAGCGTGGCGCCGCCCTGTAAAAACAGGACACGGTAGTTGTCGGGGATGCTCAGCAGGCGGCGCAGGGTTGCCTCGGCGTCGTCGATGATCTGCTGGTACATGCTAGATCGATGGCTCATCTCGAGCACGGACATGCCGCAACCGCGGTAGTCCATCATCTCGTCGGCGATCTCGGCGAGCACGCTTGTGGGCAGCGCGGCCGGGCCAGCTGAGAAGTTGTGCACACGTGCCATCTTCTAGTTCCCCCTCGTAGTCGTTTGGACGTTCGGGATACTTTAGCACAGTGGAGCGCCAGGCGCGACCGTATCACGGTAAAACTCGAGTGCACCGCTATGATTTACAGGATGGTTACATGGGGGAGGGCGGTCGTTAGGTCTATATCACCGGGATATACCGTGACAAATACTCCTTGAGCGCCGTATTGCACACATAGAGATACGTTCCCAACATGCCGCGCGTCATGAGAACGTAGTAGGCGTTGACGATAATCTTTCGTAGGTCGTCGTCGCTTGCCTTTTTCTTTGCGACGGTATCTTTGAAGTTTGCCTTGTTAACGCAGACGCCCCCTTTGTCGTTGTCGTAGTAAATGTCTGGCCCCAGAATTACGAAGCCGTAGTTGAGGTCGTAGCCCTGTACCGTGTGGATGCATCCGACCTCGTTGACGGCGTTGGGGGAGTTAACCCAATCCTTTTGACTCGAGTTCCAACGTTTAGGGATGCCCTCAATGACGATGTCGAACGCGTCTTTGTGTTTCTTCGTTTCCCACTTCCACGCAAAACCTGCCGTCATGCGGGATAGACCAACTTCTTCTTCCTTGGCTTGCTGTAGGGAACAGAAATCCTCAAATTGGTTGACGATTCCAAACTGGTATCTGGGGGTATCGCTGTTCGGATCCCCGGTTCGCGAATCGTAAGGCTCCGATGAAAAGAGATTCTTGAATTTCATGCCGGCATGCATATACGCTTTGTTATCGAGTAGATCATATACAAAGTCGAGATACTCATCGCCGCCGCGTACTCGCATTTGCGTGCTTAGGCTGAACTCTTCAGTTTCAATGCCCTCTTCTTCGAGTTGGTTAAGTCGCCGCTCAAGACCGTCTCGATTGAGGCCGGATGCCCTGACTTGCTGCTTGGGGTCATAAAACAGATATGCCTTGTCGCAGCATTTGAATATCCAGTCAACTTGGTTGCTTGTGTGCGGAAGGTCAAGACGATCACAAGTGCTATAGAAGGCCTTGATGCCGGAGCCCATGCTTAGATAATTACCCAGTCGATGTGCTTCATCGACAAGTAGGATGTCATAACGATCATTTTTGGTTACGTCACTGGGGCTCAAGATATCGCCAGGCTTTAACCCTGGAAGGAAGTGCGTGAGTTTCCTGAGGGTCTTTTTCAGGGAATCCATGGGGGTGACAAAACCGACTCGCAGGCCGGAAAGGTTGGGCTCATTTTTGATTTTGAACATGAGACTGATGGCGAGGATTGTTTTACCTGTTCCCGGCGCGCCATTCACGACGGTTATACGTTCTCTTTTTGAGCCGCCATGTTTTACGTCTTCATGCTCCTGTTCGAGACGTTTAAAAATCGTCTCGATCGTTTCGTATTGGTCGGGCGTAAGCGTCTTGAAAGGCGAGAACTTGAACAGATCGGAGTTCTCGAGCTCTTCAATCGGATGAATCGCGTAGTTTTCTTCGCGAAGCTTTGTCCAGAGGTCTCGGAACCTCTGGCGATACTGAGGCCGCTCAAAATAATCGAATTGGGCATAGCCGTTGTTGGCATTGGTGACCTGGTATTTTTCGTCGGCACAGAACAGCTCAATAAGTCGATTCTCGAACTCGAACGTTGCGGATTGGTTGAAGGTGGGATTGTCGATCAGAAGGGTCCGGTCGAAGTCCTTGTCCACGTTTGCAGCGTGTTGTTTCATACGGCGCTGGTAATTGGTTGTTTGGCCGATGTATGCCGTCTTGTTTTTGCTGTTGGTAAGAATGTAAAGGACGGGCCAGCTCTCGTCATGATGGGTCCCGGGCTTTGGCGTGCCAAAGTCCTGAAGCGATTCGCTTGTCTCAAAGGGCTGGGGTAGGGGAAGCGTGTATTGCCGAAGGGCGAACTCATTACTCATGATGGTCCGCCTTTCTGTATTCGTTAGATGATGCATCGACGGGGTAGCGCTCGCCATTGCGCTTGAGCTTGGACGAAAGCGCCGCTGGCAGGTCGATTTCATTTAAATCTGAGAAACGCAGAAGGAAAAGAAGCGTGTCGGCGACTTCGTCTTCGATAGCTTGGCGTTGCTCGGTGTCTTCGAACATTTCTGCAATGCGCTCGTCGCTCACAAAACGAAAGAGCTGAAGGAGCTCGGAGGACTCAGTTGCCATGCCGATGGCAAGCTCTTTTGGCGTGTGATATTTGCGCCAGTCGCGTGCATCACAAAAGTCCCTGACTTGTTTCGTCATGGCATCGAGCTTATCCATCGTCCGCAACCTCCCTGATGTTCATTGTTTTATTATGGCCGTATCTGGTATTTATTGCACATCATTTGGGGTGTGCGGTTTGTTCGGTCGCGATTGGCCGGTAGGAGGTTTCACCATGAAGATCGAAGTTGACGTAGGTCAGCTGCGCGAGAGCCTGCTCGACCGCGTGGGGTCTGCGGCGGGCGTGGGCTTTCCGGCCGCCATGCTCGACGTGATGGATATCGAGGACGAGTCGCCCCAAGAGCTCCTAGCCCGAGCCGAACGCGAAGGCCTCGACCTCCGTGTCTTCGCCACAGGCGACGATACGGACGACGGTTGGTAGCCATAGCCACCCCTCAACCTTATCCCCTCAATAACTTGCGGTGAAATAGGGACTGTTTAGGCTGCTAGAAGGCCTATTTAGTCTCTATTTCACCGCAACTTATGGGTGGGGCTGGCTACGACGCTAGCGTGGCAATGACGGCTTCGTCGCCGGCATATATGAGGGTGTTGCCGTCGGGGATGATCGTTTGGCCGTCGCGTTTGAGCATCACCACGATAAAGGGGTGCTTGCCTTGTGGCACATCGCGCAGGCGCAGTCCTGCCAGGCGACCGTGGGGTGTCACGGTGACCTCGCGCAGCATAACCTCGGCACGCTCTTCAAACGTCGGCGCGGCCATAACCAGAAGGTCGCCTTCTTCAATTACGGTGTCGCCGTTGGGCAGCACCGGGTGCGCACCGTCACGCAGCACCAGGACCACAAGCATGTTCGTGACGCTGCCAATATCGGCGAGCGAGCGTCCGGCAAACGGATGTCCCGCGCCTACCTTGAGCTTAACGAAAGACATGCCGTCCTCGTCGCGGTAGTCGTTAAACGTGCGGCGCACGTCGCCTTCCGCGTCGATCATATCGAGTTTCTTCGCCACCGCCGGCAGCAGCGAGCCCTGCACCACAATGCTCGACACGGCGATCACAAACACCAGGTCAAACAGGTCGTGACCACCGGGAACACCGACCACCACGGCAAAGAGGCTAAACACGACCGAAGCGGCACCGCGCAGACCCGCCCAGCTTACGAGCGCAACCTGGCGAGGGTTAGTCTTAAAGGGCGCCAACAGCAGGCCCACGGCGATGGGGCGGCTCACAAAGAGCATAAACGCCATGAGTGCCAGGCCCGGTAGCAGCATTTGCGGCAGGCGTGCGGGCGTCACGAGCAGACCGAGCAAGAAGAAGATAGTCATCTCGGCCATCTCAGTGAGGGTATCGAAGAAGTGTGCCATTTCGACCTTGCCGGTGATGTCGCTCGCGCCCAGAACAATACCTGCCAGGTATACGGCCAAAAAGCCGTTGCCGCCCAGGTAGCTCGGCAGCGCGTAGGCCACGATCGCCACGGCGAACAAAAAGATGGTCTGCGCGCCCTCGGCCGTTGCGTGCGCGCGTTCAATCAGGCGGCTGGATGTCCAGCCGATGGCAAGGCCCAGCCCCACACCCAGGATGATCTGCTTGGCCAGCAGCACGGGAATGTCGATGTTGCCGCCCGCCGCGATGGTCGCGAGCACCGCGGTGAGCATGCAGGCGACGGGGTCGTTGGAGCCGGATTCGACCTCGAGCAGCGAGTCGGTGCCGCCCCTCAGCGAAAGGTTGTGCTCGCGCAGCACGCTAAAGACGCTCGCCGCATCGGTCGATGCCACGACCGACCCCAGCAGCAGGCCGCCGATCCAGTCGAAGCCCAGCGCGAAGTGTGCGAACACGCCGGTGATGCCGGCGGTGGCGATAACGCCGAGCGTGCTCAGCAGTACCGCGGGCGCGGCGACAGGTTTGGCACGGTCGATGTTGGTGTTAAAGCCGCCGTAGAACATGATGAATAGTAGCGCCGTGCTGCAGACGGTTTCGGTAAGTGCGTAGTCGCTAAAGTCGATGTGCGCCGGGCCGTTGACGCCCAGCAGCATGCCGAGCGCGATAAAGATGAGCAGGGTGGGGAAGGGGAGCTTTTTGCCGACGGGCTTGATGGTCAGGCACAAAATGATGACGAGGCCGATGAAGAGAAGTATCTGGTTCATGGATGGTGTCCGCTCCTGGGTGGTTTGCGTGGCACGGTCAGTTGTCTGCGGTTATTTGTACCCAAAGATGGTGGGTTTATGGGGCCGAGCCGCGGGCGTTCGCATTATCGACACGAGGCGGGGGCGCGGGCGGTGCTGGTTGGGGCGTTGGTGCTGGTGGCGCGGTGTTTTCGGGGCGTGCGGGCGGCCGCTTGTGACCGTTGGCAGCGGTGGCACTTTCCAGCTTTATTGCAACGGAGTACAATGGGTAACGTTTAAGTTCAACTTGAAGTTTTAGTCGCGGCATCGGGCTTCGGCCGTAATGCAGGGAAAGGCGTTTCATGGCGATCTATGTGACATCTGATGCTCACGGGCACGTGCGCGCGCTGGACGAGGCCCTTTCCAAGATCTCGCTGACGTCCGACGACACGCTGTATGTGCTGGGCGACATGATCGACCGCGGTCCCGATCCGGTCGGTGTCATCAACTTGGTGCGGTCGCTGCCCAACGCTCGCGTGCTTAAGGGCAACCACGAGCAGATTATGCTCGACGCGATCATTGGCCAGGACCCGCTCGATGCCGAGACCTGGGATATCAATGGCGGTTGGACCACGCGTCAGCAGCTCAACGAAATGGAATTTGAGGCATACGAGGAGCTGGTGCGCTGGGCTGCTGCCCTGCCGCTGTATGCGGTGGCCGAGACTGCCGAGCGGCCGTACCTGCTGGTGCACGCCGGCATTCAGGCCGAGGCGGCGCGTGCGTTTTTGCTTGAGCATGGTGTCGATTGCGGCGACGGCAGGGGAGCGGTCGATGTCGATAACGAGCTTCTGCAGCAAATGCTCGCCGTGCAGTCGTCCGATGACTTGCTGTGGATTCGTCACGGCTACTGGGATGCTCCGACGGGACTGCTTTCTGCCGAGGGCAAGGGCCCGGTCGTGGTGAGCGGCCACACGCCCACGGTGTCGCTGGGGCGTTATTGTGAGGTTGGCGGCCTGGCAGGGCTCGATGAGGAGTCGGGCCGCGGGCGGATGGTGCGCTTGGGTGGCGAGGATACCGCCGGCGTGCCCGATCGCATCGATATCGACTGCGCGGCGGCCACCGGTTCCGAGTTCGGCCGCGTCGGGATCCTGCGCCTGGACGACGGGGCGGAGTTCTACGCAAACATTCTTCCTGGCGAATAACTTTGTTCCGCCGTTCTACCGAGCGGCGGCCACGTTGACGCTGCGCAGCCCCGAAGCACCCCATCTTGTCGCTCAAACCGTCGCTCGCGAATTTTCTGGGACGGGGATTAAATAATCATTTGGCCGCCCGCTGGCTAAGTGAGTAGACTTTTTTGGAAATGCCGAGCACTCAACATGTTCGCCTCAATAAAACCGCAGGTCACAGACTTGTGCTTTGTCGGTGTGGTCGGGGATTCGGTAAAAGTCTACTCACTTAGTTTTGCGTGATGCATATTGTCCGCAACGAGACCCCAGCCGGGGTGATTCCATCGCAAATTCCGGTGACCGGGGGGCAGCTAATTAGGCGCCGTATGGGTTGCGGTCGCGTTCGATGCGTTGGCGGATGTGGGCGTACTCGACAATCAGCAGCACCAGCAGCAGGGCCATGATAGCCAGGTAACTCACGACGGCGCCCATCAGGCCCAGCAGGTTGATCAGGATCACCGGGAGCACCACGCTCACGGCAAAGCAGATGAGGTAAATCTTGGTGACGTCGCCGGCGTGGCGCAGCACCGTGATAATGGCGTAGATAAAATCGATGGCCGCGGTTACGCCGCCGGCGACGACCATCAGCAGCGCCAATGTGCGGTAGCGCTCAAAGCTGAGGCCGTACATAAAGCTCATGATGGGGATGCCAGGGCCTTCCATAAACGCGGCGCATGCGCCGGTGATGACCACGATCAGCGCCATGACGGCGACAATAATTAAGTCAAAACGGCGGCGTTTGCGCGGGTTCGCCCAAATGCTCGACAGACGCAAAAGCTGCGGTTTATAGACAAATCCAATGCTCAGCAAAATAGCCTGCGCCGGAAAGAACAGGGCATTAAAGTACAGCTGATATTTGTAGGCCAGCGTGCCTTCCATCACAAACTTGGGCATGCTCTCGATGAGGTTGAACAGGAACAGTGCGCCAAAGAGCGGGGCGCACTGGACAAACAGGTGGCCGACCTCGCGCAGACTCACGCGACGCGATTTTTCGGTTTCGAGCAGGGCCAGCGGCGCGGTGACCAGCACGAGCGAGACGATGGCGGTGACACCCATGGCCATGGCCGCGATGGGCATGCTGCGCGTAAGGAACAGCGCCACGCTAAAGACCGCGATGACGCCGACGGAGCGCAGCGTTTGGCTCATGCCGGCCAGGTAGAGTTTATCGGCCTGCTGCAGGCGGCCCTCGTACACGTCCGCCACGCCGTCGATCACCTTATACAGGTAGACGCCCAGGCCGATCGTTGCCATCTGCGCGTCGTAGCCGCGGGCACTGCTGTATGCAAGGCCGCAGGCCAGCGCGAATGCTCCGCAAAGCCAGCGGTTGAGCTGGTAGGAGGCAAAGGACGCCTTCTCGTCGATGTCCGAGACCTGAAAGTTGCGCACGCCGTAGTTGCACGCAATCATGATGAGCGTGCCGGTGACAAAGGCGATGGAGAACTTGCCGGCCTCCTCGGCGCCTACGAGTTGCGTCGACACAATGGTGAGCAGCGGAAACGCCATGCCCCATACGGCGGTGCCCAGGGTATTCCAAAGGTAGTCGCGACGGGTGGCGTGATCTTCGTACTCGGCTTCTTGCGTGGAGAAGCCGCCGCCGTAGACGGCTCCGAGCAGGCGGTTCCACCAGGCATTGACCATGCGGTGGATGGGGCCGGGCTGGCGATCGCGCTCGCGGCGACGGCGTGTGGCCTGGTTGCTGTCGGGACCGCCGGCGTTACGCTGGCTTAGCTCTTGGACTCGTGAGAGCTCCTCGGCGGTGTGCGATGCGGGGAACAGGCCGTTCTCGATGCGTCCGCCCTGCCCGTGCGCCCCGCCCGATACGGTGGGGTCGGTGACGCCGTTGCGGCGGGCGATGGCGCGGCGGATGCTATCGAGGGGCGTGATGCTCAAGGCGGAGTCCTTTCTATTGCTGCGCTCTAGTATAGACGCGGCGGTGTTTGCTCGTGTTTTTGAACGGATTGTTCAATATTTCGGCAGGCGGCAGAAAATTGTCGGTAAGCGTGCGGTATCCTGTTCAAGTTTTATGACACCCCCGATGCCGCCCTCGCGGTACCAAGGAGCTTTTACCCATGGACGTCGCCGCATTTTTGCTGGCTCTTGTGCCTATCATCTGGCTTGTCGTGATGCTGCTGTGCTTTAAATGGCCGGCCTGGAAAGCCGCGATTGGTTCGTTTGTTCTTTCGTGCGTGCTCGCCTTTGCGTGGTGGCATTTGCCGGTGGCGCAGATAGCCACGGCCTCGCTCGAGGGCTTTTTGATGGCGCTGTGGCCCATCGTGTTGGTGATTATCGCCGCCGTCTTTACGTATAACCTCTGCGTTCGCACGGGCGCCATGGACGTGATCGGCAGCATGATCACCTCCATCAGCAGCGATCGCCGTCTGCTGGCGCTGCTCGTGGCGTGGTGCTTCGGCGGCTTTATGGAGGGCATGGCTGGCTTTGGTACCGCTGTCGCCATTCCCGCCGGCATGCTCGCGGGCCTTGGTTTTGAGGCCGTGCCTGCCGTGCTGATCTGCCTGCTGGCCAACGGCGTGCCCACGCCCTACGGCTCCATCGGCATCCCCACGGTGTCCGTTGCCGACCTGGTGGGTCTGGATTCCCTGCACCTGGCGACCGTTCAGCTGGTGCAGCTCGCACCGTTCTTTGTGGTGATGCCGCTGCTCATCGTGTTGGTTGCGGGCCGCGTGACCGACGATCAAGGCGATGTTGCGAGCGTAGGCGAGCGCCTGCACGGCGTGGCCGGTATCGCGCTGCTCTCTGGCGCGTCCTTTGTCGGCGCTGCCCTGGTCGTCGCTATGTTTGTGGGCCCCGAGCTTGCCGTGGTCGTGGGCTCCATCGTGTCGCTCGCGCTGACCGCCGCGCTTGCCATGCGCGCCGAGAAGTCCGGTCACCTGGACGCGCGCTTTCACATGAATATCGAGGCCGGTGAGCAGCTCACCGCTAAGTCGGCGCTTTCTGCCTGGTCGTGTTTCATCCTGATTTTTGTACTGCTGTTGGGTACGTCCAACCTGGTGCCCGCCGTGCATGCCGCGCTTGCGCCCTTTGCGAGTCACGTGCAGGTGTATTGCGGCGAGAACCCCGGCACGCTCACGTTTTCGTGGATTAACACGCCGGGTGTTTGGATCTTCCTGGCCGCGTTTATCGGCGGCGCCATTCAGGGGGCTTCGCCGCGCATGATGGGCGAGGTGCTGGCCGCGACTGTGAAGCAGATGATGCCGACGGTAATCACGATGCTTTCGGTGCTGGGCTGTGCCAAGGTGATGGGCTATGCGGGCATGATCTCTTCGATCAGTGCGTTCTGCATTGCCGTCGCCGGTGGTCTGTACCCGATTCTGGCCCCGTGGATCGGTGCCGTCGGTGCGTTCGTGACCGGTTCGGGCACATCGTCGGGCATGCTGTTTGGTCCCATTCAGAGCCAGGCCGCTTCGGCGCTGGGTGTGAGCGACTACTGGATGGTTGCGCTGAACGCCCTGGGTGTCGCCGCCGGCAAGATGATCTCGCCGCAAACGCTCGCGATTGGCCTTGCCGCCGTGCACGTGCGCGGTAAGGACGCCGAACTCCTGGGTGCAGTGCTGCCCTACGCCGCCGGCATGCTGGTCCTCATGAGCGCCATCGCCATGCTCGGCCAAGGCCTGCCACTGTAGCCGGCACTCTGGGAACGTCCCTAAGTGCCGGCATCTGGGGACACTCCTTGGTTGTTGCCTGTTCAAGAGTGTCCCCAACGGCTAGTCGTTTAAGAACGTCCCCGATGACTGGGCCGCTTGCCTGCGATTTTTGACCGTTGGGCGGGCGCTTCGCCGTTGCCGCAAAAACGTTTTTGCATATCGGGTACAACGGGCTTTACGTGAGTAAAGTGCGCGCCGCGTCCACGTGCCGCGTTTTTAAAGGAGGCCCCATGCCTGGTGTTACCCCTGCAGAAGTTCTGTCCAACTTTGGTATTACGCTGGTCGAAGATCCCGCCGAGAATCAGCCCCGCCTGCTGGTTGATCTACCCGCCGCGGAGCTCGTCGAGTACGCTATCCGCCGCGAAGAAGGCCGCATGGCATCCAACGGCGCGCTGGTGATCGAGACGGGGGAGCGCACCGGCCGTTCACCCAACGATCGTTTTATCGTTGACACCCCCGATGTTCACGACAAGATCGCCTGGGGCGCCGTCAACCGACCGCTTTCGATTGAGAGCTACGAGACCATCAAGGCCGGTATCGTCGACTACCTCAACGAGCTCGACGTGTTTGTCACGCGCGGCATGGCGGGCGCCGACCGCAACCACACGCGTCGCCTGCTCGTCGCCTGCGAGCGTGCCAGCCAGGCGCTCTTTATTAAGCAAATGCTCGCTCGTCCGCTTGCCCGCGAAATTGCGCGCACCGGCGAGCCGGACTTTTGCGTGCTCGCGGCACCTGGCTACCAGTGCGACCCCGCCATCAAGGGCCTCAACTCCAGCGCTGCCGTGGTCATCAACTTCCAGGAGCGCGTGATTCTGGTTGCCGGCACCGGTTACTCCGGCGAAATCAAAAAGTCCATCTTCAGCGTTATGAACTACCTGCTGCCTGTCGAGGACGACGTGCTGCCCATGCACTGCTCGGCCAGCATGGATCCCGTCACGCATGAGACCGCGGTGTTCTTTGGCCTCTCCGGCACGGGTAAGACCACGCTTTCGGCCAACCCCACGCGCCTGCTGATCGGCGACGACGAGCACGGCTGGTCCGACATGGGCATCTTTAACGTCGAGGGCGGCTGCTACGCCAAGTGCGAGGGCTTGGATGCGTTCCACGAGCCCGAGATCTTCAACGCTGTTCGCTTTGGCGCCATCTGCGAAAACGTGGTGCTCGATGAGAACCGCAAACCTAACTATGATGACATCTCGATCACGCACAATACGCGCGTGGCCTATCCCGTCGAGCACATTCCCAACGCGTGGACCAAGGGCATGGGCACCACCCCGAGCGTTGTGCTGTTTTTGACCTGTGATGCCTTTGGCGTGCTGCCGCCCATCTCGCGCCTGACGGCCGACGCCGCCATGTATCACTTTGTGACGGGCTTTACGGCCAAGATCCCCGGCACCGAGGTCGGCGTCACCGAGCCCACGCCCACGTTCTCCTCGCTGTTCGGAGAGCCGTTTATGCCGCTCGACCCCATGGTCTATGCCAAGATGCTCGGTGAGCGTATCGCCGACGGTCGCACGCGCGTCTATCTGGTCAACACCGGCTGGATTGGCGGCGGTTATGGCGTGGGCCATCGCATCGAGCTTGCCTACACGCGCGCCCTGGTGGCCCGCGCCCTCGACGGTACCATCGAGGACAGCGAGTTTGTGCACGACGATATTTTTAACGTTGACATTCCCACCACGTGCCACGGTGTGCCCGATGGCATCCTGGTGCCGCGCCAGTACTGGCAGAGCACCGCTCGCTACGACGAGGCAGCGCACAACCTGGCGGTGATGTTTGAGGAGAACTTCGAGAAGAAGTACTCGCACCTGCCCGAGTCCGTCAAGGCCGCCGGCCCGCACGCTCAAGTGCCCGCCGACGCCCGTCATCGCGGCCGCGGCCTGCTGGGACTCCGCCGCTAGCGTCGCCTCAGACCCAAAACCACCACAAAGGGGACAGGCACCTTTGTGGTGGTTTTGCTCGCGCGGATGACTCAGGTTACAATACGCCTGACATATCGTCCCCTTCTCCGGATGGGGACAGCGCAAGCGCTCTTGTGACGGCACCGTAGGACTTTGAAGGTGGCCGTTGTAAGGGCGCTTTTTGTTTAGGCGCCCTCACTCGGGCGCGCACAATGAAGGGAGCACGTATGAAGAGCTTTATTGCCGAGGATTCATTTTGGGAGCTGTTTCCTCAGGCGGCGGTCGGTGTTGTGGTCGTGGAGGGTATGAAGCCCGCGGCCCAGATACCTCAAGAGGATGTGGACGCGATAGCGGCGCTGCTCGACCGTGCCAATATCGATGCGGAGCGTCATCTGACCAGCGATACAATCAGCGAGAACGCACCGGTCAAGGCATGGCGCGAGGCCTATCGTCTGTTCAAGACCAAAAAGGGCGCGCGCTGTTCAATCGAGAACCTGTTCAAGCGCGTGCTCAAGGGCAAGCCGGTGGGCCACATTACGCCCGCGGTGGATATCTATAACACGGTGTCGCTGTCCTATGCACTGCCCGTGGGAGGCGAGGATCTGCATGCGATTGAGGGGGACCTTCGCTTGAAGGTGACCGACGGCGGGGATGCGTTCCTGCCGCTTGGCGAGGAAGCGGACGACCCGACGCTGCCCGGCGAGCTCGCCTACATTGACGATGCGGGCGCCGTGTGCCGCTGCTGGAACTGGCGCGACGGCGTTCGAACGGCTCTATCCGACGATTCGGCCGACGCGTTTTTGGCGATTGAGTGCGTAGAGCCCGAGCGTATGGGGGACTGTCAGGCCGCCATCGATCGCTTAGCCGAGCTGCTTGAGCGCTATCTGGGGGCGACGGTTGTCGTTAAGACGCTTGTGACCCGCGACAATCCCCGCGTGGAGCTATAGCAACTTCTGCAAATCATACTCGCCGGTCAAAACCACCACAAAGGTGCCTGTCCCCTTTGTGGTGGTTTTTATGTTGATGAGTTAACAAATAGGGCGCGCAGTGCTGGCGGCCGCTGGGTACGGTTAAGATGTTTACCCGTTAGCATTATGCAAGCGAAAGGCGGTCGTCTCCCATGCAGCAGAGCGACGAGACACGTTTCGAGGACTTTGTCGGACTGATCAGCGGACTCTACAAGGAGATCCAGCGCATTAAGACATCTGAGGGCGCAAGGCTGGGCCTTAAGGGCTCCGACATCATGTGCCTGTACTATCTTGAGCGCAGCAAGGACGGCCTGACTGGTGCCGACCTCGCCCGCATGGCTGGCGTGACCCGCGCTGCCGTCTCGCGCACGCTGGCGCATCTGGAGGAGGGCGGCTACGTCGAAGTCGACGATTCGGGCGATGCCGCCGTTAAGTATCGCGCCCCGGTTCGCCTGACCACGTTGGGCGGCGAGAGCATGAACGAGGCCGATTGCATTATTCGTGAAGTGCTCGACACCACCGGCAAGGCCATGGGCGTGGAGCAGCGTGAGCAGATGTATGCGTCGCTGCGTACGATTCTCAACACCTTGCGCGAGCTGTAGGGCCGCCTGGGCATTTGCTTCCCATTATCAACTGCATCGTCCCGTTTAAGCGCGTATACCGTGCCGGGGCATTGCTGTCAAAATTCCCTGCGCGAGGTCCGCGCAAGAAAGGATTCGCTATGTCCGTCCGCATTATTACCGATTCCGCAAGCGATATGTCGCCGGCCGAGCATCCGGCACTGGCCGTTTTGCCGCTGTCCGTCACCTTTGGCACCGATGTGTACATGGATGGTGTCGACATCGATCACCAGCGCTTTTACGAGATGCTCGTGGAGCGCGATGAGCTGCCCAAGACCGGTCAGGTCAACCCGTACGCGTTTTCGCAGGCTATCGCCGAGGTTCGCGAAGCCGGCGATGAGGCTGTGATTATTGCCGTGGGTGCCAAGCTTTCGGGCACCAATCAGAGCGCCCGTACCGCACTAGCCGAGGCGCCGGGCGGCGACGTGTACGTGGTAGATAGCAATAACGTCACCCTGGGTGAACGCATCCTGGTTGAGTATGCGCTGCGCTTGGTGGACGAGGGCCGTAGTGCGGCCCAGATCGCGGCGGCGGTCGAGGCCGTGCGCGACCGCGTGGTGGTTATCGGCCTGCTCGAGACGCTTGAGTACCTGGTGCGCGGCGGTCGCCTGTCTGCTGCTGCCGGCGCCGTGGGTACGCTTCTCAACGTAAAGCCCGTGGTAGCTGTCGAGGACGGTCTGATCGTGCAGCTGGGCAAGGCGCGCGGTTCCAAGAACGGCCGCAACCTGCTGAACCAAAAGGTCGAAAAGGCGGGCGGCATCGACTTTTCCATGCCGTTGGCGCTCGGCTATACGGGCCTTTCGGATGCGGTGCTCAAGAAGTATATCGAGGACAGCGCGGCGCTGTGGGCCGGCCACACCGAGGGTGAGTTGCCCGTTCACACCATCGGTGCCACCATCGGCACTCACGTAGGCCCCGGTGCCGTAGCCGTAGCCTTCTTCCAGCCCGCCAACTAACCGACCCGCCAACAAATGATCCCTTGGGGACGGAGGAAAACGGATCATCGACCGCGCGGAGGCCGCGAATGATCCGTTTTCCTCCGTCCCCAAGGGATCATTTCTTTATGCTGTTAATGCGGAGAAGGGAGCGAGCGATGGCGTCTGAGGGCTTTTTTGAACGGGTGTACGAGGTGGTCGAGCAGATCCCCGAGGGGATGGTCGCCACGTATGGTCAGGTGGCGCTGCTTGCCGGTCGTCCACGAAGTGCGCGGTACGTGGGGTATGCCCTGCATAGCAATCCGCGCCCCGGCGAGATTCCCTGTCATCGCGTGGTGTTTGCCGACGGGCGCATATGCGAGGGTTTTGCCTTTGGCGGTCCCGATGCTCAACGTGAGCTTTTGCTAGGGGAGGGTGTGGCGTTTAAGGACGACATGCACGTCGACTTGGCCGCCTGTCGCTGGCCAGCAGGGCTCTAGCGGCTCTGCCGTGGCCAAAACTAACACAAAGGTGCCTGTCCCCTTTGTGGCAGCTTTCCGTTGCAGGTTTACCGGGGCTAACTTATGGAGAAGGTGTGGCGGCGCATATTGAGGCTACAAAGTAAACCACGGTGAACTATATTATATTCAGCAACGGAGCGGGCAATAGGCGATGAAAAAGCCTGCCCTGTTGAGTTTGATTCGCATCCCTCCCCTCTGTGCGATTCAACGGTGTACTTCGGGAACGGGCCCGCTGGCAACTGACTGCCGGCGGGCCCGTTCCTGTTTATCGGGGGAGTGCAATGGACGGAGCCGAACCGGTCGGGCACCAAAAAGGCGGACGCCGTAGCGCCCGCCCTAAAGCAATCGGAAGTTCAAGCCAGCAGATCGGTCTAGTACACCATGCCCATGGCGTCCCGAACCTCGGCCAGGGTCTGCTCGGCGATCTCGTTGGCGCGACGGTTGCCTTCGTGCAGCACGTCTTTCACATAGTCCAGATCGTTCTCGTAGCGCTGGCGACGCTCGCGGATCGGTGCGAAGTACTCGTTGACGGCCTCGGTCACGTACTTCTTGAGCTGGCCGGAGCCGCCCATGCCAATCTCCTCGGCGATCTCGACCTCGGAACGACCGGTGCAGATGGCGGCCGTCGAAAGCAGGCCGGACACGCCGGGGCGGTTCTCGGGATCAAACGTGATCATGCGCTCGGAGTCGGTCTGGCTCTTCTTGATGCGCTTGGCCGTCTCCTCGGCGGTCATCGAGATGTTGATGGCGTTGCCGTAGCTCTTGCTCATCTTGCGACCGTCCAGGCCGGGCAGCAGCGGGGTCTCGGACAGCAGTGCGTCGACCTCGGGGAACACCTTGCCGTAGCGGTTGTTAAAGCGGCGGGCGATGGTGCGGGTGAGCTCGATGTGCGGCAGCTGGTCGCGGCCGACGGGCACCACATTGCCCTTGCAGAACAGGATGTCGCAGGCCTGGTGCACCGGGTAGGTGAGCAGAAGGCCGGTGAGCTCGTGGCCCGAGGCCTCCATCTCGGCCTTGACGGTGGGGTTGCGCGCCAGCTCGGCCTCGGAGACCAGCGACAGAAACGGCAGCATGAGCTGGTTTGCGGCGGGCGCGGCGGAGTGCGCGTAGATCATGGTCTTGTCGGGGTCGATACCGCAGGCAAGGTAGTCCATGACCATGTTGTACACGTTGTCCTGGATGTGCTCGGTGGTGTCGCGGTCGGTGATTACCTGGTAGTCGGCGATGAGCACGTTGGTCTTGGCACCCATGTTCTGCAGCTCCACGCGGCCCTTGAGGGTGCCAAAGTAGTGGCCCAGGTGCAAGCGTCCAGTGGGACGGTCGCCGGTAAGCATGGTGAACTTCTCGGGCGTCTTGGCCAGGCCCTCGCGAATGGCGTTGCTCTTTTGCAGCGCGACTTCGTAGCTGTTCTCGTTTGGCATGATTGCTCCTAACGTATGTTCATGGGTCAAGATGATAACGCGTTTATTGCAGGGGCGGGACATAAGTAGGCGAGGGGTGGGAGAGGGGCGGCTTGTGCGATGGGTGCGGCGCGGCTGCGCGTGGCCAACGGTGCCTGGGCACATCCTCGGCAGCTTATCCTAGAGCTTGTGGTGGCGCTCTTCTTTGCGCTCCTCGGCTGCCTGTTCCTCCTGCTTAAAGGCGGGGTCGTCGGGGGTTACCAGCTCGTCTTCGTGCGTTCGCTTGTTGTAATGGTGGCGCAACACGGGCTCAAACAGGTGCAGGCGCTTGGCGAAGGCCGCCGAGCCAATGGCGAGCACGGTAAAGATGAGCACGCGCATGGGGACCTCGACCTGATTGATGGCCGCGGCGCCGGCCGAAAGCAGTATGCACCAGGCGTAGATGATCAGTACGGCTTGCTTTTGGTTGTAGCCCTCTTGAATGAGGCGGTGGTGGATGTGGTCCTTGTCGGCCTGTCCAATGCTAATGTGGGCGCGCTTGCGGCGCACGATGGCGCTAAACGTGTCGATGATGGGCACGCCGGCCACGATGAGCGGGATGATGAGCGAGGTGAGCGCGGCGGTGCGGCTCACGTTGAGCAGCGAGATGGAACCCAGCGCAAAGCCCAGAAGCAGCGACCCCGAGTCGCCCAAGAAGATGCTCGCGGGGTTGAAGTTGTAGCGCAAGAAGGCGAGGCACGAGCCAAAGAGCGCGATGGAGAGCGCGGCGGCGTCGATGCGGCCCGAGAGCACGGCGACCGAAAACATGGTGAACGACGCGATACCGCAGATGCCCGTGGCCAGGCCGTCGAGGCCGTCGATAAGGTTGATGATGTTGGTGAACGCCACCAAGTAGACCACGGTGATGGGGTAGGCGAGCCAGCCGAGCATGATCTCGCCGGGGGCAAACGGGTTGACGATGACGCCGATTTTTAGGCCGCCCACGCAGGCGATGAGCGCGGCGAGGACCTGGCCGGCGAGCTTTTGCTTGGGCTTGAGCTGGTAGACGTCGTCGATCGCGCCGGTCGCAAAGATGACGGTAAAAGAAAGCGCAAGTATGGGGTAGCTGATGTGCAAGAGGGGATGGGGCACCAAAACGGGCGGCCAGCCCAGGTACCAGGTGCCTAGGATCTGAACAATGCAGGCGACGACGAGGCCCAAAAAGACCGCCGTGCCACCCATGCGCGGGATGGGTTTAGTGTTGATGCGGCGCTTGGAAGGATAGTCGACGGCGTCGAGCTTGATTGCCAGGCGCTTGACCAGGGGCACCGTAAGGAAGGTCGTGATAAAAGCCGCGACCGCCACGCATAGGTACGGTATGAAGCTCGTGGAGGAAGCCATGAATCGATAAACCGCCAAGCGTCGAAGGAAAAGGTCAAAGGATGCCACGCCGCAAAGGGTATAGCTGATTCATGATACTCGACCAAGGAGGGTGTGAGGAATTGCACGGGCGATAATCACGCGCTTACCAGATATTCGAGTGATAGTGGGGTTCCGCCTAGTGCCTTTTGGGGATCATGGCGGGATTTGCAATGGCGATTTTCGGCAAAAGAAAACCACCCCCCACGTTACGAAAATGAACCCACCTAAAACAGGTGGGTGCCCTCATCGACTGTTCCAGCGTCCTTAACAACGAAGGATACCTGTACTAGGTACGACTGTGTGGGCTCCCTAAATAAACGCGACGGTTCACCCAGTTGCTCCGCGGGGGGCGGAATACCTACATCATAAAACGGCACTTTGTGGATTCCAGTCTTGACATTACAAAAATCGTGTCGGACGATTACGGCGCCTTGGGCTCGAGCCGTCTGTGCGGTTGGTCCTTTTGCGTTTGAGCTGCTGAATCGTTGTTTTGGAGCATGTTTTTATGCCGACGTCGTTGACCGAACTTTTTTCGCCCGCCTGCCATTTGTGTCCGCGCCGTTGCGGTGCGGCGCGTGATGAGGGCGTGCACGGCGTATGCGGTGCTAACGACACGCTCAAGGTGGCCCGTGCGGCGCTTCATATGTGGGAGGAGCCGCCCATCTCGGGCGAGACCGGTTCGGGCACGATCTTCTTTAGCGGCTGCTCGCTCAAATGCGTCTATTGCCAGAACCACGAGATCTCGACGGGCAATTTTGGGCTTGAGATTTCGCCCGAGCGTCTGGTCGAGATTATGTTGGAGCTGCAGGACCAGGGCGCGAACAATATTAACTTGGTAACGGCGACACACTACGCGCACCTGCTGCCGACTGCGATTGCTGCGGCACGGGCGCGCGGGCTGGCCATCCCAATCGTCTACAACACAAGCGGTTATGAGCGTGCGAGTGCCGTGTCGGCGCTCGGCGATCTGGTCGATGTGTGGCTTACCGACTTTAAATATGCCGATGCGGCGCTTGCGCAGTCGCTCTCCCACATTAAGGATTACCCGCGTGTGGCCGTGTCGGGCCTGGCTCAGATGGCGCGCGAGATTGAGCGCCGCGGGGGAGAGCTGGTGGACGAGGACGGGCTCATGAAGCGCGGCATGATCGTGCGCCATCTGGTACTGCCGGGACATGCAGACGATTCGTGTCGCGTGCTGGACCTGGTGTGGCAGACGGTGGGTGATGTGCCGATCTCGGTCATGAACCAGTACACGCCCAATGCGCTCATGCGCGAGCAGGGCGGCGACCTGGCGCGTGCTGTGACGCGCGAGGAGTACGAGCAGGTGCTCGACCATGCCGACGACCTGGGCTTTACGACGATGTTCTGGCAAGAGGGCGGCGCGGTAGACGAGAGCTTTACCCCGGCCTTCGACACCACCGGCGTCCTCACCAGCGCAAAGTAGCGCGTTCGCCGATGATTTTTCTGGGACGGGGATTAAAAAATCATTGAGAGGATTGCCTGCTCGAAAAGTAGTCAAAATGGCTCCGTCCCAAAAAGACTGGGTATTGGGCGTTGACAGTTGGCGAGCCGTAGGTAAAATAACAACTTGTCCTGGGGACGTAGCTCAGTTGGGAGAGCGCTGCCGTCGCATGGCAGAGGCCGAGGGTTCGACTCCCTTCGTCTCCACCCTTGGATTTGATAAGCCGCTGACATTGTGTCGGCGGCTTTTTTTAAAAAGAAAGGGCGGTACTATGGCCGAGCTTGAGTCCCAACCATTGTCTGACGAGGAGCGCGCCGAGTTGGAAGAGCTCCGCGCCGAGAAGGCCCGCCGCGAGGTTCAGGAAGAGGCTCGTCGCGAGCGTGAGGAGCTGGCTGCCCTGCGTGCCGAGCGCGCAAAGGCCGAGGAGGCCGCCGCGAATGCCGCATCCGAGCGCAAGCCCATGCCCGCACCCAAGTCCGCCGCCGCGAAGCCTGCGCCTGCCGCACCCAAACCTCAACCTAAAAAGGTGGCTCATCCCAAGCCCGCCGAGCCCAAGCCGAGTCGTGACGAGATGACCTTTGCCCAGCGCATGGTCACCTCCAAGGAGCCTACGGCCGAGGGCGAGATCCCCGGCATGGCTCCGGCTCAAAAAATCATCATCGTGCTCGCCCTCATCGCGTTTATCGTCTTTATGGTCTACACGATCACCGGCAGCATGGGCCTGCACTAACCTGTTCGCGCCGGGCTCCATGCCCGCACGTCCGCCTTGTCCAACCCTCAAATTCTGTACCACGCATCCGAAAGGTCGCCCCATGGCTTTGACCGACATCTCGCATCCCACCGACATCGCAATGCTCACCGATCTGTACGAGCTCACTATGGCCCAGGGCCTGTGGGAGAGCGGCAAGGCCAACGAGCAGGGTTGTTTTACCGCGTTTTACCGCGACCATCCCTTTGGTAGCGCCTACGCCGTCATGTGCGGTACCGCCGAGCTGCCCGAGCTGGTCGAGAACCTGCGCTTTACGCCCGAGGACATCGACTACCTCGCCTCGCTCCAGGCCCCGGCCGGCGGCGCGATGTTCAAGCCTGGATTCCTCGACTACCTGCGCGATTTTCGTGCGCATGTAAACATCGACGCCGTCCCCGAGGGCGAGCTCGTCTTTCCGCGCGAGCCCATGGTGCGCGTCACCGGCCCCGCGTTGGAGTGCCAGCTGCTCGAGACGGCGCTGCTCAACATCGTCGGCTTCCAGACACTTGTCGCCACCAAGACGGCGCGCGTGGTGTTGGCGGCGGACGGCCGTCCCGTGGCCGAGTTTGGCCTGCGCCGCGCCCAGGGTCCCGATGGCGGCCTGGCCGTCGCGCGCGCGAGCTACGTTGCCGGCTGCTCCTCTACGTCCAATGTACTCGCCGGGCGCCGCTACGGTATTCCCGTCTTTGGCACGCATGCGCACAGCTGGGTGATGAGCTTCGATTCCGAGCTCGAGGCCTTCCGCGCCTTTGCCAAGTCGAGCCCCAAGAACTGTACGCTGCTCATCGACACCTACGATGTGCGTGAGGGCTGCGAGCATGCCATTACGGTTGCCAAGGAGATGGAGGCGGTGGGCGAGCGCCTGTCGGCTATTCGCATTGACTCGGGCGACCTCGCCAAGCTCTCCAAGTATGTGCGCGGCCGTTTTGATGCCGAGGGCCTGCCCTATGTGGGGATCTCGGTTTCCAACGATCTTGACGAGTACACGATTCAGTCACTGATCGACCAGGGTGCGCCTATCGATAGCTTTGGCGTGGGCACCAAGCTCGCGACCTGCTATGACCAGCCGGCGCTGGGCGGCGTGTACAAGCTTTCCGCCCGCCGTGCGAGCGAGACGGACCCGTGGACGCCGGTGGTTAAGCTCTCCGAGCAGCCCTACAAGCGCACGATCCCGGGCGTGCAGCGCGTGCGCCGCTATTACGACGGCTTTGGCGGCCCGATCTGCGACATGATCTATGACGAGGATCATCTGGCGGGGGAGGGCGCCGCGCGTGGCAATACCCTCGTGGCCGTGAACGATGCCGCCCTGGTGACCGACGTTTCCGAGCTTGAGTATCGCGAGCTGCTGGCGCCGATCGTGCGCGATGGCAGTGCCGTTGCCCCGCGCGAGAGCATTGAGGACGCACGCGAGCGTTGCACCTGGGCACTGGACCATCTGGATCCGGTCTACAAGCGCTTCCTGTACCCGCAGACTTATGTGGTGGGCATGGAGCAGGGCCTGGCACAGGTGCGTGACGAGCTCGTGCGCAAGAACATGGCCGCGGCTTCGGCCTTCCCCTGGGCAAAATGATCCGAAGGGGACGGAGGAAAACGGATCAGTTGGCCTTGCGGCTCCTCCGGTGATCCGCATGCGACGGAGGAAAACGGATCATTTTCTCGCCCGCCTGCTCAACATTCGATTGGTTTGACGTATGACGATTTCTTATAAAACGATGGTGGTAAAGATCGGTTCGTCCACGGTGGTGGGCTCCGACGGCAAGGTCAACCGCGCCTTTATCGGCGGGCTTGCCGATCAGGCCGCAGCCCTGCGCAAACTCGGTTGGCGCCTGGTCGTGGTGAGCTCGGGCGCTATCGCCTGCGGCTATCCCGTGTTGGGCTTCGACCGCAAGCCGGTCGGCGACCTGCCGAGCCTGCAGGCCTGCGCCTCGGCCGGTCAGTGTATCATCTCGTCGGCCTACGACGAGGAGTTTCATGCGCGCGACCTGCTCACCTCGCTCGTGCTGCTCACGCGCCACGATACGGCCCGCCGCACGTCCTACCTGCACGCACGCGACGCCCTGCTGCGCCTGGTGGAGCTTGACGTGGTGCCGGTCGTCAACGAGAACGATACCGTTACTGTCGACGAGATCAAGTTTGGCGACAACGACACGCTGGCGGCGCTCGTAAGTTGCTTGGTTTCTGCCGATCTGTGCGTGACGCTCTCGGACATCGATGGGCTCTATACCGCCAATCCGCATGAGGACCCAACGGCCGAGTTTGTCCCGGTCGTGCATAAGATCGATGCCAAGATCATTGCCTCGGCGGGCGATTCTTCCACATCGGTGGGCACGGGTGGCATGATTACCAAGATCCGCGCGAGCCGCATTCTGATGACGGCGGGCATTCAGAGCGTGATATGCTCGGGCGAGGAGCCCGATGCGCTCGTGCGCCTCGCTCGCGGCGAGAGTGTGGGCACGCTGTTCGATCCGCCGGCGGAGCGTCTGGACATTGCGCCCCGCAAGCTGTGGATCGCGCTGGGCGACAAGGCGCATGGCTCGGTGACGGTCGATGACGGCGCCGCGAAGGCGCTGGTCAGCCGTGGCTCGTCCTTGCTCGCGGTGGGTATTCGCGAGGTCGATGGTCAGTTTGCCGAGGGTGATGTGCTCGACGTGTGCGACCCGAGCGGTATGGTTGTCGCGCGTGGTATTGCCGAGGCCGATTCGGACGTGCTGGAGCTTGCAGCCGGACGCCGCCAGGACCAGATTGCCGGCAACCGCCTGCTGGCAGACCTGGCCGAGATGCCCGCGATTCATCGCGATAATTTGATCGTCTTCGCCTAACGGGTCGACGCTGCGCGCCGCCCAGAGCGACAATTTGTCATTCAAAAGGTGAGGCATGACCATCAGGTCTTCGCCTAACCAATTGACGCTGCAAACGCCCCTAAGCGGCAATCTGACGTTCAATCGTCGGGCATGACCAAAAGGTCAATGCCCTCCTCTTTCACGTCACCTTGCTCGCTTAGGGGCGTTTTCGCTTTCCGTCCTCTTCCTGCGGCATCGTCATTGCCGGTACTTGTCCGGCACCTGGGGACGTTCCTTTTGTGCCGGCAGGTGGGGACACTCCTTTGCTAGAAGATCTGGCGCAGGTCTCCGCGGCCGAGGGCTTCGTCGAAGAGGTGCTTGAACACCACGCTGCCGTGCAGGCCATCGTGCTCAAACTCGTTGGTCACCCAGGCATGCGAGTTGCCAATGCGGCTGAGCGTATCGAGCTGCAGGCCCGAATCGACGTACATGTCGTCGAAGTACACCGCGGCCTGGAGCGGCACCTCATTACAGGCCAGGCGCTGCGGGTCGTAGATCTTGTCCCAGCTGGTGTCTTCCATCAGCAGATCCATGGCGAGCTTGAAGGGCTTGAGCTCGGGCATCTTCTCAAACATCCACGGGAACATAGCCTCACTGGTAAACATGAGCGGGCGCGTGAGCGTGTCGAACTCGGCGCGATGGGCCTTTTCCTCGGCTGCAGCCCAGTGAATGGGCATCGTGTCGCCGTCGGCGTAGATGAACTCCTGCAGCGTCCAGTACAGCGGGTTTGTACGCGTGTTGGTGCGCTCGAAGGCGTGCATTAAAAAGCTGTCGGATACCGAGGAACCGCAGCTCAACGTACCGTCGCCATCAACAAACGCGTGGTCGATAATCCAGTGCATGCGCTCAAAGCTCGGCTTCATGCCAAAGTCGCTGCCCATGAGCTGCAGGCGCTCGACCGTCATCGGCGAGCCGTCGGGCAGTGCGGGCTTTTGCTCCTCGAGGGCATCTGCCAGGGCCGCCACGCGTTCGACGTCGGCGGGGTAGCGGTCATAATACTGCTGGGTCTTGGCCGCCATGCGCGGGAAGGTGTGCGCGTAGACCTCGCTGGCGCTCGCCGGCACGTGCGGAATGCCGCCGCAGGTAAAGCTTGCCGTTATGCCCTCGGGGAAAAGCGATAGATAGCTCAACGTCAAAAAGCCGCCGTAGCTCTGCCCGAGTGTGACCCAGGGCTTGCCGCCAAAGCCCACCAGGCGCAGGTACTCAAAATCGCGCACGATGGAACTGGCGAGGTGGCGCTTGAGAAAGTCCGCCTGCGAGCGTGCGGCATCGGCTCCTGCTGCCTCGGCGCGATCGCCCAGAGCCGCGATCGTACGCCCGTCTACGCAGCTGCTGCGCCCGGTACCGCGCTGGTCGGGCAGCACGACGCGGAAATGCTTGACGGCCTCCTCGATCCAGCCATCGCTTGTGGGCGACAGCGGACGCGGGCTCTCGCCGCCGGGGCCGCCCTGCAAAAAGAGGAGGAGCGGCAAGTCGTCGTTAATGCGGTCGGGCGCGCAAACCACGCGGTAGAAGAGCTTGATGCTTTCGGGTGCACCGGCGATGGGCGCCGGCATTGCGCCGCGGCGCATGGTACTGCCGACGGCCAAAAGCATGGGCTCCAGGCCGCGCCAGTCGAGGGGGACGTCGATGCTGTGGTCCTCGACGTAGAGGCCGGGGACGTGGTACGAAGTGATGAGCGCCATGTGATGCTTCCATTCGTTGCGGTGTTTCGGGTTGACCAATTCTACCGCCGTCTGCGAGGATGCGTGCAAATCGGCTACCATGGTTGGCAAACATCTAAGAGAAAGGGCCGTTCATGTCGGTCGATATAGCCACCTACGTTCACGATCTTGCCGTTGAGGCCAAAGCCGCTTCGGGCGCGCTTGCCACGGCGAGCGATGTCCAGCGCCAGGAGGCCGTGCGCGCCATGGCCGCGGCGCTGCGCGACGGCGTCGATTCCATCGTTGCCGCCAATGAGCTCGATATGTCCGCGGCGCGTGATGCGGGCACCTCGGCGGGGCTTCTCGACCGTCTGCTGCTGACGCCCGAGCGCGTCGAGGGCATGGCCGCCGGCCTGGAGAAGCTCGCTGAGCTGCCCGATCCTGTCGGCCGCGTACTAGACCACCGCGTGCTTGCAAGCGGTGTGGATCTGACCCGCGTGAGCGTGCCGCTGGGCTTGGTCGCCATGGTGTATGAGGCGCGTCCCAACGTGACGGCCGATGCTGCGGGCATCTGCATCCGCACTGGCAACGCCTGCATTCTGCGCGGCGGTTCGCTGGCCTATCACTCGTGCACCATGATCGCCGAGCTGCTGGCCGATGCGCTCGAGGCCAAGGGCTTCCCGCGCGAGGCCGTGTCGATGATCGAGTCCACCGACCGCGAGGCCACTGGCGAGCTCATGAAGCTCCGCGGTATCGTCGATGTGCTCATTCCGCGCGGCGGTGCAGGGCTGATTCAGCGCTGCGTGCGCGAGTCGCTCGTGCCGGTGATCGAGACGGGTACGGGCAACTGCCACATCTACGTGCATGAATCCGCCGACTTTGACAAGGCACTCAACATTATCGTTAATGCCAAGACCCAGCGCGTAGGCGTGTGCAATGCCGCCGAGTCGCTGCTGGTCGACCGCGCCGTGGCAGATTCGTTTTTGCCGGCGGTCGTGGCCGTGTTGCATGACCACGGCGTGTTCATTCACGGCGACGAGGCAACCTGCGCCGCATGCGCCGATGCCGGGCTTGCCGAGGGTGATGACTACGTCGCCGCAACCGAGGAGGACTGGGGACGCGAGTATCTGGCACTCGAGATGAGCGTGAAGGTCGTGGCAAACGAGGACGAGGCCATCGCACACATCAACCGCTACGGCACGATGCACTCCGAGGCCATCGTTGCCGAGGACACGGATGCTTGCGAGCGCTTCCTGGATGCGGTCGATGCCTCGGCCGTGTACGCCAACGCCAGCACGCGCTTCACCGACGGCGGCGAGTTTGGACTGGGTGCCGAGATCGGCATCTCGACCCAAAAGCTCCACGCCCGCGGCCCCTTTGCCGCCGAGGCCCTCACCACCTACAAATACAAGCTCCGCGGCACCGGTCAGGTTCGCCCCTAAACCTCTCGCAAACGAAAAACCACCACAAAGGTGCCTGTCCCCTTTGTGGTGGTTATAGGTGGCGTGGGCGGTTAGGCCTGGAAGGTGTCGCGGTCGGGGGCGAAGGACTGCATTGCTGCGATGGTGCGGTCGAAGAGCTCGGGGAGCTCCCAGCCCAGCATCTCGGCGCCCTGCGAAATCACGTCGCGCGAGCAGCCGGCGGCAAAGCGCTTGTCCTTGAACTTTTTCTTGAGCGACTTAGTCGTAAAGTCCATGACGCTCTTGCTCGGACGCATGATCACGGCAGCACCGATCAGGCCGGTGAGCTCGTCGCAGGCAAACAGGATCTTTTCCATCTGCAGCTCGGGCTTGGGCAGCGAAGAGTTGAAATCGGACGTGTGCGTCTGGATGGCGCGGATGAGCTCGGGCGATGCGCCCTCGCCCTCCAGAATCTCGGCAGCATAGATGGTGTGGTTCATGGGGTCGTCCTCATGTTCCTCCCAATCCAGGTCGTGTAGCAGGCCGACGACGCCCCAAAACTCCTCGTTCTCGGGGTCGAACTCGCGCGCAAAGTAGCGCATGGTGCCCTCGACCGTTTCGCCGTGGGTGATATGGAACGGGTCTTTGTTGTGCTCGTTGAGCAATTCGAACGCACGGTCGCGGGTGATTCCGGCGGAAAGCAGCTCTGCCATAAAAGACTCCTTGTGTTCGTAGGTATCGCTAAGAATGAATACTACTAGAACGACTAGAACGAAAAAACCACCACAAAGGTGCCTGTCCCCTTTGTGGTGGTTTTGGCGTGGGCAGGTTAGTTGAGGGCGGCTTGGGCTAGGCGGGCTTCGGCGGCCTCTTCGGTGACGCCCAGGGCCACGGCGAACTCCTCGATGGAGCGGCGCTTGGCTTCCTTGAGTACGCGCATGTAGTAGGAGCTGGGCTTTTTATCTGCTTCCTCGGCCTGGCGAATACGGTGCATCATGGTTTTTGCCACGCGAACCGTCTCGGGCGCGCCCAGCTTGAGCTGCTGCTTAAAGTGCGTCTCCTCGAGCGAGCTATTGCGCTCGGTAAAGGTGTCGCACTCCAGCTCATCGTAGTGGCTCAGCAGGTGCTCTGCATCTTGCTGGGAGATAGCGGCATGCAGACGGTCGGCCTGCGCCACGGGGTACATGAGAATCGTCTGCGCATGTCCCTGCTTGGTCTCGAGCAACAACATGGGCTGCGGTGTGTCGTCCCTAAAGCCGACGACGGTGCAGACTCCCTGACCCGGATGAATGACGTGTTGACCGATTGAGAACATGCTACCTCCAACTTATACGAATTTACGTATGTTAAGAATACCACGTTGACGTGCGCAAACCATCACTTTATGCAGGAAAAGCACACAACTCCGATAGGTAAGAGTATTCGATAAATAGAACGACTTATTCATACGTTTATGCATTTCTAGAACGTGTATAAACAGCAGGCAAACCGCCAACTTTGTACCGCCGCGCAAGAGCGGTAGTCATTTTTGTGCATATGCAATATCTATTAGCTTTACCCTGCGACAGTAGTTACCGCTTGTGATAGAGTGCTACAAACTCTGGCTTTTGCCCTACGAGTGACCAAGAGCTCGGGGGCTTTAACACAAGGAGGATCTATGCCCGAGAAGATTGAAGAGCTGGTACGCGCTGCGCTTGCTGCGGCCCAGGAGGCCGGCGACCTTTCCGCATTTGAACTTGACGATTGCGCTATCGAGCGACCGGCTGATACTTCTCATGGCGAGTGGACCTCCACCATGGCCCTGAAGTCCGCCAAGCTGGCTCACTGCGCCCCGCGCAAGATCGCCGAGGCCGTCGTTGCCCATATGCCCGAGGATCCCGCGATCGAGAAGGTTGAGATCGCCGGCCCTGGCTTCATCAACTTCTACCTCTCCGTCGCCGTCAAGAACGCCATCTTTGGCGAGGCCCGCGAGAAGGGTATGGACTTCGCTAAGTCCAACGTCGGTGGCGGCCTGAAGACTCAGGTCGAGTTCGTCTCCGCCAACCCCGTCGGCCCCATGCACATCGGTCATGGCCGCTGGGCCGCTCTGGGCGACTCCCTTTGCCGTGTGATGGACCACGCCGGTTACGACATCCAGCGTGAGTTCTACATCAACGACCACGGCTCTCAGATGAACACCTTCGGTAACTCCATCAGCACGCGCTATATGCAGCTTGCCGACATCATCGCCAAGCAGGGCGTGGATATCGACGAGGCTCACAAGCTTCTGATCGCCGACCGCGACGCCTTTGTTGCCGACGAGAGCGACGAGCATCCCGAGACCCATCCGTATCAGGACAACTTTGCCGAGACTCTGGGCAAGGACTCCTACGGCGGCGACTACATCATCGACGAGGCTGCCGAGTTCTGGCGCACCGACGGCGATAAGTGGGTCAACGCCGATCCGCAGGAGCGCATGGAGAGCTTCCGCGAGCGCGGCTACGTAAAGATGGTCGACAACATGCGCGACCTTTGCCACGCCGTCAACTGCGACTTTGATCGCTGGTTCTCCGAGCGCTCTCTGTACGTGAAGGACACCGAGGGCGAGACCGCCGGCACCTCCGCCGTCGACCGCGCTTTTGAGAAGCTCGACAAGATGGGCTACCTCTACACCAAGGACGGTGCCCTGTGGTTCCGCTCCACCGACCTGGGCGACGACAAGGACCGCGTCCTGATCAAGTCCGATGGCGAGTACACCTACTTCGCCTCCGACGTTGCCTATCACTGGGATAAGTTCCAGCGCGTCGACCACGTCATCGACATCTGGGGCGCCGACCACCACGGCTACATCGAGCGCGTCCGCTGCGTCTGTGACGCTCTTGGCTATCCCGGCAAGTTTGAGGTTCTGCTGGGCCAGCTCGTCAACCTGCTGCGCAACGGCAAGCCCGTCCGTATGTCCAAGCGCAAGGGCACCATGGTGACCCTGCAGGAACTCGTCGACGAGGTCGGCTCTGACGCCGCCCGCTACACGCTCATCTCCAAGAGCTCCAACCAGATGGTCGACTTCGACATTGAGGCCGTCAAGAAGCGCGACAACTCCAACCCGGTGTACTACGTGCAGTACGCTCACGCTCGCGTGTGCTCCATCCTGCGCCGTGCCGCCGACGTTACCGCCGAGCAGGCCGCCGAGATGGGCATGAAGGCCGTCGCCGAGAAGGCTATTGGCGAGAACGTCGATTACTCGCTGCTGACCGACCCGACCGAGCTTGCCCTTTCGCGTAAGCTCAACGAGCTCACCGACCTCATCGGTAGCTGCGCTCGCGATCGCGCCCCGTTCCGCCTGACTCACTTTGCCGAGGAGCTCGCCGGCGACTTCCACAGCTTCTACGCCGCCTGCCAGGTCCTTCCGAGCGAGGGTCGTCCCGTCGACCCTGAGCTCTCGCGCGCCCGTTTGGCCGCCTGCGACGCCGTCCGTGTGACGCTCGCCCTGGTGCTTACCCTCGTTGGCGTTTCTGCCCCCGAGCAGATGTAAGCGCTGGTCGTTTGACTGCGTTGGTTTGGCTTGACTGAGCCTCGAAAGCCCGATCTCCCATGCGGAGGTCGGGCTTTTTGCGTTTAGCGAGACAATTTGGCTTGCTGGAAAATGTTACCAAATCGCAACTATACCGGTTTACTACGATGAATCGAGGGATTCCAATCACACGGGCTTTTCACCGAAAAGTGCAAGCCATCTAGCTGGGGTTTTATTTTTTCGGTTTTTGGCGTGGTCGTGGTTGAGCGATTCATCGTAGTAAACAGCCATAGTTTTGAAAATGACCCTAGGGGACGGAGGAAAACGGATCATTTTTGTCCCGTGGAGGAGCGGTGGGATACCTTCTGCCAAGAATCGGGGGCATCTACTACGTTTAAGTGCGCACCCCGAACCACGCCGAAAATCGCAATATTAAAACCGCAGGTAGCAGGTCTGCGACTTTCGAAAAATAGTGAGTATGGTCAGGGGTGCGGGGGCAAACGTAGTAGATGGGCGCGATTCGTGGCACATTGATCTTGGGGCCGATGCCCTTGTCCCTTAGCTGTTCCGTTTTCTCGATGCTTGAGGCTTGATCTGCCTTCTTCTTATGAGTTGCGGTGGAATGGTTCCTGCTTGAGAGGTGCCGGCCGGGATTTGGGAACTATTTCACCGCAGTTTATGATGTGGCGATGGTGTACGCCGGAACTTTGTAAAGAGCATCCCTTTTGACTAGTCGTTTAAGAACGTCCCCGATGACTAAGTTGCAGGTGGTTGCGGTTGTGTTACACTAACGCTGCGTATATAACGCAATCATCTCTATACAGATCAATGATGTCCGTCGGTATTTGACGGAGCTAGACTGTTTAGCCGCCCTGAAGGTTTATGCAGGGAGCATGTGATCACAGGGCTTGAAAAGAAAGTTGAGCAAACACTGTGTCTGATCAACAACAAGAAAACGAAATAACGACGACGCAAACGGCTCCCGCTGCACCGGTTACGTCGGACCAGGCCGTGCTTTCCGCGCCGGCGCAGGTCTCGGCTCCCGAGGCGCTTAAGGCCGTCGCGCCCACCACGCCCGTTGCTAGCGAGGAGGCTGCTCCTGCTAAGCCTAAGCGCACGCGTCGTTTGGCCAAGCCTGCTGCGGACGGCGAGGATGCCGAAAAGCCCAAGCGTCGTACGACGCGCACCACGCGCGCGAAGTGCCCCGTTGCCACCGATGCTTCGGCCCCCATTTCCGATGAGGTCGCGCAGGCCCGTGCACTGGCGCAGATTAGCGAGGCCCAGGTTGTGCGTGCCCGCCGTCGCGCTGCCGAGCGCGAGGCCGCGGCATTGACTGAGCTCGCTGCGCCGGTCGCCCCCGAGGCTCCTGCTGCCGAACAGTCGGCCGAGAAGACGGCACCGCGCACGCGTCGCCGTGCGGCAGCCAAGACGCAGCAGCCCGTCGAGCAGCTGACTCCTGAGGTCGCTGAAGCTCCGGCTCATTCTGCGGCAGGGGAGGGCGCTTCCTCCGCTGAGCCCGTCGTGCACGCTGAGGTCAACGAGGTTCCCGTCGTTGATCCGGCTCTGCGCCCGCATCGTCGCGGCCGCAAGCCCAAGGCGTATGTTGAGGCCGAGAAAGCCGCTGCCGCAGCAGCTGCTGCCCAGGGCGCAGCGGTGACGGCCGAGCCTACGGCCACGGTCGATGCCCCGGTCCAGGACGCTCCGTCCACCGAGGCTCCCGCATCTGCCGATGCCGAGCCCGCCGATGTCCGTCCCGGCCGCAGCCGTCGCACCGCGGCAAAGCGCTCGACGAAGGCGAAGGCCAAGGCCGGCGTCGAGGCCAAGCCCGTCGACGACAAGTCCTCCCAGGCAAACGCCGATGCCGCTTCCGAGGCCGAGAACGTCGACCAGCCGGCAACTGAGAAGCCCAAGCGCACGCGCAAGAAGTCCGCGAGGGCCAAGGGTGCCGAGCAGCAGGGCGACGCCGAACCCAGCAACCATGCCAACGCCGACGCCAAGGCAGAGGGCGAGGCTCCGTCCGGCACCGATGCAACCGCAGCCGCGGCTGCCGAAGGCACCGAGACCGAAGAGGGCGCCCGCCCCAGCCGCCGTCAGCACAAGCGCAACGACGGGCGCAACGACCGCAAGGACGATCGCAACAACGACCGCCGCAGCCGTCAGCGCGACCGCAAACAGCGCAACAAGGAGCGCAACGCCGCCCCCACCGAGCCCACGCTTTCGCGCGAGGAGCTTGCGGCCATGAAGGTAGCCGAGCTGCGCGAGAAGGCAAAAGAGTTCGAGATCGAGACGACCGGCAAGAAGAAGGCCGAGCTTGTCGAGGAGATCTACACGACCGCCGCGAAGGCCGAGGGCTTCCGTGATATTAAGGGCATCCTGCAGATTCGCCCGGACAACTCCGGCATCATCCATGCCCACGGTTACATGAAGTCCAATGAAGACGCCTTCGTCCCCGCTTACCTCATCCGCTCCGCACGCCTGCGCACGGGTGATGTCATCGAGGGTTCGCTGCGCCCCTCGCGCGGCGGCGACAAGCGAGCCGGCCTCGCCAAGATCACGACCGTTAACGGCATGGATCCCGAGCAGATCCGCAACCGCCCCAAGTTCGGCGACCTTACCCCGGTCTATCCCAACGAGCCGCTGCGCATGGAGCACGGCAAGGATTCCATCACCGGTCGCGCCATCGATATCGTGTCGCCGATCGGCAAGGGCCAGCGTGGCCTGATCGTGTCGCCGCCCAAGGCCGGCAAGACAACGATCCTTAAGAAGATCTGCCAGTCCATCTCGATCAACAACCCCGAGGTGCACCTCATTTGCCTGCTCGTCGACGAGCGCCCCGAAGAGGTCACCGATATGCAGCGCTCCATTAAGGGCGAGGTCGTGGCCTCGACCTTCGATATGCCCGCCGACAACCACACCCGCGTGGCCGAGCTCGTCATCGAGCGTGCCAAGCGCATTGTGGAGCTGGGCGGCGATGTCGTGGTGGTGCTCGACTCCATCACACGTCTTGCGCGCGCCTACAACCTGGCGGCACCCGCCTCGGGCCGTATCCTTTCGGGCGGCGTCGATTCGGCAGCTCTCTATCCGCCCAAGCGTTTCCTGGGTGCAGCCCGCAATATCGAAAACGGCGGCTCGCTCACCATCCTCGCCTCCGCCCTTATCGACACCGGCTCCAAGATGGATGAGGTCATCTTTGAGGAGTTCAAGGGCACCGGCAACATGGAGCTCAAGCTCGACCGCGATCTTGCCGATCGCCGCATCTTCCCGGCCATCGACCCCGTTGCCTCCGGTACGCGCAACGAGGACCTGCTGGTCGACGAGCAGATGCGCCCGTTTGTCTTTGGCCTGCGTCGCATTCTCGCCGGTATGAACAACACCGAGCGCGCGGCGGCGTCGTTTATTAAGGGCCTTAAGGGCACCAACACCAATCAGGAGTTCTTGGTGCGTTCGGCCAAAAAGCACAGCGACTACGAGCAGACGTTTTAGACCAAAAGCCGCACGCTATATCGCCATAAGAACGGGCAATCGGGCCGGGGTTTATGCCCCGGCCCTTTCTTTACGGCGCCACTCGGCAACATTTTCTGACCTTATGACCGACAAGCAGCAGTTTTCGAGCCATAATCCGGCCTCATCGCTTGCAATCGGAGGGTCGGTTTCGCATAATAACTTTAAGCTTCGCGACGGAAAACGCAGATGAAACGAACCATATACCGTTGCTTTGGGACGCATGTCCCGCTTCATCTTCTCTCGCGCAGCCAACTAAATGATGCGATTTGGGTGCTGGAAGATGGGGAGAGCTCATGGCTTCTTCTGATGCAACACAACGAGCAGTCCTTGCCGGACTTTCCTGCGGGATCGGCCTTGCCGCCCCCGTGGTGATGTATGCCGCGACGCTGCCGTTCTCGTCGGTCAACGAGACGGTTGTCGCGGGCGCGGTTCCCTTCGCCGTTGGTGCGGTGGCAGGCGTGGGCATCTACGCAGCCTCGCTGGGCATTTCCGAGTATCGTGCCGAGCACGATGGCCGCCTGTTTGAGCCCGATGCCGTGGGCGGCGCCGCTCAGTTTGGCCGGACCCACAACGAGTTCAAGACCGCCTCGATTCCCGCACAGCAGCAGGGGGCGGCGCCTCAGCCTGCGGCTCCGGCTGATCAGGCCAATGCCGCACAGCCTTCTTCCGCATTTCTCTCCGGCCTGACCGGTGCGTTCCAGCGCCGCCACGCCGACGATGGCGTTCCCACCATCGCGCGCGCGGCTAACGCCATGGATGAGGCCGAGGCCTGGTCTATGATCGACAGCATGCTCGATGACGATTCCCCGGTCAGCTGCGATGCCGTGCGTTCGCGCGATGTCTACCAGGTCGCAATCGACGAGCTCACCAACGGTGGAAAGACCGGTTCTTACAATCGCGATGACATTGCCGCTGCCGCACGCGCCGTCTCGGGCTCTCATGCAGCCCCTGCGGGCAGCACCGCAGCCTTCGTGGCGCTTGTAGCCAACGCAGCCAACAATGCCGCCTATAACGGCGCGTCGTCGGCTGCGTACGCCTCTGCCGCGTCGGCTGCTTCGGCCGGCCAACAGAGCGCAGCTCAGGCGGCTCCTGTCGCCGACCCCTTTGCCGATGAGCCCCTGGCTGTCGACGAGGAGACCATTGCCGCTCGCCGAGCTGCCGAAAGCTCGCTTTGGGGCGCTTCGGCCCAAATGCAGGCCGCGGAGGCGGCGCCGTACAACGCCAAGCTCGCCAGCATGCCCATCATTTCCGATGCCAAGGGTGTGGATCTCTCCGATCTGGACGAGCCTGCCGCCATCACTGCGTCTATCGATGCCCAGGATCGCGTGGATACCGACAGTCTCCCCGATGCCTCTCTTGAGGAAGATGTCCCCATGGCCGATTATTCGGGCCACGAGGACATGTGGGCCGCCGCCATGGCGATCATGGCCGAGGCTGCCGAGCCCTCCCCCGTGGCGGTGCCCACGCCTGCAGCCTCACCTGTCTCGGTTGCTCCCGTCTATGTCGGCCGCCACAGCTCCGTGCTTCCCGAGGATACCGCGCGTATCTCGCGCGAGGGTATCGAGCGCGCCGAGGCTATCGCTGCCGGCGTTATGGAAAACCGTCGCCATGAGCGCGTCAATCAGATTCTCGAGGAAGAGATCAACCGTCTACAGTCTGCGGCCGTCAAGCGCACGGGCCGTGCCTATCTGAGCGTTATCGAGGGCGGTACCGCCAGCTTTACACCGCTGCGCGCGGAGGCATAATTGCCTCATGGTTAAACTCGATCGAAAATGGGCGCTTGCCGCCTGCGCCATGGTGCTCGTCATTTGGGGCAATTCGCTGGTTCCCGGTACGGGGTCTGGTTCGTTGAGCTTGTCGATCATGGAATCCATTCGCGGCTTTTTGCAGGCCCTGGGGCTTCCATACGAGTGGGTCACCAACTTCGTCGTGCGCAAGTGCGCTCATTTTACCGAGTACATGGTGCTTGGCATCTTGGCGACGCACGCCTTTGACCTCGAAGGCCGGCGCACGTTTGATGTGTTGCTGCCCACGGCGGTGTTCTTGCTGCTTGTTCCCTCTATCGACGAGACGATCCAGCTTTTTGTGCCCGGTCGCGCCGGCATGATTACCGATGTGATGATCGACTGCTGCGGGGCGACGGCAGGCGTCGTGCTCCGATATCTCTTACGGTCGCTGATTAACACCAAAAGGGCCGCCTAGGACGTTTTGCTTGGTCCTAGGCGGCTTTGTTCGTTTGAGGGCCTCTGCGGGGCGTGACGGTTTTGTCCGGGCGTTTTGCGAGCTTGGCTACGCCGTGCGCCGTTGATGCACCCTTTACTGGAGCGCCTGGGCGCCCAGGGCCAGGCAGCCCATGATGCCCTGCTTGCCCTCGAGGCTGTTGTTGACAATGTAGGTATCGATGTCGTTGACCTCGGGCGTGACGATATAGCCGTTGAGCATCTCGGCGCACTTTTTGCGTGCGAGCGGCACGATGGGGGTGTGGTCGGCCACGCCGCCGCCGATGATGATCTTTTGCGGTGCGTAGCACAGCGTGTAGGTCATGAGCGCCTGTGCCAGATAGCCTGCGAGCAGGTCCATGGCCTCCGGGTCATCGGCCATGTCTCCGGCGCTCTTGCCACCCCAACGCTTTTTAACGCCGGGACCGGCGATGAGGCCCTCGAGGCAGTTGTCGTGGAAGGGACAGGCACTGTGCTCGCCGATGGTGTCGCGCGGGTCGCGTGTGACCAGGATGTGGCCGGCCTCGGGATGCATCATGCCGTGCACGAGCTTGCCTCCCGAGAGCACGCCGGCGCCCACACCGGTGCCGATGGTCAGGTAGACCACGTCGGTGAGGCCCTGGGCGCAACCAAAAGTGACCTCGCCCAGGCAGGCGACGTTGACGTCGGTATCGTAGCCACAGGGAATACTGAGCTCGTTTTGGATGGTGCCCAGCAGGTCGAAGTAGCGCCATGCCGTTTTGGGCGTCTCCAGGATCTTGCCGTATTGGGGCGAGGCGGGGTTGACCGCGGTGGGGCCAAAGGCGCCGATGCCCAGCGCGGCGATGCCCTTGTTGGCAAACCATGCATTGACGGCCTCAACGGTCTCCTGCGGGGTCGTGGTCGCGATCTGCTCACGCTCCAGGACCGTACCGTCTGCATAGCCCGTGGCGCAGACCATCTTGGTGCCGCCGGCCTCGAGCGCTCCGATAAGCTGCTGTTCTGCCATAGTATTCCTCTCTTTGGGACGAGTTGCTCCGTGACTAAAGTATAGAGCTCTAAACCATTTTAGAAAGCGCTATAAAAAGAAGCCTCGCAACGCGGCGGGCGGTACGAGGCTTCTTTGGTTGCTTTAGTTGCCGGGCCGTCCTTACCCGCGCGGCTTGATTTTATCACGTAGCGATTTGAGGTTCTCCAACGCCGCGTTAAGCGTCTCGTCTCGCTTGGCAAAGTGGAAACGAATCAGATGGTTGACGGGCTCGCGGAAGAAGCTCGAGCCGGGCACGGCGCCCACGCCCACCTTAGATGCGAGGTCCTCGCAGAATTCGAGGTCGCTGTCATAGCCAAACTCAGAGATGTCCATCATGACGTAGTAGGCGCCCTGCGGCACGTTGTGTTCAAGACCGATGCTATCGAGCCCCTGGCAGAACAGATCGCGTTTGGCGGTATAGAGGTCGAGGACCTCATCGTAATAGCTGTCGTCGAAGTTGAGGGCGGTGACGACAGCTTCCTGCAGGGGAGCGGCGGCACCCACGGTGAGGAAGTCGTGGACCTTCTTGATGCGCTCGGTGATCTGGGCCGGGGCAATGGTGTAGCCCAGACGCCAGCCGGTGATGGAGTACGTTTTAGACAGCGAGCTGCAGCTGATAGTGCGCTCGAACATGCCGGGCAGCGTGGCCATATAGACGTGCTCGTGGGGCGCGTAGACGATGTGCTCGTACACCTCGTCGGTGATGCAGTAGGCGTCGTACTTTTTGCAGAGGTCGGCGATAAAGGTGAGCTCCTCGCGCGTAAAGACCTTTCCGCAGGGGTTGGAAGGGTTGCACAGGACGATGGCCTTGGGATCATTGTCACGGAAGGCCGCCTCGAGGACCTCGCGATCGAATTCGAACGTGGGCGGGTTGAGCGGCACGTAGATGGGCTCGGCGCCCGAAAGGATCGTGTCGGCGCCGTAGTTCTCGTAGAACGGCGAGAAGATGACGACCTTGTCGCCGGGGTTCGTGACCGTCATCATGGCGGCCATCATGGCCTCGGTGGAACCGCAGGTGACCACGACGTTCTGGTTGGGGTCGACCGGCATGCCCATAAAGTGCTCCTGCTTGGCGGCGAGCGCCTTGCGCATGGCCTGGGAGCCCCAGGTGATGGAGTACTGGTGATAGAGCGGCTTGGGGTCGCTGGCGATGGCGCTCAGGCTGTTGAGCAGCTGCGCCGGGGGATCGAAGTCGGGGAAGCCCTGCGAGAGGTTGACGGCACCGTACTTATTGGAGATGCGCGTCATGCGGCGGATGACCGAATCGGTAAATCTTGCCGTGCGGTTGGAGAGTTCTTTCATGACGGTCCTTTCGAGGGTTTGCAGTGGGACAAGTTTACTCCTATGAAAAGGGTGGGAATTGCTCGAAACGCGCTCGAAAAACTCTTTTCAAAATTCTTGAAAATTGGGGCTTGCATCGCATGGCGTTCCTTGCAATAATAGTCGAGCGCGAAGCGCACAGGACACGGTGGGTGTAGCTCAGTTGGCTAGAGCGACGGGTTGTGGTCCCGTAGGTCGAGGGTTCGAGTCCCTTTACCCACCCCAGTTCTTGCTTCGTGTTGATATCGGGTCGTTAGCTCAGTTGGTAGAGCAGGGGACTCTTAATCCCAAGGTCCAGGGTTCGACCCCCTGACGGCCCACCAAAGATTGCTAAGACGGTCAACTTCGGTTGGCCGTTTTTTTGTTAACAGTACATTGGGTCGAACCCGTAGGGGCGCGGAGCTGAGGAAATGCGCGAGCATTTGCCAGCGCAGCGCGCAAGGCGCGAAGCGCCGCAGCGGCCGCCTGCGCAGCAGGCTGACCCCCTGACGGCCCACCAAAGCATGTTAAGACGGTCAACGAAAGTTGGCCGTCTTTTTTTGTTGACCTCGTATGGGGTCGAACCCGTCGGGGCACAGCCGCTTTCACAAATCGAGTCTACCCTGCGGATCGGTAAATCCGTCAGTACCCTCCTTGAGTTTCTTCTCGTCTGCCTTCACACGGCGCTCGAGCTTCTTTGTGTCCTCGGCAGGTGGTAGATTTTCGGGGACAATTCCGCGGTCGATGAGGCTGCCACGCACGCTTGTGTTGTTCTCGACGTGCTCTTGCTTGATTTGGTCCAGACCGTACAGGTCGTGTTCCTCTGCGTTGAAAGCAGTCATCGAGTTCGTAAGGTCCTTTGCTTTGATGAGGACATCGGCTAACCTGTCCGCCAATGCCGCGCTCTTGGGTACGCCGAGCTGCTGCTTCATTTCCGCCGTGCTTCTGCCGCCGAATAACGCTTCATCGCCCTTCGACTTGATGATCGCGAATCCTTTGGAGTCCACGCCGCGTTTGAACGCAATACCCGAGAGCTGTTTCTCTGAATCGGATAGCGAGTGGCGCGCCTGCAAGCGCTGAATCTCTGCGAAGCGCTGCTCTATGAGCTCTTGGCGGCGCGTCTGCACGGCAAAGTATGCCTGGGCGAGTGCGATCTCTGGCTTGTTTGAATCTCCGTTCTGGGCGATTAAATAGCATGCATAGCGCGTAAGTTTGTAGTCTTTAACCGCGCGAGCGGCGACACCGGCAGTTACCATTTTCGTGGTGTCACGAAAATGGGAATCAACTGGAGTTTTGTTTGTTTCGCACGAGACTTTTGCCCTCTTAACAACTTCGGCGAAGTTCTCCCATCGAGTGTATCCCATGGGTTCCATTAAATCGCGTGCGAGCCAATACTCAACCCCGTCTTCCACATTGGCGTAGCTATCAAGTTCGACACGCCACTTTTCGATATCCCTGTTGTCCATATCTCTTCCTCTCTGGTCTGTTGTCTGCACGGGCTTTGTCCTCTCTATATTCAGAATAATGATACGCAGCCGTGCGGACACCAATGAGCCCCGTGTTGCTTCTAGTCCGCGGGGCCGATAGATATCGATAAGTTGTATTCTGTTTTGGATAGGGGCTCAGCCTAGTCCGCTCGATAGTGCGAACCGAGGCTTTCGGTTCGTTTGCGCATGGCTTTGACCATCTCCGCAGCCAGCTGAATTTGCGACTGTAGGCGCGCGAGGGCAGCGATTTCGCTGTCGTTGGCACGCGGCTTATTTAGAGTCGTGGCTTCATCTTGCAGGCTTTCAAGCTCCTGCAGCGCCTTGGATAGACCCGCATCGGTCCTGTTGATCATGCAGTAGTCACTCATTGTGTGCTTGAGGCAGCGGGTTAGGCGCTCGGCGACTGCTGTAGCGATGCCATGCTCGGGGAGGGCGACATCCTCCGGTGCGTCAGCCTCGGGAGCGTCCAGTGCTGCTCGAGCCGCCGATGCGCCCGCAATGTGCCCGAATACGATGCCATTGGCGCTCGACAGCCCTCCGATGCGGTCGGCGCCGTGCATGCCGCCTGTTGCCTCGCCACAGGCGTAGAGGCCCTCAACGCCCGTGTACGCGGTCCTGTCGATCTTGATGCCGCCGTTGGCCGCGTGGGCATACATCGCCACACGCATCTCGTCGCTCGGAGCGATACCATGCTCGTCTTGTAGCCAAGTGGCAAAGGTCTGCACGAACTCGGGGACATTCTCTCGCGGGAAGTCGTAGTGGAGCGCCAGACCTTCGGCACCCGCTTGATCGACAGCAAGATCGATGGCGCGGGAAGCTAAGCGCGAAGTGAAGGGGCCATATCCTGAGCGTTGCTCAAGCAGATCGTCTAACTTTTCGTTGGCAATGTCGACCGGTTGGTCAAACGTGACGTAGCGCCAGGTCTTTTCGTTAAAGACCAGGTTGCGCTTAGGTTCAATGAAACCGGGCATCATCTGCATGAACTCTATATTAGTAAGCGATGCACCGTGCGCCAGCGCGATGGCCTGCGAGGAGCTGAGTACATCGGCCGAAGTGAGGCTGCGTTCGAATAGACCGCCAGTGCCGCCGGCTGCGATGATAGTGGCCTTTGCTGCAAAGGTCACGATGCGCTCGTCTGTTTGGTTGTAGAGCACGGCGCCGGTAATCTTTCCGGTTGTGCTTTCAACAAGGTCTATAAGCTCGTGTCGGGGGAGCAGACGAATGCCAAGAGACTTGATCTGGGCCGCACACGCGTCTTCAAGAGGCTTGCGGGTCAGGCCGCGCCAATTGCGTGTCTTATGGTCAAAGCAGGGGATAAATTGCTTTTGCTGGGCGCTCTCGGCGCTTTGCGGACGCTGGAGCTCAACACCCAGATCTTGCTCGAGCCATTGGATGGCCTGGGGGATACCGTGGACAAACGTCTGGACGAGCGTAGGGTCGGCTACGCCGCCGCCGACGGCCTGGATGGTGTCGATAAGGTCCTGTTCGTCGTCTTCGTCGACGGGCCCAATAAGCCCGAGGCCCCAGGTGCCCGGGAAGAAGCTCGACCCGCTCATGGTCTTGCCGGCGCTTGCGATGGCAACGGTCGCACCCGCGCTTGCTGCTTCTATGGCGGCGCAAAGGCCAGCGATGCCCGATCCGATTACCAGTACATCAGTTGATTCCATGGGATTCCTTTCTCGTTCGCGCATTGTCGCACGGGAGATTGGCAAAGGTATCGCAAAGATTGGATAAATCGGTAAAGGGCAAATATGGCGTGTGGACGTTAGGGTCGCTTGGCGGCTCCTTCCCATCACGCCTTACGTTCCATCAGAACTGATATATCGGCTCTTGAACGCTTTGCGGCGACAAAAAAGAGCCGCTACCCGTGCGGGTAGCGGCTCTAAAGCTCAACTATATGAGCATTGCGCGGGCGCGATTAGGCCCTGAGGGCCTCCTCGACGGCGACAGCGCAGGCGACGGTGGCACCGACCATGGGGTTGTTGCCCATGCCGATGAGACCCATCATGTCGACGTGCGCAGGCACGGAGGAAGAACCGGCGAACTGGGCGTCGGAGTGCATACGGCCCATGGTGTCGGTCATGCCGTAAGAGGCAGGGCCGGCGCCCATGTTGTCCGGGTGCAGGGTACGGCCAGTGCCGCCACCAGAAGCGACGGAGAAGTACTTCTTGCCAGCCTCGAGGCGCTCCTTCTTGTAGGTGCCAGCGACGGGGTGCTGGAAGCGCGTCGGGTTGGTGGAGTTGCCGGTGATCGAGATGTCGACGTTCTCGTGCCACATGATGGCAACGCCCTCGCGGACGTCGTCGGCGCCGTAGCAGTTGACGGCGGCGCGGGGACCATCGGAGTAGGGGATGGTCTCGACGACCTTGAGCTCGCCCGTGAAGTAGTCGAACTGGGTCTTCACGTAGGTGAAGCCGTTGATGCGGGCGATGATCTGAGCGGCGTCCTTGCCCAGACCGTTGAGGATAACGCGCAGCGGCTTCTTACGAGCCTTGTTGGCGTTCAGAGCCAGGCCGATAGCGCCCTCAGCGGCAGCGAAGGACTCATGGCCAGCCAGGAAGGCGAAGCACTCGGTGTCGTCGGAGAGCAGCATGGCGCCCAGGTTACCGTGACCCAGACCGACCTTGCGGTCCTCGGCGACGGAGCCGGGAACGGTGAAGGCCTGGATGCCCTCGCCGATGATGGCGGCAGCCTCAGAAGCAGTCTTGGCGCCACGCTTGACAGCGAGAGCGCAGCCGAGGGTGTAGGCCCACTCGGCGTTCTGGAAGGCGATGGACTGGGTGTTGTTGACGATCTCACGCGGGTTGAAGCCCTTGTCGGTGCAGATCTGCAGAGCTTCCTCGAGGGAGGCGATGCCGTTGTCGGCGAGGCACTTGTTGATCTTGTCAGCGCGGCGCTCGTAACCTTCGAACGTAACAGTCATAGTTATTTCCCTCCCTTTCTACTCGTGAACCGGGAACACGCTAGCGACGGAGTGAGTCTCCTCGTCGGTGCGCGGGTCGATGTACTTGGCAGCGTTCTCCCACTGACCATAGTGACCCATAGCGCCAGCGATGGCCTCCTCGGGGGTCTTGCCGGCCTTGACGGCGTCGGTGAACTTACCGAGGTTCAGGAACTCGAACGCGATGATCTCGTTCTTGTCGTTGAGAGCCATGCGGGTGACGTAGCCCTGAGCGAGCTCGAGGTAACGAGCGCCCTTGGCCTTGGTGCCGAACATGGTGCCGACCTGAGAGCGAAGGCCCTTGCCGAGGTCGTCGAGGGAGGCGCCCACGGGCAGGCCGCCCTCGGAGAACGCGGTCTGGCTGCGGCCGTAAACGATCTGCAGGAAGATCTCGCGCATAGCAACGTTGATGGCGTCGCAGACGAGGTCGGTGTTGAGGGCCTCGAGGATGGTCTTACCGGGAAGGATCTCGGAAGCCATAGCGGCAGAGTGGGTCATGCCCGAGCAGCCGATGGTCTCAACGAGGGCCTCCTCGATGATGCCGTCCTTGACGTTCAGCGTGAGCTTGCAGGCGCCCTGCTGAGGTGCGCACCAACCCACACCGTGCGTAAGACCGGAGATGTCGGAAATCTCCTTAGCCTGGACCCACTTGCCCTCCTCGGGGATGGGTGCGGGGCCGTGGTATGCACCCTTGGCAACGGGGCACATGTTCTCCACTTCCTGTGAGTACTGCATGCCTCTCCTCTCTATCGTGTTGGCGTCCCGTCTGGGGGTCGTGGCTGGCGATTGCCGGGCGACCCTTCGAAAGGGACATGACATGCAGCCCCTATAATACCGCGAAATGCACGGAATATTCGGCGAACGGCTCAGTTTTCGTAGCGAGAAGCGCGGAACTTTCAATTGAAACGATTTAACTAAACTGTTTGTGGTTGTGCGGTCCGTTGAAGGGGCTCGGTTGTGGTCAAGCTTTTGGCAAGGCTGCGTTGCCTGACCTGTGGCTATATTGCCGTTCGCCATCGGATTGCCGCCTTTTACCGTCGACGGGTGCCATTTTGCGTGAATGTTTTGATGGCACGTTTCAATCGTGATGTATTGGATGGTAAGCAGATCCCGGCGAAGGGAGCGCCATGCAGCGCGTTTGGAAAACGATCACCGGTTTTTACCATGTTTGTGCCCGCGGTATGGGCGGGCAGTTGATCTTTGAGAGCGACGAGGACCGGTGGGAGTTTTTGGAACTGATGCGCGACTGCTGCCGCGATGCCCAGGTGACGATTGTGGCCTGGTGTCTCATGAGCGACTACGTGGATCTGGTGCTTTTGGATTACGAGGACGAAATGAGCGCTGCTATGCAGCGGCTGCTGTTGACGTATGCTCGTCGGTTCAATAAGCGCGCTGGGCGCGCGGGCTGCCTATTTCGTGAGCGTTTTGAGCGCCGCTCGCTCGATACCGACTGGCAGGTGATGGAGGCTATTCGCTCCGTACACGCCGATCCGCAGGAGGAGGGCATTAGCCTAATCGAGCGTTATCCCTGGAGCAGCTTTGCGGAGCATCTGCGCGCTTACGACAGCGATGCGGCCGATGTCACGAGGGGGTTTTTCCGATCCTTCTTGTGTACTTGAACTTTTTGGTTCTGCCGAGGGCTTTATTGCCTATTCGCTAGCGATGCCCGACGGCGGCGAACCGGTGCTGTGCGATATGAAAGAGACGGAGTGGGAACGCCACGCCTTTGCCGACAGGTTGGCGAAGAGCCTCGGGGCTCCGCTCCACGGGGTTAAAGCCGCACCGCCGGCGCGGCGCGATGCCGTTATCGTTGGATTGCGCGATGCCGGATTTACGGTGCGTCAGATTGAGCACTATACCGGGATTGGCAAAAGTACGGTTTCTCGTATTGTGCGGACCCGCACGGGGACGGCGATGCGGGCTGGCGGAAACGTGATGTAGGGCTGCCTGTGCACCGCGGCTGGGGTCGTTCATGCGCCGCAACCTGCGTTCTAAATGCTTAGTACGCTGACTGCACTTCTTGATATGCATAGAACGATTGCCGTCTTGCATAAAAATACGGCTCAGTCCGGTTTTACCCGCGCCTACCCCCGTCCACACCGTGCAAAAAGCGGAGTTTTCAGCATCGTGGTGCTGTCGGCACCGCCGTAATCTTGAAATATATGGGTCCCGAAGCCATTTATGCCTGCCGATGTGCCTCCAAAGCGCATGCTTGTGACCCCTGAGACCACTATGCTTGTTCTAAAACGATATAAAAGGGTGCCTGGAGACGTTGATTAACGCTTTCAATGCGTATACACGCAACTTGGCGTGCTGAAAACTCGCAAAAATGCACGCCGTACCCTATGGGACCCGTCTGTGGCGGGCGCGAAGCGAACCGGAGCCCAGCAGGACGGGGCATGGGGCGTTGCTTGGGGTGCCCGTGGCTCTGTCGCTAGCCGTTGGCACTGTGGAAAACGTCCGTGTTTGCGGCTGGCTGTTCGGTAAATGACAGGGCGAGCGCCGGACGCGCGAACTTTGTGTGTCCGAGGCGTTATGAAAAAGCCGAGCCGCCCGTATTGGGCGGCTCGGCAATCAAACCCTTTGATCTGGGGCATCCGCTTCTGGCTAGTTTACCCTTCGAGCATGCCGTCGAGGGTGCGCCAGGCTAACTCGGCGCATTTGACGCGGGCGGGCATGTGCGAGATGTCCTGGAGCTGGGCGGCCTCGTCCAGGTCTTCCAGGTCTTCCTCGGAGAGCTGCTCGCCACGGATCATGGCGAGGAAAAGCCCTGCCAGACGACGTGCTTCCTCGACCGTCTCGCCGGTGATGAGGTCGGCCATGATATCGGCGCTGGCCTGGCTGATGGCGCAGCCGTGACCGGTAAAGGAGGCCTCCTCGATCACGTTGTTCTCGACACGCAGCTGCAGAGTGAGCTCATCGCCGCAGCTGGGGTTGATGCCGTCGTGCTCGTGCGTGGGGGCATCCATCTCGTACTTGTAGTCGGGGTGCGAGTTGTGCTCCATAAACGTGGTAGAGGTGTACAGATTACCCATTGAACGTGCTCCAAACGTGATGCAGGCCGGCGATGAACTTGTCGATATCGGCCTTGTCGTTGTAGAAGGCCACGCTGGCGCGGCAGCAGGCAAGGTTCTCTACGCCCAGCCAGGTGAGCAGAGGCTGCGCGCAGTGGTGACCGGCGCGGATGCAAACGCCGTCCATGTCCATGATGCTCGCGACATCGTGCGGGTGGATGCCCTTGACGTTAAAGCTGACGACGCCGTGGTGGTTGTCCCAATAGATGGAGCCGATGATCTGGACAAAGTCGAGCTGCATGAGCTCGCCCATCAGGTAGTGGACGAGTGCCTTCTCACGGGTCTGGATGTTTTCGTAGCCTACCGTGTTGACCAGGTAGTCAAGCGCCGCGCCCGTGGCGAAGATGCCGGCGGCGTCCTGCGTGCCGGCCTCGAATTTCTCGGGGACGGGCGCCCAGACGGCGTCCTGCTCGGTGACCGAGTCGATCATCTCGCCGCCGGTGAGCATGGGCGGCATGGCGTTGAGCAGGTCCATCTTGCCCCACAGCACGCCGATGCCCATGGGGCCCATGGCCTTGTGCGCGCTAAAGGCAAAGAAGTCGGCGCCCAGATCGGCCACATCGACCGGCATGTGCGGCAGCGACTGCGCGCCGTCGACGACCAGATAGCCGCCGTACTTGTGCACGAGCTTGCCGAGATTCTTGACCGGGTTCTCGACGCCCAGGACGTTAGAGACCTGACCCACAGCCAAGATCTTGGTCTTGGGGCCCACCTTGGACAGAACCTCCTCGGTCGTGAGCTGACCGGTCTTGGTGGGGTAGAGGTAGACGAGCTTGGCGCCGGTCTCGCGGCAGACCTGCTGCCACGGGATCAGGTTAGAGTGGTGCTCCATGATGGTGATGACGACCTCGTCGCCCGGCTCGAGGACCGTGGGCGCAAAGCTCTTGGCGACCAGGTTGAGCGACTCGCTCGTGTTGCGGGTGAAGACGACCTCGTTGGCCTGGGGGGCGCCGATGAGGTCGGCGATCTGCTGGCGCACCTTCGCGATGGCCTCGGTGGCCTCGACGGACAGCGAGTACAGGCCACGCAGGGGGTTGGCGTTCATGCGCCGGTAGAAGTCGCGCTCGGCGTCGAGCACGCAGGCGGGACGCTGCGCGGTGGCGGCGCTATCGAGGAAGGCGATCTCGGGGTGCTGCTGGAACAGCGGGAACTGCGCCTTGTAGGGGTTGGTCTCGATGTCGACGGTAGGCCAGCCGCGCGAGGCCTCGTCGCTGGCGTCGAGCTCCATAGGCTCCGGTGCGGTACAGGTGTCGCATTTAACGTGCTCGGTGTCGATCATGCGAGCTCCTCCTCAAAGTTGTCGATCAGGTTATTGCCCAAGCGGACGACGGCAGCGCGGGTGCGCTCGTCAGTGGCGGAAAGCGCGGCGTCCTCCAGCTTGGCGCGGATGAACAGGTCCTCGGCGGCGTTTTGGTCAAGGCCGCGGCAGGCGAGATAGAACAGCTGTTCGTCACGGACGTGACCGATGGTGGCGCCGTGGTTGCCGGCGACGTCGTCCTCGTCGCAGAGGATGACGGGAACGGTCTTGTTGTCGACGCCCTTGTTGGCCAAGAGCACGGTTTCGCGCTCGGTGCCGACGGCACCCTTGCAGCCGTGCACGAGGTCGATGGTGCCGCGGTAGACCTTCTTGGACGTACCGGTCAGCACGCCGTTGGCGTCGATCTCGCACTCGGTCTTGCGGCCGCGGTGGCGCAGCTCGTAGTTAAAGTCGCGAACTTGTTCGCGGGCACCCAGGTAATCGGTATCGATGGTCACCTTGGCGGTGTCGCCCAGCAGGTCGCCGGCAAGGCCGGTGGCGCTGGCACCGGCACCCAGGACGGTGTGCTGCACGTTGACGCGCGCGCCCTCGTCCAGGAACAGACCGGTGTCGTCGAGCGCGATCCAGCTGTCATCGAGCGTCTGCGTGCAGGTTACGTTGACAGTGGCGTACTCGTGAGCGCACACCCGCAGCACGGAGCCCACGACGCCTTGGCCGTTGACGGGGGAGTCTAGGGCTAGAGCGAGGTCGAGCGTTGCCTGCGGACGGGCGACGACGTCGATGGCGGCAATCGCAGCGGCTGCGTCGACGCCATTCACGCGCACAGTGGCCGTGGCGTGCTGGTACGCGGGCACATCGATGACGATGTGCTTGGTGGCGTGCTCGGCCAGGTAGGTATAGGCGGCCTCACCCATGCCGGTCTCGAAGGCCTCGGCAGGGGAGAGCTCCTCCTCGAGCTTGATGGCGCCGGCCTGGTAGACAGAGGTGGCGGGCACGTCGAGCTCGGTCTCGGGCGTGATGCGGGCACGATCGGCGGCGTCGCCGGGGGCGGAGGCGCGGCGCTCGGGGAAGCGCTCGGCCATGGCATCCATGGCGGCGTCGAAGGCGTCGGCCGAGCCGGCAAACTGTTCGTCCAGCCCCTCGATCTCAACGGCCTCGGCGGGAGCGGCGGCAAGCTCGTCCGAAAGCTCAAGCTTGGTCTGGTTCATACGCAGCCAACCCCAAGTGGCGGCAGGCATCGCATTAACCTGCTCGAGCGTGGTGGCAGCGGTGTTGGTTTCCTGTTTCATTATCCGATCGCTCCTTCCATCTCGAGCTTGATCAGGTTGTTCATCTCGACGGCGTACTCAAGCGGCAGCTCCTTGGAGACCGGGTTGGCAAAGCCATTGACGATCATGGTGCGGGCCTCTTCTTCCGAGATGCCGCGGCTCATCAGATAGAACACCTTGTCGTCGCCGATGCGGCCGATGGTGGCCTCGTGGCCGATGTCGACATTCTTGGCGCGGATGTCCATGGCGGGGATGGTATCGGAGCGGCTCTGGTCGTCGAGCATCAGCGACTGGCAGCTCACGGTTGCTTTGGAACCTTCGGCCTTAGGCGTGGCCACGATGGAGCTGCGGAAGGTCTGGATGCCGCCGCTCTTGGAGATACCCTTGGTCTCGACGGTTGCCGAGGTGTCGGGCGCGTTGAGCACGACCTTGCAGCCGGTATCGAGGTTCTGGCCGGCGCCGGCAAAGGTAATGCCGGTAAAGCTCGAGCGGGCGCGACGGCCGTTGAGCACGCTCATGGGGTAGAGGTAGCCCACGTGGCTGCCGAAGGAGCCGCTGATCCACTCGATGTCGCCGTCCTCGTCCACGCGCGCACGCTTGGTGTTGAGGTTGTACATGTTCTTGGACCAGTTCTCGATGGTCGAGTATCGCAGGTGCGCACGCTTGCCCACAAAGAGCTCCACAGCGCCGGCGTGGAGGTTGGCCACGTTGTACTTGGGCGCGGAGCAGCCCTCAATAAAGTGTAGGTCGGCATCGTCCTCGACGATGATGAGCGTGTGCTCAAACTGGCCGGCGCCCTTGGCGTTGAGGCGGAAGTAGCTCTGCAGCGGAAAATCGAGCTTGGTGCCCTTGGGCACGTAGACAAACGAGCCGCCCGACCACACGGCACCGTGCAGGGCCGCAAACTTGTGGTCGGTGGGCGGGATGAGCGTCATAAACTTCTCGTGGATGAGCGGCTCCCACTGCGGATCGTGCAGGGCCTCCTCGATGCCGGAGTAGACGATACCCATCTTGGAAGCCGTGTCCTGCATGTTGTGGTAGACGAGCTCGGAGTCGTACTGCGCGCCGACGCCCGCCAGGTAGCTACGTTCGGCCTCGGGGATGCCCAGGCGCTCAAAGGTGCTCTTGATGTCGTCGGGCACCGACTCCCAGTCGTGCTTTTGGTCGGTGTTGGGTTTGACGTAGGTGACGATGTTGTCCATGTCCAGGCCCTCGATGGAGGGGCCCCACGTCGGGTCGGGGAAGCGGTTGAAGATCTCGAGGGACTTTAAGCGCAGGTCGAGCATCCACTGCGGCTCGTCCTTCTTGGCGCTGATCTCGCGCACGATGTCGGGCGTGATGCCGGCGTCGAGGCGCTCGAATCCCTCCTCGCCATAGGTGAAGTCGTAGAGGCTGCGGTCGATGTCCGCGACCTCGGTGCGGTTCTTGGTCATTGCGTCGCCCCTTTACGCCTGCTGCTCGGCAGCGGCGGCCTCGGCCTGGACGCGCTGCTCGGCGGCCTCGCGCTCGAAGGTCTCAAAACCGTTCTTGTCGATCCAGGGGATCAGCGAGGCGTCGTCCTCGCGCACGATGTGGCCCTTGACCATAACGTGGACGCGGTCGACATCCAGGTGCTCCAGGATGCGCGTGTTGTGCGTGATGATGAGCATGGAGCCGTCGCAGCTCTTGCGGTAGGCGTCCATACCATGGCTGACGGTGGACAGGGCGTCGACGTCCAGGCCGGAGTCGGTCTCGTCGAGGATGGCGAGCTTGGGCTGCAGCAGCAGAAGCTGGAGCATCTCGACCTTCTTTTTCTCGCCGCCCGAGAAGCCCACGCCCAGCTCGCGGTTGAGGTAGGCAGTGTCCATGTTGAGCTCGGCCGCGAGCTCCTTGACGCGACGGCGGAACTCCTTGCCCTTCATCTCCAGGCCGGGGCGGCCGGCGATGCTGGCGCGCAAAAAGCTCGACAGCGGCACGCCCGGGATCTCGACCGGGGCCTGGAAGCTCAGGAACAGGCCGGCGCGCGAACGCTTGTCGGTGGTGAGCTCGGTGATGTCCTGGCCGTCAAAGACGATGCGGCCGTTGTTGACGGTATAGACGGGGTCGCCCATGACCAGGTGGCCGAGGGTGGACTTGCCGGCGCCGTTGGGTCCCATCAGCACGTGGGTCTCGCCGGCGGCGACGTTGAGGTTGACGTTGTGTAGGATGGTCTTCTCGTCCACGGAGGCAGTCAGACCTTCGATGGAAAGCAGCGGATTTGCGCTCATGCTGTCCCTCTCTGTATATGGTGTACTCATAGGTGTACTAAACCCTAGGAATCTTCTCGGAATAAAGTTACTATGGGTTCGGCGTTAGTCAAGGGAAAACCCGACTAATCCACTCGACTTTTTAGATGTGGGACATAATAATCAGGCTTGTTTGCCCCGCGTGCATAAGATTTGGGACAAACAAGCCTGGTATTTTGTCCCGGCAACGATGAGAGGGTAGGTATGCTCATTTCTTCTAAGGGCCGCTATGCCCTCCGGCTGATGATCTATATCGCAGCGCTTGGTGACGTCGAGGGCAAAATCGCCCTGCGCGAGGTCGCCGACCGCGAGCATATCTCGCAAAAGTATTTGGAGCAGCTGGTCCGTCCGCTCATGAAGGCGGGCCTGCTTAAGAGCGTGCGCGGCAAGGGTGGCGGCTACATGATGGCCAAGGACCCCGCCGAGGTGCGTGCCGGCGACATCCTGCGTGCCGTCGAGGGCAGTACGGCCCCTGTGGCGTGCGATGGCATCGACAACAGCTGCACCCGCAGTGATCTGTGCTCAACGGTCAAGTTCTGGCGCGGTCTGGACGACGTGATCGAAAAGTACGTCGACGGCGTGACGTTGGCCGACCTAGCCGCCGTCCCCGAGATCAACTTTGAGATTAAGCTGTAGGGCTGCAAATGGCATCTCTCGACAAGGTGTATAAGCAAATCGAAGATTTTGCTCGGGAATGTAACGCCGAGAAGGTCGTGCTGTTTGGTTCTCGTGCTCGAGGCGACAATTTGCCCAAGAGCGATATTGACATCGCCGTAGCAGGTTGCCGGGATTTCGGCCGTTTCTCATATTTGATCGAGGAGTGTCTTGATACTCTTTTGGATGTAGATGTCGTCAATCTCGACGAGTCCTTATCGCAGCAATTGCTCGATGAAATTGCCAGGGATGGTGTGATTCTGTATGAAAAAATATGAGAACTTTGCCAGCGCCTTGGCGAATCTTGAGGATGCGCCCAATCAGGATCTCAACAATGATTTTGTTCAGAGTGGATTGATTAATAAGTTCAATCTTCAATTTGAACTGAGCTGGAAGCTCCTTAAGCGTCTGCTCGAGTATGAGGGTGCCACGCTTGCCGCGTCGGGGTCTCCTCGTGCCATCCTGAAGGAGGCCTACCGATTCTACGACTTTATTGATGAGGCGGCCTGGTTAGATATGCTCAGAGACCGCAATACGAACGTCCATATCTATGACAATAAGCTCGCTCAAGATTTGATTCAGCGCATCTTGAACGCCTATATCCCCGCTTTCTGCCAGTTGAGGGACGGGCTGATGGAGCGTTACGGCGAGCTTCTGCTGGCGCCCGACGACCAGTTTGTTTAATTCCTTAAGATTTCGCGGAGGGCTGTTGCCGTTTGCCGAGTTGTTGTTGTGTAACAACGGGCGAGCTGCAATACTTAAATCCATCTTTGCAAACTGCACTTTAACTACACCAATGCAGGGAGGATCTTATGCAGCCCAAACATTCCGCGATTGTGGCGGGCCTGACGTTGGCGCTTTCGTTTGGCACCGTTGCTGCGCCTGTGACTGCTGTTGCCGAGGAGCCCACGCCGGGTGTTGCCTCGGATGCCACCGATATCGATAAGGGCCTTTATACCCAGCAGTCCTTCTCGGGCGTGTTGAGGTCGGTTCAGGGTGTTTCGTTTGTCAACGTGACCGCCGAGATGAAGTACTTCACCAAATATGAGAGCCATGGCAACTATAACCAGGGCTTTTCGTATGGCGATGGCTATAACGCGCTGGGTTATTACCAGTTCGACCGTCGTTGGTCGCTCATTCCGTTTATGAAGCAGGTCTACAACTACGATTCTGCTAAGTACAGCATGCTTAAGGCTGCGATCGATCGCAGCAGCGAAATTTCCAACGCGAACAACCCCATGTATGCGAACGGCCAGCTCACCGAGCTGGGTCGTATTGCGCAGGAGGCCTTCCAGGGTGCTTATAACACCGACCCTGCTGAGTTCTCGGCGCTGCAGGATGCCTATGCGTATAACTCGTACTATGCGGTGACCGAGGCGTGGCTCAAGAGTGCTCTCGGCATTGATATCTCCGGCCGCGCCGACTGTGTCAAGGGCATGGTGTGGAGTATTACCAACATGTGCGGCACCGGTGGCTGCAGAGATTTCTTCCGCTGGGCAAACCTTTCCAACAGCATGACGGACCGCGAGTTTGTGACGGCGCTTTCCAACAGCGTGGTCAATAACGTGGCGACCAAGTATGCAAGCCAGCCCCAGTATCATGAGGGCTGGAAGAACCGCTACCGCAATGAGCTCAAGGATTGTCTGGTCTATATCGCCGAGGACGAGGCTGCCGCGGCAACGCCTGTGGAGCCCGTGCAGCCCGAGCCCACGCCGGCGCCTGGTCCGAGCATGGCGCCTGCTGCTCCCGCCGCACCGACGCCTGGTACCGATGACGGTGCGGGCGACGATAATGATACGGATGCGCCCTCGACCGATACTGACGGCGATGGCTCTGCTGGTGGCACTACCAACGACGGCTCTTCCTCGAGCGGCTCCGATTCGAACGGCTCTGCTGCGGGCGATTCGTCTTCAAGCTCTGCCGGCAATACGGGCAGTGCCGCCTCTGGTTCGACCGACGCTGGTTCCTCTGACTCTTCCACTGGCTCGAGCGATTCTTCCGCCGATACTGGTTCTAGCAATGACTCTAACTCTGACGCCGCTTCTGATTCCGGTGCTTCCAAGGACGACTCGAATAAGGCGCCGGACGCGCCGGTTATTTCGACGGACAAGAAGCCCTCTTTCGTTGTGCAGCTTGGCTACACGTTTGGTTCCTCGCTGATGGCTGGCGCAAGCAGCTTGTCTCCTGACAAGAACAATTCTGATCAGACTTCCACGGAAAAGGCCGAGGCCGCAAAGGGCGACTCCAAGGACGATGATTCCGAGAAGACCGAGTCCGATAAGAGTACTAGCTCTGAGGAAAAGGGCGAGAAGTCCGCTCAGAAGAAGGACGAGGAAAAGGGCAAGACCGACAACCAGAACCAGGAGCAAAATGGCTCTAAAACGGTGACCACCACGACCACGACCAAGTCTTCGGGCGGCAACATGCCCAAGACGGGCGACCTCATCGTTATGGCGAGCCTTGCGAGCGCGAGCCTGGCCACGCTGGGCGCCACGTCTATCGTGAGCGGTAAGCATAAACTTGATCAGGAGAACAAGGCCGCTGGCGAGGACGGTTCCGAGGAGTAGCTTCTCGGTTGCTGAATAACTAAAGAGTGGGACGGGGTCCGGCGCGAATGCATCGGGCCCTGTTTTGTTGTGCAACGATTAGTTATGCCCCCTCACACCCCATGTTGCTACCGTTGCCCGATATGTTTGCGCGCTACATCAGTACGTGAGAGGCCGTCATTACAATTGGCATCGTGCTGCGATTTAGGGGGAACGTTGCAATGTCTGAACAGGCAAATAATGGTTGTGCTGCCGACTTTGGCGTACGTCTAATCGGCTGTACCGACGATGTGGTTTTGCCCATCGGCATGCACGACTATGCGGAGGCTCTTGGTTGCTGCGCGCTGGTCGACAAGACCATGTTTATTGCCGATATGCTGGATTGCGATGCGTCCGTTATGGTGTGCTGCCGACCCGAGGGTTTTGGCAAAAGCATGAACTTGTCGATGCTCAAGGCTTTTCTGGAGCGTCCCGTGGTCGGTCGCGCCGGTCGGATCTCGTTTGCCGGTGCTCAGATTTGGGATGCGGACGGCGGGCGCTATAGGAACGAGTACGCTTGCTATCCGGTGATATCGCTGGACTTTTCTGACGCTGTGAGACGTGGCACCGCTGTTGCCGACGTCGTGCGCGATGCTCTTTCGGGCGAGTGCGCTCGCCTGCTGGCACTCTTGGAAGCCCCGGATTTAGCTCGAGATAAGGTGCGTCACATCGAGCGCGTTGCGCGTGGCGTGCCGAGCGCGGACGAGGTTGACTCGGTGCTTGGTCTGCTCATTGAGCTGCTGGAGATGGCTTGCGATGAGCAGGTTGTATTGCTCGTTGATGGGTACGACGCGGCGTGGTTGCCCAGCACGAGCGCGAGGGACGCTTCCGGCGCCGGTCCGGCGGAGCTATTCGATCGCGTGCTGTTTGACGCCATTGCCGCTGCGGGCAATTCGTTGCGGCTGACGTGTCTGATGGGGGAGCGTCCAGGTCCTGCCGAGGCGGCACTTTCTTTGCGCTGCTGCTCGTATTGTCTTTCGACGCCGCTCTCGACGTGGTGTGACCGATGGTTTGGCTTTTCGGATGCCGAGGTCGAGGCTCTGCTGAATCATGCTGGACGCGAGGAATACCTGGATGATGCGCTTGAATGGTTCGAGGGATATCGGTTTGGCAGGGCCTATTGCTCGAGTCCGGCGCGTGTGACCGGTTTTCTGGACCGAGGCTGCACGGCGCCTGTGCGAGCCGATCTGTATGGGTATGCCGATTGCCTAAGTAGGGTAGTTTGTGACTGGAATCTTGATCGCCTTTCGGCTCTGTTCGATTTGCTCGAGGCGCATGGATGCGTTGAGGTTCCGGTTTGCTTGGGTGCTACGGGGCCAGAGACCTCGTCTGATGATGGTTTGTGGACGGCGCTGTATCTGTCCGGTTTCCTGACGACGGATCTGATTGAGGAGCCGGAGCATGGTGGTCGTCTCCGTGCTCTGCGGTTGCCCAATAACGAGCTTCGCCAGGCCTTTCGTCTGGTGATTATTGAGTGGTTTGAGCGTGCTGCCGAGGACGTTCGAGACGTCGATACGTTTCGCGACGGGTTGTGCCGTGGGGACGAGGATGCGGTGAAGCGGGCGTTAGAACGCATCCTGGGAGATGCGGGAATCGGTGCGAACAACCCAGATGCGCAGCTGCCATATCACCTGCTCTTGCAGGGACTCTGCTTTGGATTGCCGGGCTATGCCAATCCTGCCTCGAGGCGAAAGCGTGGCGCGGATCGCTGGGACATCCAGGTATTTCCTACGGGCGCTGTGTTTGACGCGGCAGACACGATCGGCATGCTCGACGAGCGCCCGCTGATAACGATCAATATGATGTTTGACTCCGGCGTAGACGCGCTCGGCCTGGAGCTGCTGGCCGTTCAGGCACTGCTCGACATAGAGCGCGACGGCATCGACAAGATTCGCGTACCGCGACCCGGTGTGGGCCGCATGCGCTGGGGATTCGGGTTTGACGGGTGTCATGTGGCAGCGGTGTGCCAGCGGCTGTAGGGGGTGTCCGCTACTCTGCGTCCTTCATAGGCGGCATGGGCTTCCAGTTGGGGTCCTTGATGATCTTGCGGGCATCTTTCATGCCACGGCGCAGCGCCGGGATGCCGGTCTTAAAGCACTTGTCGACCGCTGCCAGACGAATGAACTCCTTGCAGAAGGTCGCGGCGTTGCCCAAGCGGAACAAGATGGGGTGGTAGTCGCCGTAAATCTGCATGTAACGGGCCAAAAAGCCGCGATTGCGCATGATGTAGTAGCGGTTGGTGTCGCTCGTTGAGTTGAGCTGGCGTTTGCCGGCGATATCCCAGTTAGAGACGGCGCGGGCACGCTTGAGCACCACGTCGGCAACCACGGCGGCGGGGAAGTGCTGGCTGGCAACATAGCCGTAGCAGGCATCGTCGCCGTAGATGAAAAAGCGCGCATCGGGCAGGCCGATCTTGTCGACAACGCGGCGCGAGAACAGGCCGCCTTCAAAGCACAGCTGGTTCATGGCGCGGTAGCCCTCGGGGCCCAGGTCCCACTTAGCGATGGGGTTGGGGATACCGAGCGAAAGGATGAGCTGGTACTGCCAAAAGAAGGCGCCACCGTCGAAGTCCAGGCGCGAACCCTGGATGACGTCGTAGCGGTCCGTCCATTTGGCCAGGCGCTCAATTCCCTCGGGGATAACGAGCACGTCGTCGTCCATGACCCAAAACCACTGCGCGCCCAGGTCGTAGGCGCGCTTGGTGCCAGCGGAGAAGCCACCTGCGCCGCCACCGTTTTCAAGCTGCGGGTCGTAGATGACACGGTCGGTGCCGCCTTGTGCATCTGGCTGGTCAGCGTCGATGCCCCACAGGTTGGCGAGGCGCTCGTTGAATGCGGCGCACATGGCCTCGGTCTCGCGTGAATTCTCGTTGTCGACGATCACGATACGCCAAGGCGTTGCCGTGAGCTCGGTCATGGAGTCGAACAGGTTGGCCAGAAGCTCCTGGCGCTTATAGGTGACGACGACGATGGCAAGCTTGTCGATGGGAGCGGGAAGGGTGGAAGTCATGGGGAATATATCCTTTCACGCGTGGCGGGCGAGCGCCGCACGGAAGCTATCGAATGCGTCGTTTGGACGGCACCTATTGTAAAGGGCCGCTGCGCCATGTTGGCAAGGTTTGAATAAAACGCAGGAACCTGCCATGGGCGTGGCGACCGCGATTAAGCGCAGCGCTTCGATGACTATGTTGCGTGCGGCTTTGTGCTGCATGACGTCCTTTCGTATCGGTTTGCCTCTGCGGGCTCCATAGATTATATAAACGCCCGCGGGCGGGACGACCCTTTGATACCATTAACGGCAGGTATTTCCTAAGGAGCACATTTGTCTACTAATTCCCCTGGCGGCCCTGTCCTGTCGCTGCTTGTTCCCATCTACAACGTTGAGCGCTATCTGCGCGAGTGCCTCGATTCCGCCGTGGCGCAGACGCTCGAGGACATCGAAATCATCTGCATCAACGACGGCTCTACCGACAACTCGCCGGCGATTATCCGCGAGTACATGGAGCGTGACGCGCGTGTGAAGATGATCGACAAGGCCAATAGCGGTTACGGCGACTCCATGAACCGCGGGCTTGAGATGGCGCGCGGCAAGTACGTGGGCATTCTGGAGTCCGATGACTTTATGGCGCCCGATGCGCTGGAGAAGCTCGTGGCAGCTGCCGAGCGCTTCAATATCGACTTTGCGAAGGCAAATTTTGACTTCTACTGGTCTAAGCCCGAGGAGCGCCGCTCGCTGCACGAGATGTTTAAGGCAAGGGACTGTGACAAGCCGGTGCATCCGAGCGACACGACGCAGTTCTTTAAGCAAAAGCCGTCGATTTGGTCGGCCGTGTACCGCCGTGATTTTCTTGAGCGCAACGGCATCAAGTTCCTGCCGACTCCGGGAGCATCCTTTCAGGACACGTCGTTTGCCTTTAAGGCGATCGCATGCGCCGACAAGGCCGTTTACCTGCACGATGCCGTGCTTTCGTATCGTCAGGACAACGAGAACTCCTCGGTCAATTCTTCGGCTAAGGTCTTTTGCGTCAATACCGAGTATGCCGAAATCGAGCGCTGGATCCGAGAAGATTATGCTCGCGATCACGCAAGCGATGACGTCGCCCGCATGCTCAAGTTCAATCAGCTCATTAAATACGATTCGTATATGTGGAACTATGTGCGCTTGGCACCCAAGTTCTATAAGGAGTTCCTGGTGCAGATGGCCAAGGAATTCCAAGCGGCCTTGGACGCCGGGGAGTTTTCGCTGGACGATCTTAAGCCGTGGAAGCGCGCGAATCTCGCTGCCATCCTCAAAGATCCAGAGGGCTGGGTTGACGAGCATCCGCACTTTGCAACGGATGGTGCCTTGGGGCGCGCTAAGTATTATGCCTCGGTTGGAGGCCCTGGTGTGGTCGCCGCCTTCCTCATCGAATCGCTGAGGGGGTAGGTCGGTATGGGAGAGGCCTCGATTCCCAAAGCGACTATTGTCGTTCCCGTGTACAACTCTGCGCGCTCCATTCAGAGATGCCTCGACTCGCTGCTGGCACAGTCTGAGCGCTCGATTCAGGTTGTCTGTATCAACGACGGTTCGGTTGACGATTCGCTGGGAGTCTTGCGTCAAATTGCGCAGGCCGACGACCGTGTGCTGGTGATTGACCAGGAAAACGCAGGCGTCTCGTGCGCTCGAAATGCCGGTATCGATGCGGCCGATGGCGAGGTCATCTTCTTTGTGGACGCCGACGATTACATCGACGCCCAGACGGTCGAGTGCGTGCTGCATGCCATGGAGTCTGCAGATGCCGAGGTCGCCGTTTTTGGCGGCGTCTGCGAGCCGTCCGACGCCGCACCCAAACGCGTCCAGCAACTCATGAGCCCCAAGGCGGGCACTTTTGGCGCCCGTGATCCCCAGTTGCTGTTCCACGCAAACGCACAGCCCTATGCGTGCCGCGCGGCTTTTTCGCGCGAGCTGCTCAATCGCGAGGGCATACGTTTTGCCCCCGGCTTGGCCTTGGGCGAGGACGTTGTGTTCCAGTTTGCAGCTTACGCGCTGGCCTCAAAGACCGTCGTCATGCCGGTCAGGTTCTACCACTACGTGATGGAGAGCGAATCGGCGACGCACGAGTTCAACAGTGCCGAGGCACGCGCCAAAAAGCTCGACGCACACATGAGGATGCTCGAGGAAGTTATGGAAGACTGGGCGGCCTACGGCCTTTTGGACCTGTGCCCCGGAGAGCTGATTACCTGGTTCTTGGACCTTATCGTGTTTGATTTGGCGCGCTTGGATGCCGATGGTTTCCGTCGCGTGGCCGGTCGCGTCAATATGGATTTCACGACGTTTTTGGGAACGGAGTGGGCAGATATGCCTGCTAAGGGCGCCGTTTGCCGTGTTGCCCATAAGCTCGTTGCGGCGACCTCGGGCGTTTCGATGGCAGACGCCACGCTGTTCTATCTTTCGACCCGCGGTCTCAAGGCCTGCCTGGAACGCTTTATCTAATTCCAAGCGGTGCCGCCCGCCGCAACTCGGCTGCTAAAATAACCCTGTTACACGCTATTCAACAGGAGGTTCTCTTGCAGAACTCTGATACCCCTAAAGTTTCGTTGCTTATTCCCATTTGCAATGTTGAGCGCTACCTGCGCGAGTGCCTCGATTCCGCTGTGACACAGTCGCTCAAGGACATCGAAATCATCTGCGTCAACGATGGCTCCACCGATAGCTCGCCGGATATCATTCGCGAGTACATGGCACGCGATGCGCGCGTCAAGATGATTGACAAGGCCAACAGCGGCTACGGCGACTCGATGAATCGCGGCCTGGAGATGGCGTGTGGCGAGTACGTGGGCATTTTGGAGTCCGATGACTTTATGTTCGAGGATTCGCTCCAAAAGCTGGTTGCCAAGGCTGACGCCGAGCACGCCGATGTTGTTAAGGGCGACTTCTACCTGTACTGGTCCACGCCCAGCGAGCGCCGCGAGTTGTTTGGGATTATCGACGAGTATATGACGGGTGCGGCGTATCGTCCCGTCGATCGCCCGGGCATTTTCTACCGCAAGCCGTCCATTTGGTCTGCCATCTATCGTCGCGAGTTTCTCAACGACAATCAGATTCGGTTCCTTCCCACGCCGGGTGCCTCGTATCAGGATGCGGGTTTTAACTTTAAGGTCTGGGCAAGCGCCGAGCGTGCTGCGTTTATTGCGGATCCCATTTTGTGCTATCGCCAGGATAACGAGAAGAGCTCCGTTAATTCGCCCAACAAGGTGTTTTGCGTGTGCGACGAATATGCCGAGATGCAGCGCTTTTTGGATGAACGCCCCGAGCTCAAGGCTCGGCTCCAGGGCATTTTAATGCGCATGAAGGTCGATACGTACCGCTGGAATGACGAGCGTCTGGTCGATGAGTTGCGTGAGCGGTTTTGGGAGAAGGCGTCTCCCGAGCTTAAGGCTGATTGGGATGCCGATCGCTTTGACCTGTCGCTCTTCGACCCACGCGGCGAGACCGACCTGCGTTTGATGGTCAAATCGCCCCGTGCCTATATCGATTCGCGCTTTGGCTTTAAAAAGCCGGGCAAGCTCAATACGTTTAAGCACTACTTTAAGATAGGCGGCCTGCCGCTGGTCTGGCGCGTGCTGACGTATCAGCGTACCTACGGCGATAACCCGCATCCCGACGACGTGCCGGCGGCACAGTAGGAGCGCGTGACCATGGCTACCCCTAGGATTTCCGTCGTCGTTCCCATCTACAAGGTGGAGGAGTGCCTGGCATGGTGCCTGGACTCCCTACTCGCGCAGGATATGCCCGATTGGGAGGGCGTGCTGGTTAACGATGGTTCGCCGGATGGTTCGCGCGACATCGCCGCTGCCTATTGCGAAAAGGATACACGCTTTAAGCTTGTCGATAAGCCCAACGGTGGTCTGTCGAGCGCGCGCAATGCGGGTATCGCTGCGTCCACGGCGCCTGTCGTTGCGTTTTTGGATTCCGACGACCGGTTTACGCCTGATGCGTGCCGCGTAATCGTTGATGCCTTTGAGCGTGAGGATTGCGACGTTTTGACCTTTGGCGCAAACCCGTATCCGCTGGAGGCAGGGTATCCGTGGCTTAACTATGTGCTGAGCCCGCGCGATGCGTCGTTTGAGGGCTATAGCTCCGACCTGCTGTTTAAGGAAGCGTCTCGCCCCTTTGCATGGCGCACCGCTTGCAAGCGCGCTTTTTTGCTGGGCAACGGGATCGTGTTCGATGAAACCGTTAAGTATGGCGAGGACCAGGTCTTCGATTTTGCCGTCTATGGTCGCTCGCGTAAGACCGCGCTTATCTCGAACAAGCTGTACGACTATCGCGTGGCACGCAAGGGCTCGCTCATGGACACCATGCGCTATGACGATGAGACGCGTTTGCTGGAGCACGTGAAGATATACTCCGCGGTGCTGGCCGATTGGCGCCATGATGGGCTCGATGTCCAGCATGCCGATGACCTGGCGTACTTCCTGTGTGATCTGGTACTGTACGATGCACTCAGGCTGCTGAGCTCGGGCTGCGGCAAGGTTTTTGCTGCCGTTGCCACGGCGCTTGATGGTTCTGCCGTGGGCAGTGATGCTGCGCTCGCACAATGCGCTCCTTCTGTTGCCGCTATGGTGCGTGCGGCACTTATCGGTAAGGCTCCTGCTGCTCGTTCGTGCAAAAAGCTCATGTTCGATTACGACGTCTTGAGGTTTGGGCGCCTGGGCGCGTGCAAGCGCATGGCTGCGAATGCTCTGGGAAAGCGAGAGGTGTAGATGAGTATCAAGCGTTTGGCGCTTTGCCGCAGTCAGGGTCGTCTGTTTGTCCTGCTTCGTTTTGTCGGTCAGGATATCGCGGGGCTTATTGAGCAGGAGGGCTCCCAGGTTTTTGCTCACGCGACGACCGATGGGGCATGCGTGCCGTCCTTGGCACTGCCGGTCGATCACGGCCGCGTGCTTGCGCTTTGTCCCTCCGTTGCCGATTATGAGCGCGAACTCGTCGTCTTGGTGCTTCCGTTTATGGACGGCTCTACAATTGACGTCTCATTTGCGTCCGGCGGTAAAAGGCTGGGCTCTATTCGCCTTGATAGTCGTATTGCCAAGTTGGAATCTAAGATTAATTACAAAGCAAAGCCTGCGCTGTGCGCGCTTGTCCGCGACGCGCAGCGCGGCGAGTGCTGCGGTCGCTACGAGATCGATGCCGTTCGTTATTTACCGGCAGATGAGGGCGTCGTCTGGCGCTATGAGGTCAAGTGGGCGGGAGATCCCCAGTGCGTCCCTGAGCTCCAGATCTTCGATACGCACATGAATGCGATCGATGCCACGGTGCATGTGTTTGAGTCGCAGGTCGATGTTCCCCAGCAGAACGGATGTCGCGTCAATAAAACGTATCTGAGCGTTGAGATGCCTCAGGATATACGCGATTTTGTCGTGATTGCGGCTGATCCCACGGGCCAAATCCAGAGTGGATTTTGTGCCATGGATGGTCGTTTGTACAACGGCATGGTCGACGACAGTTGGAACCGCATGAAGGATGCGCGCGCGGATGATGCGGCCTATCGACGTTGGTTTGAGCAACATCGCGCAAAGCCGGGTGATTTGGCGTGCCAGCGTGTCGCTTCGGCGGCATTTGCCTATAGGCCGCTCGTGAGCATTGTAGTGCCGTGCTATAGGACCGATCGGGTTTACCTGCGCGAGTTGCTGGACTCTGTGCTATCCCAGAGCTATGACAACTGGGAATTGCTGCTTATGGACGCCTCGCCCGATTGGGACGCGGTGTCCAATCTTGCGGCCGACGCCAATGACGAGCGGGTTTATTGGATTGAGCTGCCTGGTAACGGCGGCATTGTACTCAACACCAATGCTGGCATTCAGCAAGCGACGGGCGACTACATCGCATTCTTAGACCACGATGACATCTTGGAGCCGGATGCGTTGTTCCGCTATGTCGCCGCGTTGAATAAAGCGGCAGAGGGGGAGCGTCCGCAGGTCCTGTTCTGTGACGAGGACATGTTCCAGAAAACGGGGGAGTGGGGTCAGCCGGTCTTTAAGACGCAACTCAACGTCGACCTGCTCTATAGCCATAACTGCGTGACGCATTTTCTGATGGTGGAGAAGGCGCTTATCGATCGCATTGGCATGTCGCCGGAAGATGTCGCGGGCGCCCAGGATTATGATCTGACTCTTCGCTGCCTTGCATCGGGCGCACGGTTTGAGCATATTGCGCACGTGTTGTATCACTGGCGCGTGCATCCCGGTTTCACCGCCGATGACTTTGCAGATAGCAAACCTTACGCCATTGAAGCTGGTCGTTTGGCGCTGCAGCGTCACTTTGACTCGCTGGGCATTTGCGGAACGGTCGAGGAGACCGAGACGTCGTTTGTCTACCGCGTGCATTATGCGCTGCCGGAGCCTGCGCCGCTGGTGAGCATTGTGATTCCCACCAAGGACCACGTTGAGACGCTCGATGCCTGTGTGATGTCGATCGCCCAGAAGGCCACGTATACCAATTACGAGATCGTCTTGGTGGAGAATAACAGCGAAGCCCCGGAGACGTTTGCGTATTACGAAACCCTGCCGGAACGCGTGACCGCTACGTCTGGCGGTAAGGGCACTGCGCACGTTGTGTACTGGCCGGGTGAGTTCAATTACTCCCAAATCATCAACTTTGGCGTTGAGCATGCCAGGGGCGACTACCTGCTGCTGCTGAACAACGATACCGAGGTCATAAGCCCGGACTTTATTGAAGAGATGATGGGCTATCTGCAGCGTCCCGATGTGGGTGTGGTGGGCGCTAAGCTCTATTTTGCCGACCATCTGGTGCAGCACGCTGGCATTTTGGTTGGCGTGCGTGGCGCACTTGCCCATGCCAACCAAGACTTCTCTGCAAAGCGCGAGGGCTATCTTGTCCGCGCGGTGCGGCCGGGCAACTATAGCGCCGTAACGGGCGCCTGTCAGATGGTCCGACGCGACGTATTTGAACAGGTTGGCGGCTACAACGAAGAATTCGCCGTCGGCTTTAACGACGCGGACTTTTGTCTGCGTGTGTGGGAGGCGGGCTACCGCACCATCTTTACGCCCTATGCCGAGCTGTACCACTACGAGTTCACCTCGCGCGGCAGGGAAGAGGCCGACGAGGAAAAGCTGCGCCGCTGGAAGTGCGAGCAAGCACTGTTCATGCAGCGCTGGTCGGAGTTCTTCTTGACGGGCGATCCGTGGCTTGGACCAAACCTATCTCCCGACAGTGAGTACTTCTCGCTTTAGGAGCGAAGTAATTCCAAGATCCGGCAAAGTGTCCTCAAGAGCTGCAAGAGCGGTGGGGGCAATTGTTTGCCAGTGTTTGATTCAGGAAGACCATGTCTAACTTTTCTACAATTAATGGCTCGATCATTCTGTCAATGAAGCCTCAGACGCCTCTGATGCAAGCGAAACACTGAGGCATTTTGCTGTATTTCACGGCTATGTAAACGCTTTCGCCGCCTGCCGCGTCTTTAAACGAATTATGTCGAATTGCTTGCTTCAGTGGATTTTCGTGTCACTGGTGCTTGCGCTGTTTAGGTGCGGCTAATTGCTTCAAAACTCAGTGCTTTACGCTGTATCTTTGGAAGGGCGAAAAACCCGCTGAGTACGCTTGTTGTCTTTTGTAGGGGCAGGTTCCATCTGCCTTTATGACAATTCCCGTGCTTTGGACAACTGGACTTCCGATGCGGAGGATATTGTGAGATAATTTATCCTTAGTATCATTATTTGTGATGGGGGATACAATATGAAAAAGGCATTGCGTGCCTCAACAGCGTTTTCTTTAGCTGCACTCTTGACGATTTCATCCTTGATGAGTCCTGTAGCCGCTGCTTATGCTGCGAATAGCGTGCGATCTGTGGATATTACATCAGATGCTGCGTCCGCAGACGATCCTGCAGCTTCACATGACGAGGGCGCTGCCGACGGAGACATAGCTGTTGAGCAATCGTCGCCGGCGGGCGTCGACGAATCGGCTGATGAGGATTTCGGTGTAGATGCTTCTTTGGCTGAGCCGCAAACTGAATCGACTGATTCTTCTTTTCAATATATATACCTTGCCTATCCGAACCTTATTAGCGGGACTGACCAAGTCGTCGCGTTTGCAACTCCTAATGACAGCGATACCATCGCCTCCGCAACACTAAACTATGTTAGCGCCAACGGAGTTCAGGGAGCGGTTGACGCTTCCGCGCAGGCTGTAAATTCTGCTGCATTTACATTTGGCTCGAAGCTAGATCTCAATACATATTTTCTTACTTCAATAACCTATGTTCTGCAGGGCGATGATGCTGAACATGAGATTGATCTCTCTGACAGGGATTATTCTTTTGCGGTTGTTGAGAGCCCTGCTAATTCCGAGGGCACTTCCGTTTACTATGCGGACGGCGAAGGCAATGCTGTTGAGGCCCAATCCATCAAACAGGCGTTGGAGTGTGCTGATTCACCGGACGGCATTTCTACTTATGCCACACGCTCGGCTCGAAAAAACGTTCGGGTAATTGCCCTTGATGCTGGCCATGGCGGCACTGATCCCGGCGCACAGGGAAATGGAAAGAGTGAGGCGGATCTAACTTGGAAGATTGTTGCTGCTTGCAAGAATAAGCTTGAGGCGTATGGTTTTAAAGTCGTTCTTGCGCGCGAGCAAAGCGGCGGCTACTCCGGAAATGATTTCCTTTATCGTGTCCAGCGATGTGTGAGTCAAGGCGCACAGGCCTTTGTTAGCTTCCATATTAATTCCGGTTCTCCTGTTGCCCATGGCGCTGAGGTATATGCCCCCACTGCCAATGAATATGATTACACGCAAGTTTCAGTCGAGCTCGCGAATAAAGTTATGAACAACCTCGCTTCTATGGGGCTCAGCTATCGCGGTGTATTCCAGATGGAAGTTGGAGATGAGTTTGCGGTCATCCGTTGTGCCCGCGAGCAAGGTATTCCCGGCATCTTAATCGAGCATGGCTTTATTTCTAATGCGGGGGACGTGTTGAATTATTTTAGCGATGCTGGTTGCAAACGCCTTGGCGAAGCCGATGCCGATGCGATCATTGCGCAATTTCCTAAGTCAACTTGGCTCGATTATTCTTCCGTATTCGATGCTAATTACTATTTGTCGCTTTATCCCGACGTAGCCAAAGCTACTTCTGGAAATAGTGATTTAGCTCTAGACCATTTTATTAACTATGGCATGAGCGAAGGCAGGCGCGGCTCTGCTAACTTTGACGTACAGAGTTATTTTAATGAGTATCCAGATTTAAGAGCTGCTTTTGGCTTTGATTTAGTTAAGTACTATGAGCATTACGTTACAGCTGGAAAAGCGGAAGGAAGGCATGGGACCGGATGCTCAAAGATTGAAGGATATGCTACGGCTATCAATGGCGTTGATTATTCATCCGTTTATGACCCCTCATTTTATCTATCGAATAACGAAGACATTCGTAACGCTTTTTCTAAACGAAGCCCCGCTGGCGTTGTAATGATTGACGATGCTGCCGTGCTGCGCCATTTCATCAACTGCGGCATGGCGGAGGGACGGCGCGGGAACGAGTCCTTCGACGTTTACGGCTATCGAAATCGTTATATGGACCTGAGGAAGGCTTTCGGACTGAACCTGAAGAACTATTACATGCATTATTTGAATTGCGGCATTAAGGAGGGACGCAATGGCGCAAGTATGACTGGATATGAAGGTCTTATTATGTCGCCCGCTTATTCAACCTATCTAGATGCCGCTAATCATTTCACAAAGATAATGGGCTCTAAAGGATTCCCTTCAGCCGTTTACGCGGATAGGGGAGCGTCGAACATTAGAGATTTCTGCAAAATTCTATATGAAGAGGCTCAGTCGGAGGGTGTCTCGCCTGAGGTTTTATATGGACAGGTGGTGAAAGAAACGGGGTATTTAAAGTTTGGAAATTTGGTCCAGCCTAATCAGTGCAACTTTGGAGGCCTTGGCGCCACTGGGCCTGGCAACCCAGGCTATAGCTTCGGATCTGTTCGTGAAGGACTACGAGCTCAGGTTCAACATCTAAAGGCGTATGGTTCAACGGAACCCTTGGTCAATCCATGTATTGATGCTCGCTTTAAATATGTCAGTCGTGGTTGCGCTCCGAGAACCATTGATTTAAATGGTAGATGGGCTGTTCCTGGCGTTGGATATGGTGAAAGCATTGATGCAATCGCTAGAGAGGTTATTGGTTAGGCTATTTAATTAGATCTAAAATCGATTGGGTAAATTTGACTGATAGTTTAAAGAAAAACATTACATGGAATACTGTTGGCTCTATTGCATACCTTGCTTGCCAGTGGTTAACGACAGTTGCTGTAGTTCGACTATCGTCGGATTTTAACTATGCCGGAGATTTATCTTTGGCAATGACAATCACCAATCTATTTGTTCCGATCGGTTTATATAAGATTCGATCCTTTCAAGTATCCGATCTTTCGTGTGAGTATTCTTCAGGGGAGTATATTGGTTTTCGTTTAATCACAATAGCGCTGGGGTTTGTTTTCGTAGTGCCTTATGCATTCTTTACCTGTCAGCAGTCTTCTCTTCTTCCCGTGTACCTCTATTGCATATATAAGTCAATTGAAGTCATGGTTGATGTGTTTCATGGCATTGATCAAAAAGCTGGAAATATGATTTATTGCGGTATGTCGATGCTGCTGAGGGGTATTTTGTCTCTACTGGTGTTTTGTGCCGGAATGTATATTTCACATTCTCTTGTGTTGAGTATCGTTCTGATGATTGCGGTGTCTCTCCCCGTGGCGATTGTTGATGCACATTGGGCCTCTAATTTCGATTTGATTGTTCCTTCTTTTAGGTTCAAGGCGATGACTGAACTGTTTTATAAGTGTCTTCCCGCTACGGTTGGGGTTTTTTGTTGCGCTGCGGTTACATCCGTTTCGCGTCAGGAACTTGCTACCGTGCTGGGGGCCTCAATGTTGGGTGTTTATTCCTCGGTGTGTTCTCCCGCAGCAATCGTTCAGGCGGGTGCTGCTAATGCCTATGCCCCTTTGCTCGGCGCGTTTGCGAGCGCTAGTGAGTCGGGGGATAAAAAATCATTTAATACTATGTTGATGAAGGTCGTTCTTGGCGCCCTTGTTTTGTCCATTGTTATTTTGTTCGCTTGTTTTATCTGCGGCGACTACATGTTGGGGCTAATATTTGGTGACCAAATCCATCAGTACTCTTTTTTGCTGTACGGTGCGGTTATTAGCTCTCTGCTTACGGCGTTTATCGGTTTCTTTTCCGACCTGACGATTGTTAAGAGAAAGATGGCCGGTAATCTTGTCGGTAATTTAGTCGCCTTAATCGTTGCTGTCCCCCTTTCTGGCTTATTGATTCAGCTATTTGGACCTAACGGAACGAGTGCTGCAATTTCGCTTGCTTATTTTGTCGGATGTGTCGCGATGCTTCCATGCATTATTCGGAAATAATGCATCAGAGATTCGCTAAATACATAGATATAAAAGTGTTTGGCTGAAGCTATATAACCACTTGCAATGACTTCTTAAACGCTAATTGGTGGTGTTATCAGTTTTAACGTAGGTATAAACGCTTTTTAATTCTAATTTATGCGCAGTAGTCGTCTTTTCGTTTAGGATAAGAAGCGTATCAATAGGTTAAGCATCGACTTGCATTTTGTTTTAGTTTCATTCGCCTTTAGTTTATTTAATTGGAGCTTGAAATGTGCGATAGTGTATTCAAAGACAGGACCCTCATGATCACGGGCGGCACCGGCTCGTTCGGCAACACGGTGCTCAAGCACTTCATGAACACCGACCTGGCCGAGATCCGCATCTTCTCCCGCGACGAGAAGAAGCAGGACGACATGCGCCACCGCCTGCAGGAGAAGTCGCCCGAGCTCGCCTCCAAGGTGCGCTTCTTCATCGGCGACGTCCGCAACGCCCAGTCGGTGCGCGACGCCATGCACGGCGTGGACTACATCTTCCACGCCGCCGCCCTGAAGCAGGTGCCCTCCTGCGAGTTCTTCCCCATGGAGGCCGTGCGCACCAACGTCATCGGCACCGACAACGTGCTCCACGCCGCGATCGACGAGGGCGTCGACCGCGTCGTGTGCCTGTCTACCGACAAGGCGGCCTACCCCATCAACGCCATGGGTAAGTCCAAGGCCATGATGGAGTCCATCATCTACGCCAACGCCCGCAACGGCGCCGGCCGCACCACCATCTGCTGCACCCGCTACGGCAACGTCATGTGCTCGCGCGGCAGCGTCATCCCTCTGTTCATCGACCGCATCAGGAAGGGCGAGCCGCTCACCGTGACCGACCCCAACATGACCCGCTTCCTCATGAACCTGGACGAGGCCGTCGACCTGGTGCAGTTCGCCTTCGAGCACGCCAACCCCGGCGACCTGTTCATCCAGAAGGCGCCGGCATCCACGATCGGCGACCTCGCCGAGGCCGTCCAGGAGGTCTTCGGCCGCGTGGGCACCCAGGTGATCGGCACCCGCCACGGCGAGAAGCTCTTCGAGACCCTCATGACCCGCGAGGAGCGCCTGAGGTCCGAGGACATGGGCGGCTACTACCGCGTGGCCTGCGACTCGCGCGACCTGAACTACGACAAGTTCGTCGTCGACGGCGAGGTGGAGACCCAGGCCGACGAGTCCTACACCTCCCACAACACCGAGAGGCTCGACGTGGAGGCCACCATCGCCAAGATCAAGACCGCCGAGTACGTGCAGCTGGCCCTCGAGGGCCGCGAGCACGAGGCGGTGCAGTAGGGTGCGCGTACTTGTCACCGGCGCCAGGGGCTTCGTGGGGAGGAACCTCTGCTGCGCGCTGAAGAACATTAGGGACGGCAAGGACCGCCGAGCCAAATACCAGCCGCTCCTTCCCCTCGAGGTCATGGAGTACGACATCGACTCGACGCCCGCCGAGCTCGATGACTACTGCTCCCGCGCCGACTTCGTGTTCAACCTGGCCGGCGTCAACCGCCCCGAGGACCGGTCCGAGTTCATGGAGGGCAACTTCGGGTTCGCCTCGACGCTGCTGGGCACCCTGGAGCGCCACGGGAACAAATGCCCCGTCATGCTCTCCAGCTCCGCGCAGGCGAGCCTGTCCGGCCGCTTCGAGGGCTCCGTATACGGCGAGTCGAAGCTCGCGGGGGAGGGCCTGTTCCGGGAGTACTCGGAGCGCACGGGGGCGCCCGTGCTCATCTACCGCTTCCCGAACCTCTACGGCAAGTGGTGCCGCCCGCGCTACAACTCCGCCGTGGCGACCTTCTGCGAGGCCATCGCCAACGGCCGCCCCTACACCGTGAACGACCCCTCCGTGGAGCTGGAGCTCCTCTACATCGACGACCTCGTGAACGAGATGCTGGGCGCCCTGCTCGGCGGGGAGCACCGCTGCGGATACGAGGGCCTCGATAGGGTAGAGGGAGACGGGTTCTGCTACGTCCCGGAAACTGACGTCAAGTCGCTCGGCGAGATCGTCTGCCTGCTCGACGGCTTCCGAGACAGTCGCGAGACGCTCTCGGTGCCCGACCTTTCCGAGGGCTCCTTCTCCAAGAAGCTCTGGAGCACGTTCCTGTCCTACTACGAGCCGGGGCACTTCGCCTACGGCCTCAAGCCCAACGTGGACGCGCGTGGCTCGTTCACCGAGTTCCTGCGCACACCGGAGCGCGGGCAGGTCTCGATCAACATCTCGAGGCCCGGCATCACCAAGGGCAACCACTGGCACATGAGCAAGTGGGAGAGGTTCCTGGTGGTCTCCGGCACCGCGTCGATCAAGCTCAGGAAGGTGGGGGAGGACTCCGATGGAAACCCGTTCCCCGTCGACGAGTACATCGTCTCGGGTTCCGACATGCGCGCCGTGGAGATGGTCCCCGGCTACACGCACTCCATCACCAACCTGTCCGACACCGAGGACCTCGTGACGGTCATGTGGGCCAACGAGCCCTTCGACCCCGAGAACCCCGACACCTACTACGAGGAAGTCTAGAGGTTTTGACCAGATACGCTCACATTAATAGCGTTCCAAATGGATCCACTGGGCGCATTATGATGAAGGAGCATTTTGCTCTTATTGATCAAGGGCACGAATCGCTTGCTTGCTGGGGAAGAAGAACGCCAGCAAACACTGCCAGTGAATACTGTTTTGGGTCATCTGCTAATTTTTTACTCGACGTTGGGCTTACTCTCCTTGACGGTAAGATAGGTTTTCATTCAGCGAGGCAAACCGACGCGTTGATTCATCGTCTTGATGAGTTCGGTCCTGATGTGGTTCACTTGCATAACCTTCATGGCTACTATTTGAATATTGATAAACTATTTAAATGGTTGATGAGGTCTGATTGTCGCGTTGTATGGACTTTGCACGACTGTTGGGCTTTTACCGGCCATTGCCCTTATTTCACCTATTCTTGCTGCAATCAATGGAAAAACGGCTGTGGTGCCAAGAGGTGCCCTCAACTCATGGGGTATCCTCCAACTATTAATTCTGCATCATGCAAATGGAGTTACGAGGTCAAACGTTCGATTTTCACTTTGTTGCCTTCTAATCGAATGACTATCATTACCCCTTCAAAATGGCTGGCTGGACTGGTTGCTTCTAGCTATTTATCAAAGTATCCGATTGAGGTTGTGCACAATACGATTGATCTCAACGTTTTCAAGCCACGATCAAATAGTGAAGTTTTTAGCGTTAAAGAGAAATACGGCCTCGATTCAAGAAAAATTATTTTAGGAGTTGCCTCTCCATGGTCCAAGCGTAAGGGTCTTTCTGACTTTTATGCCCTTGCGGACAAGCTTGACTGCTCCAAGTATTCCATTGTGTTGGTTGGATTGAGTGCCAAACAGATGAGAAAACTACCTCCAGGGGTAGTTGGTATTCCACGAACCGACTCTCAGATAGAGTTGGCCTCACTTTATAGTTCTGCCTCCGTTCTATTCAATCCAACATACGAGGATAACTACCCTACGGTCAATCTTGAAGCTGAGGCTTGTGGGCTACCAGTCGTTTGTTACGATGTCGGCGGATGCTCTGAGACTTTGCATAGGAACGATTCGAAACTTGTTGAGTGTGGTGATGTGCAGGCCGCCTCACTACTGTTGGCAAAATATTAGTCTCTGTTTTAAGGAAACCTATGAATTCCAATATTTGTTTTAAAGACGACGGCCGCCTGAAACTGCTCATCATCGTGGGCACCCGCCCCGAGGTCATCCGCCTGTCCGAGGTCATCAAGAAGTGCCGACGCCACTTCGACTGCCTGCTGGCGCACACCGGGCAGAACTACGACTACACCTTGAACGGCATCTTCTTCCGCGACCTGGAGCTTGCCGACCCCGACGTCTACCTGGACGCCGTGGGCGCCGACCTTGGAGAGACCGTGGGCAACATCATCGCGGCCTCGTACAAGCTGATGGTCCAGGTCCAGCCCGACGCGCTGCTGATCCTGGGCGACACCAACAGCTGCCTGTCCGCCATCGCGGCAAAGCGCCTGCACATCCCCATCTTCCACATGGAGGCAGGCAACCGCTGCAAGGACGAGTGCCTGCCCGAGGAGACCAACCGCCGCATCGTCGACGTGATCTCCGACGTCAACCTGGCCTATTCCGAGCACGCCCGCCGCTACCTCAAGGACACCGGCTGCGCCCCGGAGCGCACCTACGTCACGGGCTCGCCCATGGCCGAGGTCCTTCGCGCCAACCTGGACAAGATCGAGGCCTCGGACATCCTCTCCGAGCTCGGCCTGGAGCCCAGGCGCTACATGCTGCTGTCCGCGCACCGCGAGGAGAACATCGACACCGAGGCGAACTTCACGAGCCTGTTCACCGCCATCAACGCGCTCGCGGAGAAGTACGACATGCCGATCCTGTACTCCTGCCACCCTCGCTCCCGCAAGCGCCTGGAGGCCACCGGCTTCGAGCTCGACCCGCGCGTGCGCATGCACGAGCCCATGGGCTTCCACGACTACAACTGCCTGCAGATGAACGCCTTCGCCGTGGTCTCCGACTCCGGCACCCTTCCCGAGGAGTCCAGCTTCTTCGCGAGCGTCGGCCGCCCGTTCCCGGCGGTGTGCATCCGCACCTCCACCGAGCGCCCCGAGGCGCTGGACAAGGCCTGCTTCACGCTGGCCGGCATCAGCGAGCGCGGCCTGCTCCAGGCCGTCTGCACCGCCGTCGAGCTCGACGCGGAGGGGTCGCTGCCCGAGGCGCCCGTTCCCGACTACGCCGACGAGACCGTGTCCACCAAGGTGGTCAAGATCATCCAGAGCTACACAGGCGTCGTGGACAAGATGGTGTGGAGGAAGAGCATTTAATGACTAGCTCATGCGCTGGTAAGAAAATACTTGTCGTGACGCAGCATTTTTACCCGGAGACTTTTCGAATCAGTGATATTGTCGATGGCTTTATTGAAGACGGTGCAAGCGTTGACGTCCTTTGCGGTATTCCAAATTATCCTTCAGGCGAATGGGCCGAAGGATATGGTTACTGCGGCCATCGTCACGATGATTACCACGGTGCGTCTGTCTTTCGGTCTGGTGAAATACGCCGAAAGGGAAACACTTCGGTCCGCATTTTCCTGAACTATATTAGCTGGCCGATTACTGCATCTTTCAAGGCGTTAAGGCTCAAAAACAATTACGACGTTGTATTTTGCTATAATACAAGTCCTATTTTGATGATAATTCCGGCTAGGTTTGCTGCATGGCGAAATAAATGCCCTCTTGTCACCTATGTCTTGGATATTTGGCCCGAAAATTTGTACACCGTTTTAAACGTCCAAAATAGCTTTCTGAGAGCTTTTGCCAAATCTTTTTGCGACAAGCAGTATGCTGCCTGTAATAAGCTGATTGCCTTGAGTGACTCTTTGGCCGACAACTTATTTCATAGGATTAAACCTTTGAATCCGGATATTTCGATAAGTGTAATACCTCAGCACTGTGAGGAGGTTTACGAACAAAAGAGTTTTTCACAGGAGCTGAGATCGCAATTTGGAAGTCAGTGTGTTTTCCTTTTTGCCGGATCAATAACTCCCGCACAGGGTCTTGACACAGTTATTGAGGCATTCTCGTATGCAATCAAAAATAGTCCTGTTGAGATGAGGCTGCTAATTCTTGGCGATGGCATGTCCAGAGCGGAATTGCAGAAGACCGTTGCAAATAAAGGGCTGAGCGAGTTCATTTTGTTTATTGGGCGCGTTGATCCTGAAGTTGTGCCCATGTATTCAGATATTGCAACGGCAATGATTGCACCATTCGCCGACAATCCCGAACTAGAGCTTACTATTCCGGCGAAGATTTCAAGTTGTATGGCGTCTTCGAAACCAATACTTGCTGTAATGCGCGGTGAAGGGGCCAATGCGGTTCGTTCTGCTGAATGCGGGTTTGTATCCAATCCCTCAGATGTTAATGCGCTTGCTGATAATATGGTAAAAATTGCTTCAATGAATAAAGATGCTATTGAAGCTTTAGGATCTAATGGCTTCAATTATTATCGTGAGCATTTCTCGAGATTGGTTTGTTTGGATAAAATTAAGCAGGTTTTATTTTCAATATAGGTCCGATATGGATCGTTGGGGTTTTAATGGATGAAATGTTGAGAGTGCTGGTAATCATTCCTGCCTATAATGAGCAAGCCAATATCGTACAGACTGTTTCATCGGTTGTTGAAGCTGGCTATGATTATGTAGTGGTGAATGATGGCTCAACCGATAAAACTCTATCCATCTGCCGTCAACATGGATTTAATGTCCTTGACCTTCCGCAAAATTTGGGCATTGGTGGTGCTGTTCAAGCCGGTCATAAATATGCGTTCAGGCATGGTTATGACATTGATGTTCAGGTTGATGGTGACGGCCAGCATGATCCTTCTTATATTGGGAACTTAATCGAGCCGATTATTGATGGTGCCGATTTGTCTATCGGTTCCAGATTTGCCGTTCCCACGGAAGGTTTTCAGTCTACATTTTTAAGGAGAGTAGGTATCCGATGGCTTTCTGGTTGGTTGAGATTATTTACCGGAAAGACGATTAAAGATCCTACTTCTGGATTTCGCGCGTGCGGCAAAAAAGCTATAGATTTGTTCTGTAGGGACTATCCAGATGATTATCCAGAGCCCGAATCTATTGCCGCAGCATTAAAAACTGGTCTTTCGGTGGTTGAGGTTCCTGTACTTATGCGCGAGAGGCAGGGCGGAGTGTCATCAATTTCTGGCTTTTCTTCAATTTATTACATGATTAAGGTTTCGCTTGCAATTTCCATGGCCTGTTTTGTTTATAGAAAGGCGGCTCACTGATGAGTATGATAATTCGCGTGGGCGCTGTAGTAATTTTTAGTGGCCTTTTCTTTTATGTCGTTTCCTTAGTCGGTAAAGGAAAGCTACTTTTAAAGTACTCGCTACTATGGCTTTGCCTGTGTGTTGTGGCACTATTTAGCGTTTGCTTTCCGGAGTTGATTTATCGAATTTCAGATTGTATTGGGTTTATTAGCCCATCGAATTTCGCTTTTCTTGTTGCTGTAGTACTTTTATTGATGATTTCTTTATCTCTCAGTATTGCGATTAGCAGACTCGTTACGGCTTGCAAGAACTTAACCCAACGTATTGCGATTCTTGAAAATGAGAATGATGTTTTGCGAAATCAGCAGGATTAATTAAAGACGGAGTTTAGATTAACTGTATGAATAACTATTTAGCAGCGGAAGCTCGAAAGCATCGTGTGTGCAGCGGCTTGTATCGCCTTTACCATGTCGGTATTTTTGCCCTGCCGTTATCTTTTGCACTGATATATCTGTCTTTGTTCGTTAATTACATTGATGCTTTCTATGGCACGGTTGGCTTTACAATTGCCAACCCGATGCTTAATGACGATATGGCTGTTCTATTTGTTGCTGGATTGACTATTATATTTGTCATTTCTGTAATCAAATTGGTAGAGTATAAAAGCGATTTTTTGTATAAATATCGATGGCTAATCGGTATGACTGTTGCGATACTTGCCGTTGCTTTTAAAATCAGCGGTTCATCGCTTGGAATGTGGAGCATTATGCTCCCTGAAAACGCTGGTACTCCGTTTTGGGGTATACCGAGGTCCCTTCGAAGCGATGAGTTCTCAGTTGGAACTCTGTTTCAGCTTTCTCAATCCCATAATGGCTATGCTCCAATTTCGGAAATCCTGAGAGGAGATTTAACGGATGTCCGGATGGTTTATGGCGCTGCCTGCTGGAGCGTAATTACGTTATTTAGACCAGTACTTTGGGGTTATTTGTTATTTGGTTTTGAATTCGGCCTAGCGTTTGCTTGGTCCGCGAAACTATGTCTAATGGTCCTTGTCTCTTTTGATTGTGCCTTTCTCATTATTAAGTCAAAGCCGCTCAGCTTGCTCTTTTCATGCTTGCTTTGTTTTTCGCCACTAATTCAATGGTGGGGCACGGGCGAGGTGATTCTTTATGGACAAGCCCTTGTCTTGTTGTTGGATAAGGCGCTCTTTACTCGAAAAAAGAATATCAGGGTTATTGCGATAGCTGCCATAGCATGGCTATGTGGTTGTTACATAATGCTCTTGTACCCTGCCTGGATGGTCCCATTTTTCTTCATTTTTGCCTTGATGGGTGTTTTTAGAACAATAGAGTATTATCAAACATTAAAATATAACGCCCAACATTCAGTTCTTGCATGGTCGCTAAGTGATACTTTTGTTTTAGTATTCTGCCTGTTGATCTCAGCGGGACTAATATTCCTTTCATTCTTCCAGTCCTCTGAAGCAATGACATCTGTTATGAATACCGTTTATCCTGGTGCGCGTTTTGAAACAGGCGGAAGCGGACTTCCCGAACTTTTTTCTTATGCAATTCCACTCTTTTATGCCTTTGATTCACCGCTGGTTTCAAATGAATGCGAAATTGCAACCATTCTTTGTTTCTTCCCTCTTGGAACGCTTGCATCTCTGCTCTGTTTTATTAAAAGGCGAGATTGGCAGTTATTTGTGCTTACGGCACTTCAATTGTTTTTTCTAGTCTTTGCATTTATTGGTTTTCCGTCATTTCTATCTCGAATGACCTTAATGTATAACGTCCCTGTTCTGCGACTATTGTTTCCTATTGGTTACCTCGAACTTCTCCTATTTTTGATTTCTGTCGAAAAGGCTAAAGAGTCCCAAGGGAATAACAGCTCCATTGGTTATTTGCCGATTATCTTAATAATTGGTCTTATTCTGAGTTCAGCATTCCAGGTTTTCATCCTTCTTTCTGCTAAATATCTTGTTGCAAGGATGCTGTATCTGTTGATGCTTATATTGTTCTGTCTTTTTTCGTGCCTTTCGTTTTGCTCCTTTATTCTTGGAAAAAAATGCACTGGTTTATTCGTTGCTTTTGCGATTTGCTTCGGAGTAATTCCAGGGCTCTGTATTAATCCAATTCAAATCGGTGCGGCTCCACTAACAGATACGAATTTAGAGTCTCTCGTTAATCAGTTTGTGGAAGAGAGTGATTATTCAGATAAATGGGTTGTCGATGGTTCTTGGACAGTTGCCAATCTTTGCGCTGCGTATGGAGCGCCTGTAATTAACTCCACCAATGCTTATCCCGATCTATCGCGTTGGAATTCTATCGATGATAATAACTGTCTCTTATACACATCTCCGAGCCCACGAGACACTCGCTAATCTC
>UQID01000007.1 GCA_900541045.1 uncultured Collinsella sp.
ACTTAATGTGGCCTTCGTCTTGCGCAGGACTGTTCGAAATTTTGAGCAAGCACCCGCCCTGCCGGGGCTCCCGGGTTCCCGTTTACGAGAGCGACGTTCTCAGCAACTCGTTGAAGAGCTTCGGGTTGCCCTTGCCGCGGCTCGCTTTCATGCACTGGCCCACCAAAAAGCCGATGACCTTCTGGTTGCCGTCACGATACTGCTGCGCCTGATCGGCACAGTTAGCCAGCACCTCGTCCACGATCGGCTGCAGCGCGCCGGCATCGCTCACCTGACGCATACCACGCTCGTCGACGATCTTGTTGGGGTCGTCACCGGTCTGGGCCATGGCCTCAAAGACCTCGTGAGCCTGGTTGGAGCTGATGGCATCGGTCGCCAGCAGCTTGGCAAGGGCTGCCACCTGAGCCGGTGCAATACCGGACTCGGCCAGCGAGACGCCCACGCCCTTAAGGTAGGCGATCATCTCGTTGACCAGCAGGTTTGCGACCGTCTGGGCCTCCTTACCGGCCATTCCGGCAGCGGCGGCCTCAAAGAAGTCGGCAAACTCGGGGTCGCCGGCAATCTGCTCGGCATCGGCCGCCTTAATGCCAAAGTCGGCCTCAAAACAGGCGCGCTTGGCATCGGGCAGCTCGGGAATCTCGCCACGGCAGCGGTCGATGAACTCGTCGTCCAAATCGAACGGCGCCAGGTCTGGATCGGGGAACAGGCGATAGTCGTCGGCCGTCTCCTTGACGCGCATAACCACGGTGCGCTTGCGACTGGGCTCCCAGTGGCGGGTCTCCTGATAGATGATTCCGCCCTCCTCGAGCACCTCGGCCTGACGGCAGATCTCGTAGGCAAGGCCATCATGCAGGCTCTTAAACGAGTTGAGGTTCTTAAGCTCGGTCTTGGTGCCCAGCTTGGTCTCGCCACGGCGGCGCAGCGACACGTTGCCGTCGCAGCGCATGGAACCCTTCTCCATGGAGCAGTCCGAAATGCCCAGCGTCACAAAGATGCGACGGAGCTTCTCCATAAACAGGCGCGCTTCCTCGGGCGTACGCAAGTCGGGCTCAGTCACGAGTTCAATCAAAGGCGTGCCGCAGCGGTTGTAGTCGACGAGCGACTCGGCCGCGGCGGTAATGCGGCCCTCGGCGCCACCCACGTGAACCATCTTGGCGGCGTCCTCCTCCATGTGGATACGCAGGATGCGGATGGGCACCGTGTAGGAACCGTCCTCGCGACGCTCGGGCATCTGCAGGTTGGACGCGTCGTAGCTGGCCAGATGGCCGGCACGCTGGGTGCCCTCGCGCATGGTCGACGTCATGGACGTGGACAGGCCCTCGGCGTTGGCCGAAGCGCTCGCCAGGCTCTGAGCCTCGGCCTCACCAAACGCGCAGTCGGGGCGCTCGGCGGCACCGCGACCGGTCACGTCCAGGTCCAGGTGACCGTACATGGCAAAAGCGACCGGACCCTGCGTGGTTTGGAAGTTCTTGGCCATGTCGGGGTAGAAGTAGTGCTTGCGGTAGAACATCGAGTGACGCTGGATCTCGCAGTTGGTGGCGAGACCCGCTTTGACGATGCTCTCGATGGCGCGCTTGTTGGGCACCGGCAGGGCGCCGGGCAGGCCCAGGCACACCGGGCACACGTTGGCGTTGGGCTCGTCATCGTGGCTGAGCTTGCAGTTGCAGAACATCTTGGTATCGAGCGCGGTGAGCTCGGTATGGATCTCCAGGCCGATCACGGCCTCCCAATCCTGCAGGACCTCGGAAAGCTCCTTCATTACAGCTCGCCTCCCTTCCCGGCAAAATCGGGCGAGACGGAAAGCGCGGGCGCACCCGTGGCGGCATCGGCAAAGCCGCGCTCCAGGGCGCGGGCAAACGTGAGCAACTGACGGTCCTTAAACGCCGGACCAACCAGCTGGGCAGAAACGGGCAGCTGAGTATCCTCGCCCAAGCCCAGCGGCACCGAGATGCCACCGTTGCCGCAAATGTTGAGCGAGATGGTGTACAGGTCGGAGAGGTACATCTGCGTGGGGTCGCTGATCTCGCCAAACTTAAAGGCCGTGCGCGGCGAGGCGGGCATAAGGATGGTGTCCACCTTGGCATATGCGGCGTCGTAGTCCCGCGTGATGAGCGTGCGAGCCTTTTGCGCGGCGTAGTAGTACTTGTCGTACACGCCCGAGCTCAGCAGGTAGGCGCCGAGCATCTGACGACGCTTGGCCTCGGCGCCAAAGCCGTGGGCGCGCGACAGCGAGCTCTGATCGGACAGGTTGGCGCAGCCCTCCTCCTGATAGCCGTAGCGAATGCCGTCGAAGCGGGCCAGGTTGGAGAACGCCTCGGCCGGGCCGATGACGTAGTAGGCGGCGATGGCGGCGTCCAGGTGCGGCAGGTCGACCTCGACCAGTTCGGCGCCCTGGTTCTGCAGCTCCTGGGCGGCGCGCTGAACAGCGGCCTTGACCTCGGGCGTCAGGCCCTCGGCCTCCATAAACGCGGGGATGATGCCCACGCGCTTACCCTCGATGCTGTCGTTGAGATGCTCGGTAAAGTCGACGGCGCAATCCTGGCTGGTGCAGTCGTACGGATCGTGGCCCGCGCCGGTAAGCGCGTTCATGGCCAGCGCGACATCCTCGACCGTGCGGCCAAAGGGACCCACCTGGTCGAGCGACGAGCCAAAGGCAACCACGCCGTAACGGCTCACGGCACCATACGTGGGCTTAAAGCCCACCACGCCGCACAGCGACGCCGGCTGACGAATGGAGCCACCGGTGTCCGAGCCCAGCGAGAGCGCGACCTCGCCCGCGGCGACGGCGGCAGCGGAACCGCCCGAAGAGCCGCCGGGCACGCGCTCGGTATCCCAGGGGTTGTTGGTGCGGTGGAACGCCGAACTCTCGGTGGAGCTGCCAAAGGCAAACTCGTCCATGTTGGCCTTGCCCATAGGCAAGCAGCCGGCATCGAGCATGCGCTGGACGCAGGTGGCGGTGTAGACGCTCTGGTAGTCCCCGAGCATGCGGGAGGCACAGGTGGTGCGTGTGCCCACGAGGTTCATGTTGTCCTTGATGGCCAGCGGCACGCCCGCGAGCGGGGGCAGCGGCTTGCCTGCGGCGCGGTCGGCATCCACACGCGCAGCGGCCTCGAGCGCAAGCTCGGGCGCCACCTGCAGGAATGCCTGAACCCCGCCCTCGCGCGCCTCGATGGCGGCAAGGGAGGCCTGGGCCACTTCGGTAGCGGTAAAGTCGCCGGCGGCAACGCCCGCGGCGATCTGGGCGGCGGTAAGGGAATCGAAGCTCTGCGCCATTACTCGCTCTCCCCCTCTCCCAAAATGGACGGCACGCGGAAGTAGCGGTCGCGCGCGCTGCCAGCGTTTTCGAGCGCAACGTCGAGCGGCAGGTCGCGCTCGGGCTCGCGCAGGTCATCGCCCATCACGTTGGACAGGCTTCCGATGGGATGGAACGTGGGCTCCACGTCGGGCAAGTCATATTGCAAGACGGGCTCGAGCATCTGGACGGCGTCGTTCATGTAGGACGTCATCTGGGTGAGCTCGTCATCGGTCAGTGCGATCTTTGCGTACTCGGCGATGCCGCGCACGTCTTTCTCGCTGAGTGCCATAGGCGCTCCCTTCCGCATAACAGTTAAACCGCTCTAGTATACAGGGCAACGCCGGCTTGGAGCAGGCGCTTTACCCAAATGCAGCGAAAACGTAACGAGAGCGGCGGGCTGGCAAACGGCGGGCCGGCGGTTCTGAAGAATGTCTTATGCCGAGGCCTTGGCCTTGCGGCGCTTGCGGACCGCGTGGATCACGATGTCCAGCAGCAACAGCACAATGGCTACGACCACGATGAGCACGGCAAACTCGCGCTTGCCCCAGTGGCGACCGGCCAGCGACTTTTGCTTGTCGACGTCCTTCTTGTTGTACTTGGTGCGCACGCAATGCACCAGCAGGCGATGGTCGTTCACGCCATAGGGCGTGCAGGTGACGAGCGTCACCTTGTCGGCGCCCGGCTCGATGGTCAGTGACTCCATCTCTTCGGGCAGCACGACCTCGGAGTCCACCATCTTGTAGGCGAGCGTCTTGTTCATGGTGTGCAGCAGCACCAGGTCGCCGGGTTCCAGCGAATGGATGTCGTCGAACATGCTCAGGTTGCGCATACCCGAGTGCGCGGTAAGCACGCAATGCGTCGAGGCGCCGCCCACCGGCAGGCTCGTACCCTCCAGGTGGCCGACGCCTGCCATAAGGACTTCCTCGCTCGTGCCGTGGTAGATGGGCATGCTCACGTCGATGGAGGGAATCTCGACCCAGCTCATCATGGGGTCTCGGTCAAAGATGAGCTGCTGGGCGTAGGGCTCGATCTGATCGGCGGGAAGCTCGGTGGCCTCGCCCGCCAGCTGCTCGTTAAAGGAGCGAGCCTGGAGCAGGATGCGCTCGCGCTCCTCGGCAGACAGCGCGTCCACGGTGCTGGACACCGTGCTGATCTGGTTGAACACGCCCGAGGCCTCGAGCCGGTCCAAGATCCACGGCCAGGTCATAAGACCCACGCCAATAAGGATGATGACGATGGTGATGAGCCGGTCGGCCCAGCGCGGCAGCCGCTTGCGACGGCGCTTGGGCTTTGGTTGAGGTTTGGGCTGAGAGCTTGAGCCACCGTTGGCCGCGGCGTTATTGCTCTTCATATGTTTGCCGCCCTGCACCATCGCCGGTCACTCCTCTACAGCTCAGGTTGTCTAAACAAATAATAGCCGATTAGCAAGCTTCCACGCCAGACAACGCAGCTAGACTGCACCGTCCAGTCGAGGATAAACCAGCATTTGAGTTTTCAAAATGTCCCGAATCGGCTGGGCGATTCGGGATACAATGTCAATAGAAAACGACGCACCCCGCGTAAGTGTACGAGAGCGCGGGCGGCCTAGTTTTCAGCTTTTGTTAAATGCCCGGGATCCGACCCCCGGGCATTCTTATTTGCGCTTGTTGCGGCGCAAATGCCTTCCACCGTCCGCACCGCGCGTGCGCCTACGGACCTTAAACCGAACCTCATACGAGTCAAGAAACGCGATGACGAACGTGCCCACCGCCGCGAGGGCGGCGAGCGCGTTAAGGAATTTCAGCATTTGGGGACCTCCGATCGAGTCGTCGGCCGCCCGCGCACGGGATGCGTCGCAAGGATATTTTACTGCGAGCACTCGCACTTACAGCTGGTAAACGCAATATTTGCAAACATCTGTTCGATATTCATACGCTTGATCCATCGGGCAATGGAGGCTGTCTGCGTTGTTCCAAAAAGAACGGGGCAGGCTCCAGTGCGGAGTCTGCCCCGAAAAGAGAATGGCAAAGTAAGAACGTGGATGGTCGAGAAAAGTGTCCGCAAGTCTCATGGCCATCACATCCCACCTGCCAAAGGGATGGGTGAGCGAGCGTTACTCCTGCTCGGACTCCTCAGCCTGCTTACGGCTGCGGATGAGGTGCGCCACGCCGATGACGAGCACCGCGCCACCAGCGATCCAGGTGAAGGTCACGCCGTTAAGACCGGTGAGGGGGAGGCCGGTGCCCTTCTGGTCGACAATGGTGAAGCTGAGCTTGCCGGCCCCGGCCGTTGCGGTGCCGCCCATGACAACATCGTTGCCAGCATCAATGGTGGAAGTATCAAGCTTCACATTCTTACTTGTTTGATCGAACGTACTCTTGATAGTGAAAGTAACGCCATTTGCTGCAGAGTTATTGTAACCGGGCGCCGGGGTGACCTCTTTAAGGATGTAGGTGCCCTCATCAAGGCCGACAACGTTAATCTTGCCGTATGCGTCGGTCGTCAGTTTGGCCTGCTCGCTATCCTTCGTCTTGGTGCCGTTTGCCATAATAAAGATGTCGTCAGCATCACCCTGCTCTTGCAGCGTGAACACAACATCGGCGAGAGGCGGATTGCCAGTCTCTGAGCCAACCTTGGTTACATCGATACCATAGGTGTAATCGTAGGCAGAATGCGTGACCGTGGTACCGAAACCGTCGTTGTCATGCGGATTGTTGGAATAGGTCAACGTAACTGTATTCTCCTGGGGTTTACCCACCAAGCCATCGAACTGTTCATCAATCTTACCGCCTACAAAGATCTTTGCAGAATCAAGCTTGGCCTGGTACTCAACAGTCACAGTGGAGTTGCCGGTGACGGCGATGGCGGAATTATTCTCGCCTTTGCAAGTCTTGAGGTCAGTGAAGTCGACTTTGAGCACGTTGTCTTCATCAAGGGTTGCAGTGTAGCCATCAACGACCTTCCTGTTGTCAATCTTAACTGTCACAGCGGGGGTCGTGCTGTTGGCCTCATCAGTGAACATGGGCGTCATGGATTTAGGAAGCTGATCCTTGAAGATGTACCTATAGGCGCTGTAGTTGTTAATGTTGTTCGCAACCGTACCGGCAAGCTGGTACTTGATAAACTGATCCATGCGCGAGTCAGCAGACATATTGGGGTTCGCAAACACGTTATCGCCAAACGTGCCATCCGTTGCGTCATCCTTGACGGCCTTGGTCACTTTGGGGACGTCCTTCTTAGGCTCCACCGTTACATCTGCGCCACCGACGATGGTGAAGATTGGCGAAGTGAAAGTGTCCGTGTTTTGATTGGTGGAATCTGTTTTGACACTCTTAGTCACAAAGAGCCAGTAGCCAGTCTTCAGGGTATTGAAAGCGCCGTTATCGCTCGTCTGCCAGCCATTCTGCCCTTCAGCGATATTGGCGCCCTCCAGCGCCCTGGCGATCATATCGAGCACAGTTCCAGCATTAACGTTGTTGTCCACTACTTCAGAAGCATGTTTATTGATGAACTCGGCCCATGCCTGAGCAGAATCGCCAGCAGGTAAACCGGTAGGTTTAGAGCTTGTTGCAACACCATCAAACGCATGAATCACTGCGTTCTTCACGGAACCGCTTTCTCCACCTGCCCACTCAATATCAGAGAGCGTCTTGTCGCCCGACTCATCCCAGCTTCCATTGCTCTTCTTATCCTGCGTAACCTTTGCCTTGAAAATCTGGATACCCTTAAAGGTTGTGTCCTTATAGGTCTTCTCGTCAATCTTTACATTGCCATCCGGAGCCACCGTTGGCGTGCCATCAGCAAACGCCATGGTCACCGGGGCCATGACTCCGCCGAAGCTCAGCGCTGCTGTGAGGCCGGCGGTTACTGCCAGGCGTGCGATGTTCTTGCTCATGCTCATCTTCTTTTCCTCTGCTTTCTGCTCGAATTCCATTTGATCTAAATCTGTCTGTCTGTGTCTTTGCATCTACTTTGTTATGTCTCGCCCCGCTCTCGGTGGGGCTGCCAGCTACTCTTTATGGCTGCCACCTCCCCGTTTGACCAGGAGCGCGACCACGATGAGCGTGGCTCCGGCGACCGCTGCGGCGGCCGCGGCGTACATTGCCATATCGCCAGTCGAGGGCATAAAACCTCCGGTGAAGATGCTAGGGGGCGTGCCGGCGGGCGAGTTGATGAGCGACACCTCCAGGCTGCCCGTCGACCCGTCCGCGCTGTCGGCGCGCAGGGGCGACTCGGCCGTGATGGTGAGCTTGGGCTTGGCGGCGGCCACCTGGTCGACGTCCAGGCCCTCGGCCTTGACCCTCACGGAGCGCGTGCCCTCAAAGGCGGTGTAGCCCTTGGGCGCCTTGAGCTCGCGGACCTCCAGCTTGCCCGAGTCCACGCCCGAGACGGTCACGCGGCCGTCCTCGCCCGTGGTGACGGTGGCCTTGCCCTCCGCATCCCACGTGCCGTCGGCCGCTAGCGTGCGGCCGCGGTCGTCGGCGATGCTCAGGACCGCCCCAGCAAGCGGCTTGTCACCGTCGCTGCCGCGCTTGGTGAGCGCGAGATCCCAGGTGTAGGCGCACGCATCGTCGCTCGGCGTGCAGGTGAAGCCGGCGTCGCCCGACTGGTCGGCAAAGGGAGAGCGCGGGTAGCGCAGGTAGACCTCATTGGGGTTGCCCTTCGCGATACCGTGATTGCATGCGCTGTTGAGCGGCGCGTTGTACACGGCGACAACGCGGGCGCCCGCGGTAAAGGCGTCGGCCCCGCCGAGCGCGGCGATCAGGTCGCCGGTGCGCACGGTGAAGGTCTTACCGTCGACCGAGACCCTGCACTGGGCCGTGATGTCGGTCCAGCCCTTCGCGGACTCGGTGCCGGTGCGGCCGTCCTTGCCGGCCGAAACGGCGTCGAAGCCGCCGTCCGCGCCCGCCGCCACGTACACGCGCATGCTCGCGGCGACCTTGGAGAGGTCGAGCCCCGCGCTCACGGCGTCGACGAACTGCACCGTATAGGTGTCGTAGGCGGTAAGACCCGCCGGGACCGTGGCCGAGAGGCGCCAGTACAGGTCGTCGGCGACCGTGGCGTCGGCGGCCTTCTGCCAGGCGGCGGTGCTGTCCTCCAGCACGTGCTTAGCGACCTTGGGGGTCGCGGCCTTGGGCTTGACGGTGACGGCGCTGCCGCCCACAAGAGTCATGATCGGCGCGGTGCCGGCCTCGCCCTCGGCGATGGCGTCGTTGTCGGCGACGATGAGCCAGTAGCCGCAGGGCAGCTCGGCCGCCGTGCCCGCGTTAAGGGCCACGAACACGGCGCCAGAGTTCTGGAGGGAACGAGCGAGCTGTGCGCTCAGCGCGCTCGTAAGATGGGAATCGGTGTTGAGCCACTCGGCAGCTTCCTGCGCGGTGGTCTGGGATTTGGGCATGCCGGCGCCGTGCAGCACAGGCAGCGCGGCGTCGCGCACGGCGTCGCTTGCCCAGGCGAGATCGGTGGCGGTCTTGGCGTCGCTGTCGCCGTCGACGACGTTGGCGCTAAAGATCTGGTAGGCCTCGTAACTGCTCGCCACGGTGCCGCTCACCGTGATGGAACCGGCCGAGGTCGGCGCAGCCTGCGCGGAAGCGGGGAACACGACCGCGCAGGTGCCGATCAGGAGGGCAAGCAGCACAAACAAGATCGGGAAGGAGCAAACTTTCTTATTCACGACGCTTACCTCCCTTCGCATTCGCCTTGCGACGAATGTGCATCCAGGCCGCAGCAGCGCAAAGCACCGCCGCGCCGGCAAGGTACGTCAGAGTGACGCCCGACATACCAGAAAGGGGCAAAGAGGTGGAGTAGGTGTTGGTGAAGGTGGGGATGGAGGTGTCGGTGGAGTTGGAGGCGGAGGTGTCGATGAACGTCCGTTCTTTGGCATCGGGGTCTGCTGTCCAATCGTCCTTGGAGTTAACGATTCCCTTCTTGTAGGTCACCCTACAGTTGATCTCTCCTTTTTCGGTGTCATACGTTGGCACAACCGTGAACTTATAGACCGAGTGGTCGTACGTGTAGTGCGAGAACTGCGAACCGTCGGTTTTCTCGCGCACATAGTACGTAAAGGTCTTGAAAGAGCCACCCGTGGAGCCACCCGGGTCGTCGGGATTATTCCTGATATCAGAGAGCGAGTACTTGAGCACAACCTCTTTATTGTTTTTGTCCTTGAACGAAAGCGTCTGCTTCGTATCTTTACCAGAGGTGGTCACGGCAGTACCGATGATGTCTTGAAATTTGCTGTCTTTCGCAAGTTGAAGCGTAAACTCCTTCATCTCGCCGCCCTCAACGACCTTAGTCGCATTAGGAGTCCAGGAACGACTGGGGCACTTGTTGGTGAAGGTTGCACCACTGGTAAGCGCAAAGTTGACAGCGTTTTCGCCTTCAGTCGCTGCGATGGCCGCTGATTCTGTTTCTGACGTTCTTGCGCCGGCGCCGTCATTTTTTACCTTTGTTACTGAAACGTTCGTGACTTTGTAATACGTGTATGTAATGTCAAGCACCTTGTGCGACTTGTCCTCATCCTTCACAACCTTAGGATGAATTTTGTAGATGGTTTTGTCGTAAGCCACGTCCTTGTCCGTGCCAGGAACCTCTACCAAGTAGTAAACAAGATCGTCATCGCCATAAACTTCACCCAGATCAAAGGTGAATTTTCCATTCCCATCGTTTTTCACCGTATTGACCACCGAGCAGCCATTGAGCTGAAGAGCGCCCTTGGAGTCAAAGCTCGGAACTGTGTATAAAGGCTTGCCATTCTTGTCAACAATCGGCTTGCCATTCTCGTCAACAATCGGATTCTGCTTGAGCAGCTCGAACTCAAACTCATCTTTCTCGAGCTTGCGGCCCGTCAGTGCTTTAATGCCGCTGAGCTTCATCTTGGGATACACACTCACCCCCATGGTGGAGCCGGCGACAACGTTTCCGTTGGTCATGATGCCGCCACCGTGAACGTTGGAGCTGTTGCCCGTGATGAAGAGCCTGGCTTTATCACGGGCAAGCCCTTGATCACCCTCGGAAGGATCTGCATCGAGGCCAATCATATACTTAGCCTGGGCGCCATCGTACTTGCCGATGGTCGTAAGCTGGCCGTCGATCATGCCCTTCCAGTTGGCAGCGCCGCCACCAAGCATCTGACCCGTTACGGCTGCGATATAACTATTGTTACTATCATCGCGAATAAGAAAAAGATCCCGGTGACCGGCATTTTTAAACCCTTCAGTTATTTCGCCTTTGTCGTCATTGTCATTGCTTTTATCCGCGTCGTCATTCTTGCCGTGGGTGCCACCCGATCGATGAAACCCGTTATTGTCATTATTGTCAAAAATCGCAATACCATCGGTGTCGGTAATCGCCGTCTTGCCGGTCGGGCAGGCGGCAAAGCCGCCGCCAAAGCCCTGGGCATCATTTTTGGTAATCAGAGCGTTAGAAATCTTGAGTCTTGCCGACGTAACGCCATCCTTGTCACTGCCACCCTGGACGAAAACTCCGCCGCCGCCCCAGTCGTTGAATGTATTGGTTGTGTTGTTGGTGATATAAGCGTGTGAACCTTTCGGCACTTTAAACTCGCCAACGGTAGGCGCAGCAATACGGATACCGCCGCCCTCCGAGTTTTCTGCTACGTTGCTAGCTATGGTTCCACCAGAGAACGTAAACTTCTCAAGAGCTTGATTCCAAGCGCCAGCATAAATACCGCCGCCAGCCTCGATAGAGCAGTTGCCCGTGATGTAGCCGCCTTCAATTGTGAGACTGCCGCCATTGTAAGCAGCAATGCCGCCACCACCGTGACAACCGTTGCCGTTATGGTCGTCGTAAACGCCTCTCTCCATGTAGTTGAACTGGCAATTGTTATTGGTGATGTAACCACTCTTAACGTTTACGGTTGATCCAAGCGCACAGATGCCCGCGCCATAACCTGGCCGATCCTCGAACGTACCGTTACCGGAAATCGTGCCGCCAGTCGTACCGCCAGTCGTACCGACAGTCATGTTGATTGTAGAGCCGTTAGCGTACACACCGCCGCCATTGAGAGCGTAGTTGCCTGCGATCACGCCACCGGTCAGATTAAGGGTCGTACTTTTATCTTTGAGTTCGATGCCTGCGCCTTGGCCCGTAGAGGTTGCACCGCAAACGTAGCCACCGCTCATATTGACGGTAGAGCCGTTCTCGGCATAGATCAGGTTACCGACCTTCGCGTTCTGAGTCGTGGTCAGCACGCCGCCCTGAAGGTTAAACGTACCGCCCGTATAGACGTTGATGAGCCTCATCGCGGAGTCTTTGGTTCCCACGATGGCACCATTGATGATAACCTCGTGCTTGTCGATGGTCTCGTTTGTACGAGTGCTGTCCGTAGTATCCACACTGGATTTAGTCACGTAATAGGTAAGCTTAGTCGGAACGTCATCTACATAGGACATTTCTGCCGTCTTGCCATAATTATCAGCTACCAGTTTCTGGTCTTGACCCCGTAGCGGCTGAGTGTCAGCGATCTTATCCTCACCCGGATTAAAATCCGTGATTGTAAACTTAGCACCATTGCTCACACTGAAAAGCGGCTTATTACCATCGCCCGAGTGCTTTATCTTGCAGCCATTAAGATCAAGGGTGATATTGCTACCGCGCTCGTCGAGAAAAATCTCGTCGTTGTAATCGATATTACTCATCAGCTCGAAGCTGGCCTTTTTACCCGCTCCAACACCCTGAAGCTTATCGCGGAGATCGTTTGCGCTAGTTATTTTCTCGGCATCCGCTCCAGCCCGCTCGTTTTCCGCAACCGCAGCAACGGTTTCACCATCCGAAGTCGTTATACCCTCGTTCTGCTGCTCTTCCTCGGGCTGCTCCTCAGGCTGGCTATCGTCGCCAGCTTCGTCGCCCTCGGTCTCGTCACTATTCAGCTTTTTGGTATCCCCGTTGTTGGTGTTGTCTACATCAGTAGACTCACTTGAGGAACCCCCCCCCATCACAGTTTCCTCGGTAGAATCTGTCTGGGCATCGTTGGCAATGGCCTGCGAGATCGGAGGCATGACGAGCGACAGTACCAGGCTCAACACGGAGGCTCCGCACAAAACGCCTGCCAGTACACGGCGCGTCGCTTTTTTACGCTGCTTAGATTTATCTGAATTCGCTTTCATCGATGTCTCCTCCCCAAGAGACCGCGATCTTGCTCTTTCACCATCAAACGTATCTGCGCAATCTGTAATTGCGCTCGCGTAGTAATCCGTATTGTAGCGATTGTTTGAACATCTGAGCAAGAAAACCGATGGTTTTGTAGCGAATTCTCAATTCTCTTGACATTTGCTCAGATTTACCTTCATTTATTCGCTATCTATTTTTGGTTTCTGCTGGTAATTTAGTTGACTATCATTTTTTAATGGCATTAAATTTATTTGCACAACATTTTGCTCAAGAGCAAACATCCCGCTCACGGTCGAAAATCGACCGTGAGCGGTAGGTCATTAGCCAGCAGGAATACCTTACCAAACTGATGAGAATATCTTTAACCCATCGGTGGTTAGAAGCGTGATGTTCAGACAATCATATTTGATTTTGTGCGCAGATTTTAGGCATCAATTCGCCCAAATCGCCTGAGGCCGCCACAAAGGCACCTGTCCCCTTTGTGGTGATTCTGCCCTAGCGCTACAGCAGATGCTCCTCGATAAAGATCGCGATGCCGTCTTTGTCGTTGCTCGCGGTTACAAAGTCGGCGGCGGCACGGGTGGCGTCGCTGCCGTTTGCCATGGCCACGCCCACGCCGGCGTCGGCCACCATGCAGGTGTCGTTGTCCGCATCGCCAAACACGCAGATGTCCTGGAGCTCCATGTCGTTGAGCTCCGCCACGCGCACAAGGCCGCGCGTCTTGGACACGCGCGGATCCATGAACTCGTAGAGTCGCTGCGTGGTTTGCAGAGCCGCCGCTTTAACGGTGTCATCGGCAAATGTCGACGCCCGCTCAATCACCCGCGGCATTACCTCGGGCGCCATGGTAAACATCACCTTGGTCTGCGGCTCGCGCAAAAACTCGGCAAAGTCGACCACCTGGTAGGGCACTCCGTCGACACGCGACAGGTGCTCGACACATGCATTGCTCTCGGGCACATAGAGCACGCCATCCCGAGGGCAAACGGGCGTTGCCGGCAGGCCTGCCATGTGCTCGCAGATGCGCGCGATAGTCTCGCCTGGCAGCGGGTAGCTCAGCTCGTTGATGCCGTGCGCACGGTCGATGACCTCGGCGCCGCCGCAGCCCACCAGCACGTCTACCAGGCCGTCAATACCCCAGAGCCCAAACATGGCTTCGGTCGCCTGGGCGTCGCGTCCGGTGCACAGACCAAACAGCACGCCGCGCTCGCGCAGGGCGCGGATCGCCGCCACGGTGCGCGGGGACACCGTGTGCTGGCTCGTGAGCAGTGTGCCGTCGATATCGCAGAACACGGCTTTGATGTGGCTGAAGGTGGCGTCCATGGGGGCCTTTCTGGGTAGCGCGGCGGTGTGGGGCGTATTCGCAAACGGCGTACATGGTATACCAAGGCACAGGCGCGGCCCGTCAAAGCAAAAACCACCACAAAGGAGCCTGGCCCCTTTGTGGTGGCCTGACCCGCAGAGGGGCCGGACTCGCAGGATGGCCTAGTCCGGGGCGCAAACCATCACAACATTCGACGTTATTCGGCAAAATCGCGATTTTCATCGAATGTTGCGATAGTTTTTACTGCCTTGCGACACGATCAAAATGCCGGCGGCCAAACAGCAGCAACGCCGCGGGAACCGCCGTCACAACCACGCCCGCCCCTACGAGCGTCTGCTGCACGCCAAACGTCGCCGCCAGCCACGGGGCAATCGCCAGCGGGGCCACGCCGGCGAACATATTGCCAAAGCCCATGACCGAGTTAACGCGGCCGAGCTGCTCGAGTGGTGCCGTCGTCTGCACAATGGTGTTGTGGAGCGGGTTGACGACACCCCAGGCTATGCCCAAGGCGATCTGACCGACGAGGGCCACGCCCACGTACGGCGTCCCCACATAGAGCATACTTCCCAGGCCCACGGACATAAGCGCCACGAGCAGGGTTTTAAGGTTGACCAGGTGCGGCGGCAAACGGAGCGCGACCACGGCGCCCAACACCGCGCCCACACCCGAGGCCGACGAGAGCCAGCCCATCCACTCGACACCGACATGCAGAATATCGCGGTAGAAGAACGACTCCAGCGGGTCAAAGGCGCCATAGCCAAAGTTCGAAAGAAAGATAATGCAGAACAGTAGGGCGAGGACGCTGTTGGTAAAGACCGTCTTGATGCTGGTCGCGAAGGTTGCGCGGGTGGATTTACTGGAGTCGGGGCTTTGATTGGCAGTACTTGCCGTTGTGCTGCTATCCGCGGGAGTACTTTCGCGCGCGGCGACGCGACTTGTTTGCGGCCTAAAGCCCCAACCGGCGACGAGCGCCAGCACGGTAAAGAGCATCATGAGCACAAACACCGCGCGCGACGACGCAGCCGTCGCGAGAAAGCCACCCAACGTGGGTCCGACGATAATACTCACGTTTGAGAACATGGCGATGGCGGAGTTGATGTCTTTGAGCTCGACGGGATCATCGGTGAGGTAGGCCGGATAGGACGTGGCAATGGGCTGGGCGAATCCCATCACAAAGCCCAGAAACACCGCGCCGAGCAGGACGACGCCGGTCGCGCTACCAAAGGCGATGATTGCCGCGCCGGTTGCCAGCGCGCCCACGATGCTCAGCAAGAAATGACGGCGCGGGCCCCAAGCGTCGAGCGCCGCGCCGCCCGCAAAGGATCCCAAGATCACGAATACGTTCATAAAAAGGACGGCCAGCGATGTCGCCACGACCGAAGCATCGTCTGCATAGGTAAGCGTTCCGATGACGCCGATAAAGTAGCTGGTCTGAAAACCGGTGTAGATGAGAAAGCGCATCGCCACCAGGCGCTCAGCCTGCACGGACAGCGATGATTGAGGCTTTGAGAGAAGAGATGCGAGCATGGAGACTCCTTGTTTCTTACGAATGCGGGCGGCGGGCATTCGCCACCGTCTGTCAAATCAATCTATCCGCACGAAACATTAAGGACGCATCAAGCCCCTTCTCTCCGTTTTTCGCCCGTCATGAACTACTTGGTAGATTGTAAGGCATGTCCCACACATCTACCAAAGCAAAAACCACCACAAAGGTGCCTGGCCCCTTTGTGGTGGAAGTGACGTTTGCCCAGGTAAATCCTGCCAAATTAACCTGTCCCTTTTTGGCAGGTTCAGCGTCAAGCCTGAAGGTGATCCTGGATGAGATCGCAGATGGCTCGGGCGTCGTTGATGTTGATGGCTCGGGTCGCAAAGCCGGCGTCGAATGCCTGGCGTGCCAGGGCTTCGTTGCAGGCAAGGGCCAGCGTGCGACCATCGACTAGGTCGAGCGAGCTCTTGCCGCGCAGGCGGTCGACACCGGAGCGCGCGACCACGATGTTGTCGAAGCCCTCGGTCTTGTAGCCCTCGATGATCACCACGTCGACATCGTTGTAGCGCGACAGCAGCTCGCGCGCGGGCATCTCGTCCTCCTCGCGCGTGTCGGCGTACTCCGCCCAGCGCGTGGCGCAGATGAGACCCACGTGCTTGGATCCGGCTTGGTGATGGCGCCACGTATCCTTAGCGGGCACATCGATATCAAAGCCGTGGTGCCCGTGATGCTTGAGTGAACCCACGCGCAGACCGCGGCGGGTGAGCTCGGCGATAACCTTCTCGACGAGCGTGGTCTTGCCCGAATTTTGGTAGCCGATAAACGCGATCGCGGGGACGGCCGGGGCCGGAACTGCGGGCGCGACGGCGACGGGTGCGCTCGCGGGCGCGGCACCGTCAGCGGCAACAGCCTCAACAGCAGCGGCCTGGCGCTCGGCACGATCCCACACGCCCGAGCGGCCGCCCTCCTTGTGCAACAGGCGCACGTCGACAATCTCCATGCCGCGATCGACCGCCTTGCACATGTCGTAGATGGTCAGACACGCGGCACTCGCGCCGGTCAACGCCTCCATCTCGATACCCGTTTTGCCCGTCACGCCCGCCGTGACCAGCACGTGAAAGCCAACCTGCCCGTCCGCGCGCGACGGCGCCCAGCCCTCGGGCACGTCATCGACAGGCGTCCCCGCTGGAGCGATGGGCGCAATGTCGCACTTGCTCTTGGTAATGAGCAACGGATGGCACATGGGGATGATGTCGCTCGTGCGTTTGATGGCCATAATGCCCGCCACGCGCGCGCAGGCAAGCACGTCGCCCTTTTTGGCGCGGTCCTGCAGCACCATGGCCTGCGTCTCAGGATGCATGAGGATGGTGCCCTCGGCGATGGCAATGCGATGGGTCTCGGCCTTGTCGGACACGTCGACCATGCGTACCTCGCCCTTGGCGTCCACGTGCGTCAGCTCGTCGCGACGGGCGTCGCGGGCGGGCTCGGCGGCAGCACTGGCAGACGGCTGCACGGATGCGTCGGCGTTGCCAGCATTCGCCGCAGCCGTGACTTTGTGGGCAGACATCGCGGCCCTGCGAGCGGCCTTGGTGGCATCGGCGTACCTGCTCTTGGCCATATGATCATCCTCCGATTTGGGACATAAATCGTTGCGTGCCCTCAATTATCGCGTGTTCCTGCGGTTTGTGGGCCACGGCATCGCGCCAAATCGAAAGTACCTGCATATCATCACCACGGCGCAGCGCCTCACGCACCGAATACTCGGCATCGCTGAACAGGCACGGACGCACGTTGCCATCGGCCGTCAGGCGTAGACGGTTGCAATTCGCACAAAAATGATTGGACATGGCGCTGATAAAGCCAACCGTTCCCGCCGCGCCCGGAAAGTGCCAGTAGCGCGCAGGGCCCGCGCCGGCAGGAGCGTCGTTGATGTCGAGCGGCTCGAGCTCGCCCAGACCCGCCGCGGCGACCCCGGCATTGATGCGCGCCCGCAGCTCGTCGCTCGGCACGGTATCGCTCGCATCCCACAGCTCGGGATTGAGCGTGGGAGCATGCGGATCCACAGCGCAATGCGAACTCGTGTGCTCGTCGCCGATGGGCATATATTCGATAAATCGCAGATGAATAGGGCGGTCGACGGTCAGCCGTGCGAGGGCCGCCACATCCTGGTTGAGCCGGCGCACAACAACGCAGTTGACCTTAACGGGCTCAAAGCCCCAAGCCAGCGCCGCGTCGATGCCAGCCATGGTCTGCTCGAGTCGACCTAGACGCGTGATCTTTCCAAAGAGCGTAGGGTCGAGCGTGTCGAGCGAGATGTTGACGCGGTTAAGCCCCGCATCTTTGAGCTGCGGCGCCAGCTTGGGTAGCAGGGCGCCATTGGTGGTGAGCGAGATGTCCTCGATCTGCGGAATCGCGCGGATGTCGCGAATAAGCGGAATGATACGGCGACTGACCAGCGGCTCGCCACCCGTCAGGCGCACGCGGCGAATGCCCTCCCCTGCTACCAAGCGCACAAAGCGGGCGATTTCCTCGGCGCTGAGCAGCTCATCGTGCGCGCGGGGTGCCACGCCATCGGCCGGCATGCAATAGATGCAGCGGAAATTGCACTTGTCGGTAACGGCAATGCGCAGGTAGTTGATATCGCGGCCAAAGCCGTCATGTTGCACGTGCCCGTCCATGCAGCCCTCCCCTCACGCGGCGTTTTATTCTTCGGAAAACATAATACCCCACGAGAGAATCACGCCGACACCCGTACGACAGGACAGGCCGCTTCGAGCAAAACGGGCTTCCCAAGCCCATCCTCAACACACAAACCATCACAACATTCGATGCTTTTCCCGATTTTGGCGAAAAACGTCGAATGTTGTGATGGTTTGCCTGCCCACGGCACCCCGCAGAAGGACCAAAGCGCCCCTAAAGGTTGCCGTCCCAGTGTCGAATCACGAATTCTCGCAGGTCGTTCTGACGTTTCTGGAACACCTCGCTTCGGTCGCACTTAAGGCCCATGGCGAGCGCAATGGCGTTCATCGCCCGGTGCAATTGCAGCTGGTGGGCAAACTGAGTCCCGGTGAGGACGATCATCCTAAAGCCCAGCGCGCTCAGCACGGTCATACGCTCCGCATCCGACGCGCTGCGCTGTTTATCAAGATGGTCCGAGCCGTTGTATTCAATCCCCGTACCGCTCGCAGGCGCATATACGTCAATCTCGAAATACCCGGCCTTTGCGAGATACTTGAACTCGTTGGGAACATCGACCCGATGGTTGAGCTCAACCTTGGCGTATCCCAGCCCGCCCTGGGAACGTTTTGCTACGACCATGATTGCGGTGGCTGTCTCCATGGGCGACCGCGCGCCATCGTGCACGCGCTTGAGCACGGCGGCCGCGCGTACAGCCCCCTGACGAGATCGGTTCTCATTGCAATAGGCAATCAAGTCGGCAACGGTGTACCTCTGCCCCATCTCGATATAATCGCCTGACGACAAATGATTCAAATGGTATCGGGCGCAGATTTCATACCCATATTCCAGCTGCTCGGGCTCACTCATCCACGAACCTGCCTGGACAAAGCACATGGCCTCATCGACCACCAAGAGACCCTCTGCCACCTCGATAAGATGACCCGGAGGTACTGGCGCCCCAAACACGTGGCATCTAAATCCAGCCGGCGTCGAGCGCTCAAAATCGAAGTTGACGAGCGTATCGATATGATCGAGCTCTTCTCGTGGAATACCAAGCGAGACCAGATAATCGGCAACGATCCCAACTGCCGTTGAAGCCCTCAGCCCTTTGGCATCGAGCCCCAATTTGGGCAGGCCCGCAGTCGGCTCCGCCTCGCTAGCAAGCGAGTCCTCATCGTATAGGCTGCTTGCTCGCGAGAGCGGCTCGGACGGGCGCGCCACGTTGTGGTACAGCCAGGCAGTCTTATGGGACAGGACGATCGGCAGGTCCATGAGCCCTCCAATGGAGTCGGATAACCAACCTTATTCCCCTGCCCACGGGTCCGCACACCTTCGCGCTCAAGAAAGCGATTCCACCCGGTCGAGCGGCAGAAAAACCATCACAACATTCGACGGTTTTCTCGATTTTGAGGGAAAGCATCGAATGTTGTGATGGTTTGAATCGGGGTGAAGACATGGAGGGACAGGGGCAACTGTGCCCCGGCGGGTTAATCCAGCTCCTTGAGTCCATGTGCCAGCTGCCAGTACTCGCCGTGCAACGCGAGGAGTTCCTCGTGAGTGCCGCGTTCGATGATGCGGCCGTGTTCGAGGACCATGATCGCGTCGGCGTCGCGGACGGTGGACAGGCGGTGCGCGATCATAAACGTGGTGCGACCGCGCATGATGCGGTCCATGCCGCGCTCGATGAGCTTTTCGGTGCGCGTGTCGATGGAACTCGTGGCCTCGTCCAGGATGAGCACCGGCGGATCGGCCACGGCCACACGCGCGATGGCGAGCAGCTGGCGTTGGCCCTGCGACAGGTTGGCGCCATCGGCCGTAACCGGCGTGTCGTAGCCTTGTGGCAAGCGGCGGATAAACGAGTCGGCGCAGGCGGCCTCGGCGGCGGCGCGCACTTCCTCGTCGGTCGCGTCGAGCTTGCCAAAGCGAATGTTCTGCGCAATGGTGCCGCTAAACAGGTGCGTATCCTGCAGCACAATGCCGAGCGACCCGCGCAGGCTGGCCTTGGCGATGTGCTTGACGTCGATGCCGTCGTACGTGATCTCGCCGTCATCGACCTCGTAGAAGCGGTTGATGAGGTTGGTGATGGTCGTCTTTCCGGCGCCCGTCGAGCCCACAAAGGCGATCTTTTGCCCCGGCTTGGCAAACAAGTTGAGGTCCGTGAGCACGCGCGTGCCCGGCACGTAGGAAAAGTCCACGGCATGGAAGCGCACGTCGCCGACAAGCGGCACGAGGCCGGTGACAAGCTCAGTGCCGTCGGCAGCCACCGCACGGCCCGCATCGTCGACCGAGGCCACATCGTGCAGATGCCCGTACGTGCCCACGCCACGACCTTCGGGAATCTTCCACGCCCACGCGGAATCGCCCGTCTGCACCAGCTCCACACAGCCCTCGTCCACCTCGGGCTGCAGGTCCATCGCGGCGAACAGGCGCTCGGCACCGGCCAGCGCGTTGAGCAAGAAGTTGCCCAGCTGCGTGAACTGGTTGATGGGCATGGCCGCCTGGCGCACAAAGACCAGGTAGCTCGCGAGCGCGCCCACGTCGGCCAGACCGTTGATGCAGAGCATGCCGCCCGCCACCGCGACGATCGCGTAGTTGGCGTACCCGATCACCACGGTCATGGGCACCATCGAGTTGGCATAGGCCTGCGCGGCGCCACCGGTGCGGCGCAGCTCCTGGTTGCGCGCATCGAAACCGGCCACGTTGGCCTGCTCGTGGTTAAAGACCTTGATGACCTTTTGGCCCGAAACCATCTCCTCGACATATCCGTCCAAGTCGCCGAGCGACGCCTGCTGGGCGGCAAAGAATCGCTTGGAGCGGATACCCGAGTAGCGTGCGTACAGCACGATGGCCGCGTCGCACACGAGCGTGATGATCGTGAGCTGCCAATTGAGGATGATGAGCATGGCCGTGGTGCCGATCACCTGGATGGTCGCCTGGATCACGTTGGCAAAGCTGTTGTTGAGCGCCTCGGAGACCGTGTCGACGTCGTTGGTGAAGAAGCTCATGATGTCGCCCGAACGCGTGCCGTCGAAATAGCTGAGCGGCAGTGTCTGGATGTGCGCGAACAGGTCGCGGCGGATGTCGGACACCACACGTTGGGCCGCGCGCACCATAATCTGCGAGTAGCCCAGGGCCGACAGCACGCCCGCGGCGTAGATGGCGGCCGTAAAGAAAACCTGCTTGGTGAGCAGCTCCTCCCCGCCCGTAGCCAGGCCGTTGACGATGGGGCGCACCATATAGGTGCCGGCAAGGCTCGCGATGGCGGCAATAGAAGCGAGCACGCCCACCGCAAGCAGCGAGAACTTGGCATGGCCCATGTATGAGAGCAGGCGGCGGAGCGTCTGTCCCAAATTGGCTGGGCGGGCCTGAGCGGATGTCTTAGGCATGGAGCTCACCCCCTTCTCGGGCCGGGGCATCTGAGGTCGCATTCCCCGCGAACTCCATCTGCGAGGCGTAAATCTCCTGGTAGATGTTGTCACCCGCCAGCAGCTCCCGGTGCGTGCCCACGCCGTGAATGCGGCCGTCGTCCAGCACGACAATGCGGTCGGCATCCATCACGCTCGCGATACGCTGGGCGATGATGATCACGGTCGTATCGGGAATCTGCGCGATATGCTCGCGGATCCTGGCGTCGGTCGCCATATCGACCGCGCTGGTCGAGTCATCAAAAATAAGCACGCGCGGATGTTTGAGCAGTGTACGCGCGATGCACAGGCGCTGCTTCTGCCCGCCCGAAACGCCAGCGCCGCCCTGGCCCAACTCGCCGTCGAGCCCGCCGATGCGGTCCAGGAACTCGTCCACACACGCCGCGCGGCAGGCACGCAGCAGCTCCTCGTCGGTGGCATCGGGCGCGCCCCACCGCAGGTTCTCGCGCACGGTGCCCGTAAACAGCACGTTCTTTTGCAGCACAATGCCCACGGCATCGCGCAGGGCAGCCAGGTCGTAGTCGCGCACATCGCGCCCGCCCACGAGCACGGCGCCCTCGGTCGCGTCGTACAGGCGCGCGATGAGCTGCACGAGCGAGCTCTTGCCCGAGCCCGTGCCGCCGAGCACACCCACCGTGGAGCCCGGCTCAATACGAAGGTCGATATGCTCGAGCACATCCTCGGCAGCATCCGCGCGGTACTTAAACGACACGTCGCGGAACTCGACGCTTCCGTCGGCCACTTCGCGCACGGCCGCGTCTGCCGCGGGCGCTTGGATGAGCGATTGCTCGTCGATCACCCGCGAGATGCGCTCCACGCTGGCGAGCGCGCGCGTGAGCAGCAAAAACACGTTGGAAATCATCATGAGCGAGTTCATGATCAGCAGCACGTAGCTCATAAAGCCCGTGAGCGAACCCACGCCCAGCTCGCCGGCGATAATCATGCGCCCGCCGATCCACAGGATCGAGATGGCGGCCACGTACATCGACAGCTGAAATACCGGCAGGTTGAGCACGGCGTTGCCGAAGGTCTTCGTCGCCGTGTGCGCGAGCTCGGTATTGACGGTATCGAACTTGGCTTCCTCGTGCTCGGCGCGTACATACGCCTTGACGGCGCGCACGGCAGTGAGGTCCTCCTGCACCACACCGTTGAGGTGATCCATCGAGGTCTGCAGCTGGCGGTAGAGCGGACTCACACGGTAGGTGATAACGCCCAGCACAATCGCCAGTACAGGCAGGATAATCGCGAAGACCGTGGCGAGCGGGCGCGACAGTACCAGGGCATAGACCAGGCCGACGATGAGCGTCACCGGTCCACGCACCATGGGGCGGAAGCCGTTGCCGATGGCGTTTTGGATAACGGTGATGTCGGTGGTCATGCGCGTGACGAGCGAGCTGGCGTCGTAGTTGTCCAGATTGCCAAAAGCGAGCGTCTGAATCTTGCGATACTCGGCCTCGCGCAGGTTAGCACCCAGGCCCGAGGCCACGCGAGCGGACGTGCGTGCGTAGCCCAGACCCAGCACCAGCGAAAACGCCGCGCACACCAGCATGCACGCGCCCTGCAGCAGCATGTAATTGACGTCGCCCGTGGGCACGCCCACGTCGATGATGTTTGCCATGATGACCGGGATAAACAGCTCGAGCGCCGTCTCGGCCGTCACAAAGAGCACGCCGAGCATGGCATCGCGGCGATATGCCCCCAGATAGGAAAACAAGATTTTGAGATTGCGCACGCAGGTTCATCCCCCATCAAACGTTGTTCGCAAACGCACGTATTATTGCGCGACAGGCGATGGTGTCAAGTGTTACGAAATCGATTTCTGCAAGGCTAGCGCAGACGCTAAGCCCGCGCGGCGCGCGACCGTATTCAAATGGAAATGATTGTGGGCGCGATTTTTTCGCCCCACCGGCTACATGGACCTTGACTCTACAATCGTTGTAGGGTTTTCACTACACTGGTAGCTAAACGAACCCAGCCAGAAAGCCCCGCTCATGGAACACGACCTCACACGCGGCAATGTCCTTAAGACCATCGCGGTCTTTGCCCTGCCTTATATGCTCTCGTACTTTTTGCAGATGCTCTACGGCATGGCCGACCTGTACATGATGGGGCAGTTTAGCGGCGCCGCCGGCATCACCGCCGTGGGTAATGGCGCGCAGACGCTCTATATCATTACCGTGACGCTCGTGGGCCTGGCCATGGGAACGACGGTCATCGTCGGCCATGCCGTGGGCTCGCGCCGCTTCGACCGCGCCGAGACCGCCATCGGCAATACCATCACGCTGTTTATGGGCGTCTCGGTGGTACTGGCTGTCATCTTGTTTGCACTATGCCCGCAGGTTGTGGCGCTCATTGGCACGCCGCCCGAGGCGGTCGAAGGCACCGCCACCTACCTGCGTATCTGCTTTGTCGGCATTCCGTTTATTGCCGCATACAACATTCTCTCGGCCATCTTTCGCGGCCTGGGCGATTCGCGCTCGCCCATGTACGTGATCGGCGTGGCATGCATCATTAACATCGCGCTCGATTTTCTGTTTATCGGCCACATGGGGCTCGGCCCCGTGGGCGCGGCGCTCGGCACGGTAACCGCCCAGACGGTAAGCGTTGCCCTCGCGCTCGTGTGGCTCAAGAGCCGTCGCACGAACATCCATGTTAAGCGCAGCGACCTGCGTCCCCAGCCCGAGGTGCTCAGCAGCATTCTTAAAATCGGCGTGCCCGTGGCAGTACAGGACGGCTGCATCCAGGTGGCGTTTATGTTTATCACCGTCATCGCCAACCATCGCGGCCTGGTCGACGCCGCCGCCGTGGGCCTGGTCGAAAAGATGATCAGCTTTTTGTTCATTGTGCCGAGCTCCATGGGTGCCACCGTCAGCGCGCTCACGGCGCAAAACGCCGGCGCGGGCAAGGGCGATCGTGCACGTCAGGTGCTCAAGGACGCTATGACGATCTCGGTGGTGTACGGCTGCCTGATCACGGTGCTGATGTGGCTGGTGGCGCCGGCGTTTATTGGCTTTTTTGCCAAGGACCCTGCGGTGGTCGCGGCCGGTACCGGCTATATGCACAGCTACATTTTCGACGCAATCTTTGCCGGCATCCACATTTGCTTTAGCGGCTTTTTCGCTGCGTATGGCAAGAGCTACATCGGCTTTGCGCACAACGTGCTGGCCGTGGCACTCATTCGCGTGCCCGGCGCCTGGCTGCTGTCGAACGCCTATTCCGACACGTTGTTTCCCATGGGTATCGCCTCGCCGTGCGGGTCGATTTTGTCGGCAGTCATCTGTGTTGTCGCGTTTACCGTGCTCAACCGCCGCGGAGCTTTTGACAAGTTGGTGGCGTAGCGGGGCGACGCGAGTCTGGCGCCCCTCCCCGACCCTATTGAAAGGAGCGGTCCTGTGACCGACACGCCAAGTGAACATACTGAGGGCCTGCTCCGCATTGGCGAGGTGGCGCGCCTGTTTAACCTGAGCGTTGGGACGCTACGTCATTACGAGCAGATGGGCTTGCTGGACCCGGCGTACATCGATCCGGCAAGCGGGTACCGCTACTACGGATCGCGGCAGCTCTCCACCCTCAACACCATCAGCCACCTGCGTGTTCTCGACTTGCCGCTCGCGCAAATCCGTGAGTTTGTGACCACGCGCGATGTGAACCTTATGCAGCGGCAGCTAGCTCAGCAGCAGGAGCTCATCGAGCGCAAGCGCCGCGAGCTCGAGCGCGTGTCGCGCAAAATCGATAACCGGCTTGCCCTACTTCACGATGCTTTGAACACCGAGCTCGATAGCATTTGCACAATCGATGCGCCCGAGCTTCGCTGCGCCGTGTTGCGCGAACGCGTCAACCCTACCAACGCCTATGCGCTGGAGTGGCAAATTCGTCAACTGCAGAAGGGTCAGCACGAGACCTTTGTCTTCCTGGGCAACTTAGGCGTTGGGATTAGCGCCGAGCGCCTGACCGCCGGCGACTTTGACGGCTACGACGAAGTCTTTCTGCTGCTCGATGACACCGATGAGTACTTGGGCGACGTCGAGACGCGGCCCGCCGCGCGGTGCCTGACCATAAGCTTCCGCGGCACGCACGGGCAAGCAGCCCCGCGCTATGAGCAGTTGCTCGGCTATATGCGCGAGCACAACCTGGCGCCTGCCGGGACTTCGCGCGAGATCGCCCTGATCGACGACATCATCAGCGACGACCCCACAACCTACGTGACGCAGATCACGGTGCCGGTTTCCCCAGCAAAGTAAGAACCGACCGGAAGGCATCATGCTTTCCGGTCGGTTCTTCAATTTGGTTATCGATGCACTAAGCCTGGGGCACCTGACCAGTAGCCAAGATTTGCTCGAGTGCGTCCTCGTCCAGCACGGGTACGCCCAGCTGCTCGGCTTTGGTGAGCTTGGAGCCCGCTTTGGGGCCGGCGACCAGATAGCTCGTCTTCTTTGAAACACTGCCCGAGACCTTGGCGCCAAGCACCTTGAGCGCCGCGCCCGCCTCGTCGCGCGTGCGGTTGACGAGCGTGCCGGTGAGCACGAAGGTCAGGCCCGCGAGCGGCTGCGCATCAGCAAGCTCGCCCGCCACGCCAGCATCGGCTGCGGCTTGCGCGTGCGCGGCGCCCAGGTCGACCTCGAGCGACAGACCAGCCTGACGCAGGCGCTCCAGCACGGCAAGGTTCTCGGGCACGGCCAGGAACTGCTTGACGCTCGCCGCAATCTTGGGACCGATGCCCTCGCACTCGGCAATATCCTCTTCGCTCGCCAAGATGAGCTTGTCAATCGACAGGAATCGCTCGGCGATAACCTCGCCCACGCTCTTGCCCACGTGGCGGATGCCCAGGGCAAACAGCACGCGACCGAGCGGCTGGCTCTTGGACTTGTTGAGCTCGGCGATGATTTTCTCGGCCGTCTTAAGGCCTACCGGAATGGGGTCGCCCTTCTTGACGCCCTTTTTGCTGTTGGAGCTGGCATAGGTGCGGCCCGTGTCCAGGCCGGCGATGTCGTCGACCGTGAGCTGGTAGAAGTCTGCGACATCGTGGATCAGCCCGGCGGCGATCATCTTGTCGACGATCTCGTCGCCTAGGCCGTCGACGTCCATGCAGCCGCGGCTCACCCAGTGAAGCAGTCGCTCCTTGAGCTGCGCGGGGCAGTCGATGGAGACGCAGCGGTAGGCCACCTCGCCATCCTCGTGGACCACGGGGCTGCCGCACACGGGGCAGACCTCGGGCATGTGCCAGTCGACCGAATCGGCCGGGCGCTTGTCGAGCACCGGGCCCACGACCTCCGGGATTACGTCGCCTGCCTTGTGCACGATGATGGTATCGCCCTCGCGCACGTTTTTGCGACGGATCTCGTCGATGTTATGCAGCGTGGCGCGCGCGATGGTGGAGCCGGCGACCGTCACCGGATCGAACTCGGCGACCGGCGTGAGCACGCCGGTGCGGCCCACCTGGATGCGAATTTCGCGCAGGACGGTCTGCTTTTCCTCGGGCGGGAACTTAAAGGCAATGGCCCAGCGCGGCGCGCGGGCGGTAAAGCCCAGGTCGAGCTGCTGCTGAAAGCTATCGACCTTTACGACCACGCCGTCGATGTCGTAATCGAGGTCACCGCGGTGCTCGAGCGCCTGGGCGCAGAACTCGTGGACCTCGGCCGGCGTGGCGCAACGTGCCACGTTGGGGTTGACGCTAAAGCCGGCGCTACGCAGCCAATCGAGGAACTCGCGCTGGCTGTGGACGTGCAGCGGATCGGTATCGGCGATGGCGTAGATAAAGGTGGCCAAATCGCGACGCGCCGTGACCTTGGGGTCCTTTTGGCGCAGGCTGCCGGCAGCGGCGTTGCGCGGGTTGGCGAAGGGGTCGCGACCCTCGGCATCGGCCTCGTCGTTCAGGCGAACAAAGCTGCCCTTAGGCATATAGACCTCGCCGCGCACCTCAATGGTGCGCTCGCGGTCGGCACCCATGTGGACAAGCGCCGGCTCGGACAGGTGCATGGGAACATCCTTGATGGTGCGCACGTTGAGCGACACGTCCTCGCCCGTGGTGCCATCGCCGCGCGTGGCAGCGCGCACAAAGGTGCCGTTTTGGTAGGTAAGCGCCACGCCCAGACCGTCGATCTTAAGCTCGCAGGTATAGGTGACGCTACCGGCACCGAGCGCATCCTCGGTGCGCTGGAGCCACGCGTCGAGCTCGTCCAGATCCATGGCATCGTCCATGGAATACATGCGTGCCATGTGCGTGACCGGCGTAAACTGCTCGCTCACGTACCCGCCCACGCGCTGGGTATAGCTGTCGGGCGTCACCAGGTCGGGGTAGGTGGCCTCAATTTCCTGCAGCTCAACGAGCATCTTGTCAAAGGCGGCGTCCGTGATCTCGGGCGCATCGAGCATGTAGTAGCGATAGGCGTGGTAATCGAGCTCGTGGCGCAGCTCGGCCGCACGCGCTGCCGCCTGGGCACGGGCATCGGCCGATGCAGCGGTATCCGTGCTCGTGGGCGTTTCGGTATCGATGTCCACGCCGTCACCAAACAGGCTCGATTGCTCCATAGCGGCACTCCTTCGCTCGATTTCAAACGGATACAAGAGTACCACCGGTCGCAACGGGGCCGAATAGCGGTCTCAAACCGCACCGAATCGGCAGCCGCTAGACCGGGGTGGATCGCGCGATCCAACCATGCTCTTATCAACTCTAAATGATCCGTTTTCCTCCGTCCCCAACGGATCAATAAGAAAAGAGGAGCTGTCCCGCGTTGATGGGACAGCCCCTCTGGCTTCGATATGTGCAATACGGCTCGCTAGTAGCCCTGACCGTAGCCTTGACCCTGGCCCTGCTGGCCCAGCAGCTCCTCCAGGTACTGGCGCAGCTGCTCGTCGGTAATACCGCCGTTGCCGGTGTCGGTCGAACTGTCGTCCTGCTGCTGGTTCTGCAGCTCCTCATCGGAGCCCAGCTCGACGGTGACCTTCTTCTCTTCCTTGCCGCGCATGAGCGTGATCTCGACCTTCTCGCCCACCTCGTGGCTGCGCAGCGCGATGATCAGGCCATCGGCGCTCGTGATCTCGTCGTCGCCCAGCTTGGTGATGACGTCGCCCTCCTGAATGCCGGCCTTGGCAGCAGGACCATCCTCAACGACGCTCGCCACATACGCGCCGCTATCGGTGCTCAGCTTGTTGGTGCGGGCGTTAAGCGCATTGACGCTCGAAAGCGTGGCGCCCATGTACGGATGCACCGGCGTCTTGCCGTCGATGATCTGGTCGGCAATGTTCTTGGCGTAGTTAACCGGAATGGCAAAGCCCACGCCCGAGCTGGAGCCCGAGTAGCTCTCGATGAGCGAGTTGATACCCACCAGCTCACCATTGTCGTTGACGAGCGCGCCGCCGGAGTTGCCCGGGTTGATGGCGGCATCAGTCTGGATCATGTTGGCATAGATGGTGTTACCGCTGGTAGAGCTCATGGCCGTGGAGCGATACAGCGCCGAGACGATACCGGTGGAGACAGACTGCTCGTTGCCGAAGGGCGAGCCAATCGCCATGACCCACTCGCCCACGTTGAGCTTGGAGGAATCACCAATCTCGATCGGCGTGAGCTTGGAGGCATCGGCATCCTTGAGCTTGATGACGGCCAGGTCGCTCGAGGCGTCGTTGCCAACGAACTCGGCCTCATATGTAGTGCCGTCGTCCATGGTAACCACGTACTGGTCATAGCCATCGACCACGTGGTTGTTGGTGAGGACGTGGCCCTCGGTATCGAGCACCACGCCCGAACCGACGCTGCCCGAGTTGTCCGACTCGTCGGCAGACTGCGAAAGCGAGCCATTCTGGCTACCGCTCGAAGTGGCGGTGATGGAAACCACGGAGGGCAATGCCTTGGCAGAAACGGCCTCGGCCAGCGTGGTGTCCTCGGAGTCGATGGTGATCTTTTGCGTCGACGATCCCGAAGCACCCGCCGTCACGGCATTCTTGCCGCCGCCGATATCGAGCGTGCCGCTCATGATAAGTGCGATGACCAGCAGGGCGCCGCACGCGCAGCCGGCGAGCGCCGTAATAAAGATCGGCAGCTTTTTGGTCTTGGTCTTAACCACCGTGTGCTTGTTCACGACCTGCTGGCCACCCAGCGGCTGGCCGGTCTGCGTGTCGTAAGCCTGCACATAGGGAATGTTGTTGCCGCCGGCAGGCGTCGACTCCACCTGTACGCGCGGCTGCTGCTGGGTCTCGCCGGCGTTGCCCGCATCCTGGGGACGCTGGGAATCGTACTCGCTCATAGCTGCGATCCTTTCGTCTAATAACCAAAGGCCCGCCAAACATGTGGCGGGCCATCATTGTTCACGTTGAGTTGTACCCCAATATGCGGGCGCACGTGTATGAGAACGCAATCTTTTAGGAAGGCTTAAGTTCTGCTGCAAACTCGAAAGGGATCCACGCATGCGGCAAAACCACCACGAAGGTGCCTGTCCCCTTTGTGGTGGAAATCTAGTCCTTAAACAGATAACCCACGCCACGGACGGTGGTGATGTGCGCCGCGATCTGCGGGCCCACCTTGGAGCGGATGCGTCGAATGTGCACGTCGACGGTGCGCGTGCCGCCGCAGTACTCAAAGCCCCACACGCGGTGCAGCAGCACCTCGCGGCTGTAGGCACGGTTGGGATGCGTCGCCAAAAAGCTCAGCAGCGAGTACTCCATCAGCGTCAGGTCGATGGGCTCGTTATCGAGCGTCACCTGGTAGGTAGCCAGGTTAATCTCGAGGTTGTCGATGTTGAGCACATCGTCGGCGGCGACGGTCTCCTCCTCGCCCATCAGGCGCTGCGCACGAGCCTTAAGCTCGTTGGATGTCGCCGTGGGGCATACAAAGTCGGCATGCGCGTGATTCGGCAGGCGCAGGGTGCCGAGCGCCTCGTCGTCGACGATCACCAGCATGGGGACGCCGCCGCGGTCGTCGAGCCATTTGGCAATCTGATCGATGCGGTCGCTGCGGATGCCATCGGAATCGAGAATCAGCAGGTCAAAGTCGTGCGCCGCAGTCGGCGAATCGGGGGTGGCCAGGCTCACCTCGACACCCAGGGTGGTCGTCAAGCTGCGGGCAAACTCGTGGAAGCGCGTCGTGCGCGCCATGAACAGGGCACTCTTATCGGACATATCGGCCTCCAAGGAAATGAGCTCAATCGTACTGGAACAAGTCAGCGCGATTAGGAGTTCGCCAGGTAGTGCTTGATCTCCCACTCGGTGATCGTAGACTCGAACTTATGCCACTCGTCGCGCTTCTTTTTGAGGAAGAAGCCGTGGATGTGCTCGCCGAGGGCATCCTTCATAAACTGCGAGTCCTCAAACACGTCGAGCGCCTCTTTGAGCGAACGCGGCAGCGGCGTGTAGCCGGCCTCGACCATCTGGCGGTCGGTAAGCTTGAGCGTCTCGGCCGTGGCCTCGGGCGGGAGCTCCAGCTTGCGCTCGATGCCGTCGAGACCAGCCGCCAACGTGACGGCGTTGACCAGGTACGGGTTGGCCATGGGGTCGGGACTGCGCAGCTCGATGCGCGTGGACAGCTGCTTGCCGGGCTTGTAGACCGGAATGCGGACCATGCTCGCGCGGTTGCGCAGGCCCCACGTGGCGTACTGCGGCACGGAGTCGCCACCCGTGGTGATGCGCTTGTACGAGTTGACCGTGGGGTTGGTGATGGCGCTGATCTCGCGCGCGTGCGCCAAGATGCCGGCCATATAGTGCTTGGCGGTATCGGAGAGATGGTACTTCTCGTCGTCCTCGCCCCAAAAGACGTTGTTGCCGTCGTGGTCGAACAGCGACTGATGCAAAAACATAGCGCTGCCGTCCTCACCCGCCAACGGCTTGGGCATAAAGGAGGCGTGGCAACCGCTCTCGTAGGCCTGCTGCTTAATGATGAGCTTGGCCGTGGTGATGGCGTCGGACATGCTCAGGGCCTCGGCGTGGCGCAGGCTCATGCCATGCTGCGAGCGACCGGCGGCGTGGAAGGTGTACTCCACGGGCACGGACATCTTCTCGAGCGTGAGGACCGTGTTGCGGCGCAGGTCGCGGGCGGCGTCGCTCACCGAAAGATCGAAGTAGCCCACGTTGTCGAGCGGCTCGGGGGTGTGCTCGTCGGGGAAGTAGTAATACTCCAGCTCGGCGCCCACGTTGAGCAGATAGCCAGCTTTCTCGGCCTTGCGGAACATGCGACGCAACGCATCGCGCGGATCCCCGGCGAAGGGCTTGCGGTCGGGGGTGCACACATCACAGAACACGCGGGCAACGCCGTTATGGCTCGGACGCCACGGCAGGATCTGGAAGGTCGAAGCATCGGGAAACGCCAGCATATCGGCTTCCTCGGGCGTGGCAAAACCCTCGATGGCGGAGCCGTCAAAGCCAATACCCTCCTCAAAAGCGACCTCGAGGTCCTCGGGGCTAATGGCAAAGTTCTTGAGGCGGCCGAGAATGTCGACAAACCACAGACGCACAAAGCGGATGTCGCGCTGCTCTACGGAGCGGAGTACGTAATCGATGTTCTGCTGGTTCATGTCGCTCCCCTTTCTTTCGGGCGGGTTTCGACTGGTCTATATCGCAGATACTATCGCAGAAAAATGTTTCCGCAGGGTTAAAGCGTATCAAGCGCTCAAAAAACGTGCGCGCAGGCGGTTGCGAACGAGCGGCTAGCGTTCAGATTCGGAGACAATTTGTCTACAGGCTCGTTCCAGCGCAGGGAACTCCATCGTCACTGCATCCCAAACAACCGAGCGGTCGACATTGCCGTAATCATGCGCAAGATAATTTCTCATGCCGACAATTCCACGCCATTCGATTTCGGGATGAAGCCGCTGCGAGCGTTCCGACAATTTGCCCGCTTCTTCCGTCACCCTAAGCGCACACATCAAAAGGGAGTCCGCCAACGCCCTCGTCCGCACGTCATTCGCATGCAGAAACTGGTCCTCGGTGATATCAAAAGCCTTGATGCGCTCGTTCGTTTCGTCGATGGCCTCTAAGACCTCTTGGGCGCGGAGGCGGTCTGACTTACGCGCGATCATAAACGGTCACTCCTTCGCGCTCGATTGCCGCGGCCAGATTGGCATCTAGATGGTCGCTTGAGACGAGGTCAACCTGCTTCCCGGTCTCCTTACGTACCGCTTCGCCAAACGCCGACAGCGCGAAGAGGCCAAAGCCCCGCTCGCGATCGACTTCGAGGCGCAAGTCGATATCACTATCGGGACGCGCCTCGCCACGGGCATACGAACCGAAAAGTATCACGCTTTTGATAGCAGGAATCGAGCTGGCTGCCTCGCGGACTGCGGACTCAATCTGGGCAGTATCTAAAATGCCCGCCGAGACGCTTTCGCTCGCAGAGCTTTTACCGAGTGAAGGAACAAACGGCAGCGAACGCTCGCGCAGCATCTGTCTCATAAACATATTGACCGCAACAGATGAAGACATGCCAAGTTCTTCGCACAGCTCGGCAAATGAGTCTTTAATTGACGAGTCCACTCGCACACTCAGCACAGACGCAGCCATGGATACCTCCTGTATGACATTGTCTTTATATTATCACACAAACTAGCGCGAGGTGGAAGCGCGGTGTTCGATGTGGCCGGGGACCTCGATGCGTTTGGGCGCCAGCTTTGCGGCCTCGCCCACGGTGGTGGTAACAACGTCGATGCGCTCGGAGAGGCGCTCGACCACGCGCTCGGCAATGGTGAGGGTGTCCTGCGCGGCCGTGGTCACGCCGCCAAAGAGCACATGGTTCCAGGGGTAGTCGTCAAACGTCGCGATCTTGAGCCCCGCCGGCAGCGAGGGACCAAGCTGCGCCAGCGCCTCGGTCAGACGCAGGAAGACCAGACCGTTGACGGCAATGAGGCCGAGCTTTTTGCCTGCATAGCCGCGGATGGTCTCGTCCAAGCGGCCGACGCCCGAGGCGCCACCATCGGCCAGGGTGACGACCTCGCCCGCAAGGCCGCGTCGCGAAAGCTCGTCGGCAAAGGCCTCGGCACGCTCGCGACGCACGGGGCTGTCGTCGCTTGCCTCGGTGAGCAGGCACAGGCGCTCGCTGCCCGCAGCGGCCAAGGCGTCTACCAAGCCGGCGACCAGCTCACGGTTGTTAGATGTCACCAGATCGACACCGCCGTCGGCAACATCGCGGTCGAGCAGCACAACGGGCAGGCGCCCCGCTGCCGCGACGATCGCCTCGTCATTGCCTCCGCAGGTGTTGACGACCAAGCCGTCCACGCCGGCATCGATAAGTCTGGTGAGCGACTCGGCCTCCTTGGCAGGGTCGTTGCCGCTGATGGCCGTCATAAGCGAGCAGCCGCGCGCGGCGGCACTGGCGGAAAGCCCCTCGAGCATGGCGCTCGAGAACGGGTTGGCGATGTCGGCCAGGATCACGCCGATGAGGTTGGTGCGCGAGCTGCGCAGGTTGCGTGCGGCGGCGCGGGGACGATAGCCCGTACGCTCGATGACCTCGGCGATGCGGGCGCGGGTCTCCTCGGTCATCTGACCGGGACGGTTGTTGAGGTAGCGCGAAACGGTGGCCGGGCTCACGCCCGCCTCGGCGGCAATGTCTTTGATTCTCATCTGCGCCATGGCGCACCCCGTTTCCCACGTGTCGGCAATCTTAGCCATTTTAGGCATTTTTTTTAAAAATCTCGCTTGCAAAACGCTTTAGGTGAGTATACTACAACTCGAAACGAAACCGATTTCGTAAACCGATTTCGGCAAGCGTTGGCACGGAGGTGCAAAGATGCACCCTACCGTCTTGGCACCTCCGTGCCAACGCCATATCAAAGGTGTACGCACAGTCAAGAAGGAGCTACGCGACCATGGGTAAAACGGTTCTTACCTTCGGCGAGATCATGATGAGGCTCTCGCCCAAAGATCACCTGCGTATTGAGCAGGCCACCGAGTTCGACGTCCGCTACGGCGGCGCCGAGGCCAACACCGCGCTTTCCCTGGCCTACCAGGGCGACAAGGCCGCCTACGTTTCCGTCGTCCCGGCCAACCGCCTGGGCGAGTGCGCTCTGCGCTCGCTGAAGATCTACGACGTCGACACCACGCGCGTCGTGCGTCAGGGCGACCGTCTTGGCTCCTATGTATTTGAGGTCGGCGCCTCGCAGCGCGGCAACGGTTGCGTCTACGACCGCAAGTACTCGGCCATTAACTTGGCCAAGCGCGACGTCTTTGACTGGGACGAGATCCTGGAGGGCATCGACGTCTTCTACTTCTCTGGCGTGACGCCCGCCGTCTCCGACGAGATGGCCGCTGCCTGCAAGGACGCTCTCACCGCTTGCCGCGCCAAGGGCATCACCACCGTGTGCGACGTTAACTACCGCGGCAAGATGTGGTCGCCCGAGAAGTCGCAGGCAACCATGAAGGAACTCCTGCCGCTCGTCGACATCTGCATCGCCAACGACGAGGACGCACCTGCCGGCCTCGGCATGACCTGCGTCTCCGGCTCCCTTGCCCACGGCATCGAGGAGCGCGACACCTACGTCGAGATGGCCCGTCAGATCTGCGCCGAGTACGGCTGCAAGAAGGTCGCATCGGTCGTCCGCAACATCTCCTGCGTCGAGCGCTCCATCTGGATGGGCATGCTCTATGACGCCGAGAGCGGCGAGCACTGGTTCTCTCCTGCTCACGACGTGCACGTGCTCGAGGGCGTTGCCGCCGGCGACGCTTTCAACGCCGGCCTCGTCCACGCCCTCATCAACGACTTCGATCCGCAGGACGCCGTCAACTACGCCATTGCGGCCTCGATCCTCAAGCTCACCATCAAGGGCGATTCCAACCTGGTGACCGCCGACGAGATCGCCGCCGTGGCAAACGCTGCCGACGGTGGCACCCGCGTCGCCCGTTAATTCGCTCCCCATTCCGCGGGCTGCAGTTTCCCATACCCATACCCCTGCAGCCCGCTCCCCGATTCCTCCGGTCGGGCAAAACCACCAGTCCCATTCCGGTTTTGCCCGGCATTTCTCACACGACTGGTCGCGTAGCCGGTTTTGGAATTGCTTGTGACCCCAAGCAGTGCCTCCGATAACCAGTCCAAAACCGGCTCATGACCAGCCCTTTTAGCAATTACGCGCACTCGCGCGCCGCACATCGAAAGGAACATCATGTTCGATCAGTTCTACACCACGCTTGAGTCCCTGGGCATCGTGCCGGTCGTCGTGCTCGACAAGGTCGAGGACGCCGCTCCGCTCGCTCACGCCCTGATGGCCGCCGGCATGAAATCCGCCGAGGTAACCTTCCGCACCGCTTGCGCCGCCGAGTGCATCGCCGCCATGGCCGAGGCCGAGCCCGAGATGTGCGTTGGCGCCGGCACCGTCCTGACTGTCGAGCAGGTTGAGCAGGCCCGTGCCGCCGGTGCCAAGTTCATCGTCTCCCCGGGCTACAACGAGGCTGTCGTCAAGCACTGCATCGACATCGACCTGCCCGTGCTGCCCGGTACCGTGACTCCCTCCGAGGTCACCGCTGCCGTCAACCTGGGCCTCAAGGTCACCAAGTTCTTCCCGGCAGCCCAGTACGGCGGCCTCAACACCATCAAGGCCCTCGCCGCTCCGTTTGTCGGTCACCGCTTTATGCCCACCGGCGGCGTGAGCACCGCTAACGTCGAGGAGTACCTGAGCTCTTCCGCCATCATCGCCTGCGGCGGCACCTGGATGGTCAAGCCGGCCCTGTTCGCCGACGGCAACTTCTCCAAGGTCGAGCAGATCGCTCGCGAGGCCATGGACGTCGTCAAGAAGGTCCGCGCCTAATCCAGCTCTCTATCGTGGAGGGCGCGACCTAGACCGCGCCCTCTTTTTTGAAGCGGCTCGGAAGCGTGCCGTTTCCGTCACGGACAAGAACCGAAACCGTCTTGCATGCTGATAGAACGTGACGGAAGCGACACGCCCCCGAGCCGCTTTTTCTTCGGCTAAATCTTTGCCCTAACATAATCCAGAGCGCCAAAACAAACGCGGTGCCGTCTGGAGGAATCGACCCCTTGCTTCCGGTCTGTCCCTCCAAACGGCACCGCATCTTTTATGCCACGTCATGCCCCAACGCAGTTGCGGTGAAATAGGGGCTGTTTGCGCCGCCTGGGCCGCAAAACAATCCCTATTTCACCGCAACTGATGAGGGGATAGACTAGATTGACGAATCTTTGGACAGCTCAAAGTAGCCGGGATGCAAGGCGATGACCGGGCCCTGCTCCTCGGGCATTAGATGCAGGTGTATCTCCGCCAGATAGCTCGCCGTATCGGTGTCGCCCTCTTTAATGGCCTCGAGAATCCGGCGATGCTGCCGACGAATGGGCTCCCAATCCAAATCCTGAGACACCGCGCGTAGCCAGTTATACCGCTCAAAATGCGTGTTGATGCTCTTCATCCAATCCCACAGCATGTGGCGGCCGGCAATCTCAAAACACGTCTCGTGGAACAGGTTGTCCAGGTCAAAGAAACGACGCGTCTCGCTGTGGTCGAGCGACTCGAACTCGGCGAGAATCTGCTCGAGCCGGCGCTTTTGCTCGGGCGTAGCAGCCGAGCAGCATTTGATCAGCACACTTCTCTCGAGCTTCTCGCGCAAAAAGCAGGCGTTCTCGGCACGCTCCATGCTGATCTTTGAGACATAGGTACCGCTCTTGGGACGCGTTTCCACCAGCTCTTGCTCGCGCAGGCGCACAAAGGACTCGCGGATGGGCGTGCGCCCGATCCCCGTCTCCTTTTCCAGACCAATCGCCGAAAGGCGCGTGCCGGGCTTGAACTCGGCATAGATGATCTTGGAGCGCAATGCGTTGTATGCCTGGTCTTGCAGACTCTGATAATGCTGGTGCTGTTCCATAAAGCCCTCGGTTAGTCGAATACCACCATGCAATACTAACGCAACGCCGCGCCCCAGCTCCCAATCAGTCTTTTTGGGACAGGGCTCTTTTAGCTACCCTGGCCCGCAGATCAGTCCCCTTGCCACAAAAGGGGCCCATCTACTACGTTAACGCGGATATCCCCGACCATGCTGAAAAGTGCGAAAACAAAACCGCAGGTAGACAGCTTGTCGATTTTCAAAAAAGCCGGCTATGGTTGACCCCTGCGGTTTAAACGTAGTAGATAGGCCCTTTTCGTGGCACAGCACTATTCCATCCCAAATTGGCACCCCGGGCCCACTATAAGTTGCGGTGAAGTAGGGACTAATGGCGCCGTTGGAGCTGCCAAACAGTCCGTATTTCACCGCAACTTATGGGGGATGAAGGAGCTTTACAGGTTGGCGATGATTGCTTGGGCGATTTCGTCGTACTGAGCCGGCTCGAGCGTGACGCGACCGGGGTTCATGGCGAACACGTCACCAAACTCAAACGGGTCGTCCTTGTACTTGGGGACGATATGCACATGCAGATGATGCATGGTGTCGCCATAAGCGCCAAAATTGATCTTGTCAGGGTTGAACGCCTTGTGCAGCGCGGCTGCGACGTGACGAACATCAGCCATAAAGGCAGCTGCGTCCTCCTCGGACATGCAGGAGATGTCGTCGACATGCTGCTTGGAGGCCACGATCACGCGGCCTTTGTGGCTTTGCTCCTTAAACAGGATAAGCTTGCTGGCGGGCAGGTCGAGCATGGGGATGCCAAAGGCATCGACGAGCGTGTTGTCGGTCCCGCACATGCAGTACGAGCAATCGGTGTGCTGTTCCATGGTGATCCTTTCGATCTGGGTGAAGGCGTTCGCCGCAACACGACCGGCGGGCGCGACCAAGCTGCCCGGCAATCTATGACGAACGTACAATGCGCTCTCTAACCGTTGCGAAATCGATTTCGAGCATGTCCTTGCCATGATACCGCCAACGAGTTGTTGCGATTAGGTGAACGTTCACCTTTTTATTATTTTTCTCTTTGCAAAAAGAATCCCGTGCGTATACTAAGGCTCAAACGAAACCGATTTCGTTGAGCGTGGGCAATAGGATGCTAAGACGCACCCTACCATCTTGGCATCTTATCGCCCACGCAATGCCATTTGCTTTCTTCCCGTCTCGTTGGACCTTTAGTCCCATTCCGGCACAGCGAGACACTTCCTAGACGACTGACCGTGGGGCCGGCTTTTCTGCTTTTGCAGCAGTGCCTCCGATAACCCTCTTTTGCCGGCCCGGGTCAGCTTTTTCACACAACCGAAAGGACGGGTAGCAACATGCGACCGCTCATCATCATGCATGGCGAGAACATCGACTGGTGCCATACCGTCATCAGAATGCTGATGTATCTGGTGGGCGTTGCAGTACTGGCACTCGGTATGAGTCTCCAGACGGCATCCGGCCTGGGCGTCGCCGCGCTCACGTGCTTTGCCACAACCCTATCCATGCTCACTGGCGAGACGCTCGGCTTTTGGATCACCGCAACCTACGTCGCCTACATCGTGGCGCAATTAGCCATCTTGCGAAGCGAGTTCCAGCCGCGCATCCTGCTCGAGTTGTTCTTCTCAACGCTGATTGGCGGCTTGACCGACCTCTTCATGGCAGTCAACCCACTGCATCCCACGGCACTCCCCACACAGATTGCGACCATGCTGCTCTCCCTCGCTGTCACCGCATTTGGCGTAAGTCTCGTCGTCAACATGGGCGTTGTCCCCAACGCGCCCGACGGCTTGGTGCAAGTCATTGCCGAAAAGCTTAAACGCCGCTTTGGTGACGTAAAAGTCGTGTTTGACTGCTCACATGTCGCCGCCTCGCTCGCGTTGTCGCTGATCTTTATGTACAACCTGGGCGGCTTTGGCGTCACGACCGCCATCTCGGCACTGTTCCTGGGCCATGTCATCAACGTCGCCAACAAGCTGTTCGCCCAGCGCTTTATCCGCGCGGCATTTGGAAAATAGCACCACCGCAAAACCCGCGAGTAGCGCTTACTTTGCTATATCTCACTATACTTTGCTATATCTTGCTATACTTTGCTATATCTTGCTATATCTTGAGCAAAGGTGGCTCACATGCAAACAAACCCTTTTAAGCCCACAGCAGGTAAAACACCCCCCACGATTATCGGCCGCGAAGATGTACTCGAAGAATTCAGTGAAGGCCTCACCAACGGGCCTGGTGCCCCTGGGCGCCTAATGCGCATAGCCGGCGTCCGTGGAACGGGCAAGACGGTCCTCCTTGACGAGTGCTCACGTTTGGCGCAAAGCCGTGGCTGGACGGTCATAAAAGAGGTCGCAACCGAGGGACTTTGCCAGCGCATTCTCGAACAGCTGCAGCCCAAATTCCAGGCCAAACACGCCAGATTTGAGCCCACCGTAGCTGGCATATCCATCGGCAGCATAGATATTGAGCGAATCGGCCCATCGCTACGCGACGCCATGAGACAGACAATATCCAAGAATGGAAATGGCCTGCTCATCACTCTCGACGAGGTTCAAGACGCAGAGCTCGATGAGGTCCGAACGCTCTCCATTGCGATTCAGCAGGTTATCGGCGAAGACCTTGATATCGCCTTTGTTTTTGCGGGGCTGCCTTCGATGATTGAAAGCATCATCAACGGAAAGACACTTACGTTTTTGCGCCGTGCCCTCCCCTTTGACCTGAAGGCTGTGGCAGTAACCGAAGTGTCGTACTCCCTCGAGGAAACCATTGAAGCGTCTGGCATGGAGTTGCAGCCAGGTATTGCCGGCCAACTTGCCGAGGCAACGCAAGGCTACCCCTTTATGATTCAGCTCGTTGGATATTACGCATGGCAACTGGCACGACGCGCCCATACAACTGTAATTGGAGAGGAAGAGGCAAAGCGAGGCATCGCAACAGCACGCGAACGCTTCTGCGCAATGGTGATTGAGCCCGCGCTGCAGCGCATTCCGCCCACGTGCATCGCTTATCTGCTGAGCATGGCGTCCTTAGGGCAGACGAGCTCGACCAGCATGGTTGCCGATGACTTAAACAAGACACCTCAACAGGTAAGTTCCATCCGCAGTCGTCTGCTGAGAGAGTCGATCATTGAGGCGCCCTCGTACGGCAAGGTCTCATTTGCCATCCCCTACATGCGCGACTACCTCAACGAACACAAAGCCGAACTGGAAGCTGAACTGTAGAGGCGCCAATATCCCAGAGGACAGCAGGCCCCAAGCCGGTGTAGGCTTGGGGCCTGTTTTGTAGCTTTGCTCTTTTGAGCTATGCGCGCTCGTATTTCGTGGCGCGTCCTGTCCCCCGCCTTACGATCGAGTTTCGGTTGAGCAAAGATTCAAGCGCCGTCAACGTGCGCGTGCGGCTCAATCCCGTCTGTTGCTCAATCTCACCCCGCGACAGTATTCGTCCGCCTGACAAAACCTTGAGAACCTGGACCTCTTCCTCAGACCCTTCAAAGGCATCGATAACGGGCAATGTGACGGCCACCATGCCGCCGCGAACATCAAATACCGGCTGGCTCAAAGAATCTCGATACGCACGCCTGATTCGCGCGATTCCCGTACCAAATTTCTCGATGTAATCCAGCTTTAGAAAGACCTCAGCGACAATTGGGTTTCTGAGCACGGATATCTGCCCATACAGGTATTGTTCCGTCGTCAAACCGGCGGGTAGCGATCCGGGGGAAGTCACAACGACGCGATCATTGTACAAAGCGATTTGAACATTCGCCCGAACGTCCCATGTCCGATGCACCAAAGCGTTTGCGACAGCTTCGCGGAACGCCTCAAGAGGAATTCGATCGGTTTGGACGCGTTCCATCCCCTCGATACGTTCATAACGGTAGTAGCGTGCAAACATAGCAACCGCCCTGTCCACCTGCTCAATTGCGGATAGACCTGTCGCCGTCTCGCGATCCAAGATCACATCCTCGGTATCGCCAAAACGGACGCAGTCAATGCCCGGAAAATCATTCTTATCCGCCAAAATCGCCGCGGCATTGGTATAGCCATCCTTGCCGAGCAAGCGGAGCGTACGCATGATATCCGGCGTTAGCTCGGAAATGCCGAGGTGTTCAACACACTTATGCTCAAGCGTGTGAAAACTCAAGTCCTGGCGAGCCGACGCGAGCGCGTCGAACGTTACGTTGCTGCCTTCGAGCGTCAGCCTGCCATACTCAAACCGGTCGACCTCGACCGTCGCCGAATCGTTTCGCCTGTAAGCCTTTCCCTTGCTTCGATAAGGTTTGTCCTGGCCCTCATAAACCGTAAGGATTACGGTCCCGTGTTTCTCATCGGGCTCAAGCGAGTAACGGGGGGCTGGATCTAAGCTGTCATTAATCATATTTTCGATGCGCAGACATTCGGCAACCGGATCTGCAAGACCGACAGCAACGCCCTCGTCATCAACGCCAAACTCAATCTTGCCCGTCCCGTAGTTTGCATAGGCGCTCACCGTTTTAAGAAACGTCGGCGTAACGCTTTCCTTGTATTCGACTGTAGGGCTCTCTCTAACAACCATATGCACCGCACCTCTCTATTCATACTCATCTGAATCGTATTATAAGACGAAAACCGTTTGCGTACGGATTTCAGACAGACGCAAACGATTTTCGTCTTGATTTACGTCCGGAATTAAGACGCAAATTGCGCTTTCGTACGGCTAAATGCCAGACGCAAATCGTTTTCGTCCGTCAATACGTCCGCAATCCAGACGAAAAAGCCCCGAGCTCATATTGAACTCGGGGCTCTTTGTGCCGCGCATCTATGAGAGGAGAAATTCGATGCGTACGGGCGCTACTCCATGTAGTCACCCTGAATGGCGGCAACCTCGTCGTTCCCCGCCTGATGGGCGTGCTCAAGGCATCCGTTCCCCTCTTTATCGACGTTACGGGCAAAAAGCTCGTCGAGGAGACCATCCGCACGCACCGCGGCGTGGCCGACGCCATCGAGGCGCGCAACCCCACCGCCGCGCACGACGCCATGTATCTGCACCTGGTCTACAACCGCAACATGATCGCGGAAGGCGCGATGGCGAAAAGCGAGTAAGGGCATCGCGACAACCGATTTCAACCGTTCACCTTTTAAAAGTGAACGTTCACCTATTTTTAGGAGAATAGGGGCGTCAATTCCTCCGCTTCTCCTATACTGAGCTTGTATTAAAAGCAAGACTTATATAGATGAACGTTTCTTTTGAAAGGATCGCTATGTCTGATCTTATGGACAGCTTCCGTCTGGACGGCAAGGTCGCACTGGTAACCGGCGCCACCTATGGCATTGGCATGGCTATCGCCGAGGCGCTCGGAGAGGCTGGCGCCAAGATCGCCTTTAACGCACGTCACGCCGACAAGGTAGCCGAGGCCGAGAAGCACTACCGCGAGCTGGGCTTTGAGGCTCATGGTTACGTGGCAGACGTCACCGACGAGGCCGTCGTCGCCGAGCTCATCGCCAAGATCGAGGCCGACTTTGGCACCACGCCCGACATCCTGGTCAACAACGCCGGCGTTATCCAGCGCACCCCGATGCTCGACATGAGCGCCGAGGACTTCCGCCGCGTCGTCGATGTTGACCTCAACGCACCGTTTATCGTGTCCAAGGCCTGCCTGCCCGGCATGATCGCCAAGGGCCACGGCAAGATCATCAACATCTGCTCGATGATGAGCGAGCTGGGTCGCGAGACCATCGCCGGCTATGCCGCCGCCAAGGGCGGACTCAAGATGCTCACCAAGAACATCTGCTCGGAGTTTGGCGAGGCCAATATCCAGTGCAACGGCATTGGACCCGGCTACATCGCCACGCCGCAAACCGCACCCCTGCGCGAGACGCAGCCCGACGGCAGCCGCCACCCGTTTGACCAGTTCATCATTGCCAAGACGCCGGCCGCCCGTTGGGGCACGCCCGAGGATCTGAAGGGCCCCGCCGTGTTCCTGGCCTCCGACGCCTCGAACTTCGTCAACGGCCACATCCTCTACGTCGACGGCGGCATCCTGGCATATATCGGCAAACAACCTGCTTAGGCGCTGCGCGGGCTTGAGACGGGCATCTTGCCTTTCATTCGTCGGTCGCGTACCCAAGTATGCTTCCCTCCTCTTTCAAGGCAACCTGCTCCGCCTCAAGCCCGCTCGCTCACCGCGCTCCCACATTTAGGTTCATTTAGTAGTTGCGGTGAAATAGTTCCTGAATAGGCCATCTATCGGGACGAATAGGAACTATTTCACCGCAAGTTAGAAATAGGAAGGTATTTCGCAATGAAGATCGCTCTCATCAACGAGAACTCCCAGAACTCCAAGAACCCCATGATCGAGGCTGCCCTCAAGAAGGTTGTCGAGCCCATGGGCCACACCGTCTTTAACTACGGTATGTATGCCGACGCCGACTCCAAGCCGCTCACCTACGTTCAGAACGGCATCCTTGCCGCCGTGCTGCTCAACTCCGGCGCTGCCGACTATGTCGTGACCGGCTGCGGCACCGGCGAGGGCGCCATGCTCGCCTGCAACTCCTTCCCCGGCGTGCTCTGCGGCCATGTCGCCGACCCGCTTGATGCCTACACCTTCGCCCAGGTCAACGACGGTAACGCCGTCGCCATGCCCTTCGCCCTCAAGAACGGCTGGGGCCAGGAGCTCAACCTCGAGTACACCTTCGAGAAGCTCTTCGGCTTTGGTTCGGGCAACGGCTATCCTGCCGAGCGTGTTGAGCCCGAGCAGCGCAACAAGAAGATCCTCGACGGCGTCCGCGCTGTGACCATGCGTCCGCTCGTCGACGTCCTGGGCGAGATCGACCAGGACCTGGTCAAGGGTGCTCTGGCTGGCGAGCACTTCCAGGAGTACTTCTTCGCCAACGCCACCGACGAGGCCATCATCGCCAAGGTCAAGGAGCTCCTGGGTCTCTAATCGCGACCCATCGCAGCTAAACGCAAGCGGCGGCCGCCCCAACACGGGACGGCCGCCGCTTTTTGCTATCAACTGGTGCAATGGGGTCAGGTTATCTCACACCATGTTGGCTCAAAGAGAGCAAGATTAGGATTCCTCGATAATCTGTCGGCATGCCGCTGCAAGAGCGGGAAACTCTGATGTCACCGCGTCCCAAACCACGGCGCGATCGACGTTGCCGTAATCATGGGCAAGATAGTTACGCATCCCCACTATACCGCGCCACTCAATCTCGGGATGTAGTCGCTGCGCCTTCTCGGACAGCTTACCCGCCTCCTCCGTCACCCTGAGGGCACACATAAGGAGAGAATCGGCGAGTGTCCTGGCCTTGATGTCATCCGCATGGAGGAACTCGTCTTCCGTCACACCGAACGCTTTGATTCTCTCGGTCGTCTCATCAATCGCCTCGAGAATCTCCTGGGCGCGCAACGCATCTGATTTACGGGCGAACATACAGCACCACACCCTCCCTCTCGATGGCATGCGCAATGTCTTCTCGCAAGTGTTCGCTCGAAACGACGTCGACCTGCTTGCCTGTTGCCTCTTTGATCTCCTCCGCGAACGAGGAAAGAGCGAATAACCCAAATGTCGCATCGGAATCGACCTCTATACGCAGGTCGATATCGCTATCGGTATTTGCGTCACGTCGAGCATACGAGCCGAACAACGTGACCGACCGAATCGCCTTTCGAGTACCCGCCGCGCGAGCAACGGCATCCCTGATTTCAGCAACGGTCAAAACGTCGGTCTTCGCCTCGTCCCGTTTGACTGAAAGAGAAGGGGTAAATGGAAGCGACCGCTCCCGCAGCATCTGACGCATGAACATGTTGACCGCCACGGAAGACGTCATGCCGAGCTCCTCGCAGAGCTCGGCAAACGATTCCTTAATTGATGCATCAACACGGACGCTCAAAACTGAAGCACTCATCTTAGCCTCCTGTATGACAGTAGCTATACAATATCATACAGAGAAGCAAGATGACTGGTGCAAAGGGGTCAGGTTTGTATGCACCAGATTGGTGCAAAGTAACCTGACCCCCATGCACCAAGGGGTTGACTAGAGTTCGCAGGCAACCTTGTAGCCATCGCCGATGGCATCGCGGATGTTGCCGCACTTGTTGGCATCGCCCAGCACGTGGGTGGCAACGCCGGCAGCGGCAAGGTCGTCGGCCAGCTTGGTATTGGGACGATAACCCATGGCAAGCACCAGCGTATCGGCATCGGCGATGGTGTGGATCTCGCCATCCTTCTCATAGCTGATGGCATCCTCGGTAATCTCGGTCACCTTGGCCTCGGTCAGCACGTGGACGCCCTTGGAGAGCATGCGCGTGATGAGCACCGCGCGACCGGCGCCACCTTCGTTGGCGGCGAGCGTCTTGGTCATCTCGATGACGGTGACGTCGCGGTTTGCCGGCGACAGGTCGTTGACCAGCGGAGCCAGATAGTCGGCCGTCTCGCAGCCGACGGTGCCGCCGCCCACGATGACGATCTTCTTGCCCGGGAAGGCATTGCCGCCCAGCAGGTCGTCAGCCGTCATGACCTGCTTAAAGCCCTGCATAAAGGCCGGAGCGATAGGCTCGGCGCCATAGGCCAGGACAACCTCATACCCGGCGTAGTCGCGCTGAATGTCCTCGGCAGTAAGCTCGGTGCCAAATACGCACTTCACGCCGGCCTCGGCCAGGCGACGATACTGATACTTGATCACGCGGGTGAGTTCCTGCTTTGCCGGCGGAACGGCTGCGATGCGCATCTCGCCGCCCGGCTCGTCCTGCTTATCCACGAGCACCACGTTGTGGCCGCGCTTGGCGGCAATGTAGGCTGCCTCCATGCCCGCGGGACCGGCACCCACAACCAGTACGTTCTTGGCCTCGGCGGCAGGCTCGTAGCCGGCCTCGTCGCGCTCCACATCGGGATTGACGGTGCAGGAGATGCGCTTGCCAAACATAATGCCGTTCAGGCAGCGCAGGCAGCCGATGCAGGGGCGGATGTCGTCGGCGTTGCCGGCGGCCGCCTTATTGCAGAACTCGGCATCGCACAGATTGGCGCGGCCCATCATGCAGATGTCGGCGGCACCGTCCTCGATCAGCTCCTCGGCGATCCAGGCCTCGTTGATGCGGCCGACGGTGGCGACGGGAATGTTGACGTGCTTCTTAATCTCACGCGAGCAGGCGGCGTGCGAGGCCTGCTGCGTACCGGCGGCGGGAATCGCGGAGCCGCGCTTGATGGTGGTGCCGCCCGACACATGAATCATGTCGACGCCGGCCTTCTCCAAGCGACGCGAGACGTAGATCATGTCGTTGAGGGTCAGACCGCCATCGGTGTACTCGTCGCCCGAGATGCGGACGTCGATGATGAAGTCCTTGCCGCAGCGCTCGCGAATCTCGGCGATAACCTCGAGCAGGAAGCGCATGCGAGCATCGAGCGAGCCGCCGTACTCGTCGGTACGCTTGTTGTAGAGCGGGGTCAAGAAACCGCCGAGCATGCCGTGGGCGTGCGCCGCATGGACTTCGACGCCGTCGACGCCAGCCTTCTGCATACGCACGGCAGCGTCGCCAAACTGATGCGTGAGCTCGTGGATTTCATCGACCGTGATAGGACGCGGCGCCTCGCGGGCATAGGACGGGCCCACAAAGGACGGAGCGATCAGGCGCGGCGTGCCCGGAATGTTAAAGGCCATGTAGGCGGGGTGGAAGAGCTGCGGCATGATCTTGCAGCCGTACTCGTGGACGGCTGCGGCGAGCTTTTCCCAGCCGGGGATAAACGTGTCGTCGTAGCAGCACATGTCACCCGGCAGATAGGTATAGGTGGGCTCGACCGTCACGACCTCGGTGATGATGAGGCCCACACCACCCTTGGCGCGGGCGCGGTAGTGGTCGACCAAGTCGTCGGTCACATAGCCATGATCGGCCAGGTTCGTGGATACCGGCGGCATAAAGACGCGGTTCTTGACCTCGGTCGTACCGACCTTGATCGGGCTAAAGAGCATCGGGTAGGCGGATGACTCCATACAGGCTTCCTTTCGTTTGAGCCGCTCGGCGGCAGTTGCTAACGTACCTATCGTATCAGTATCCGCCGCATTCGCACTCGCTCGCACTCCCCACCTTCAATCCCGACCCTCATAAAAAAGTTGTGGTGGAATACGGAGTAGATGAGGCTTTTGACAGGCAAAACAGTCCGTATTTCACCGCAACTGATGGGCGGAGTGGAATTGAGGGCTCAGGTAGTCAGTCATGCCCTCATCCGCCACTCCCTCACCTACAGCGCGCCGTCCAGCATAAGGTTCACCTTGAGCACGTTGACCGTGGGCTCGCCGAACACGCCGAGGAAACGACCCTTGGTGCACGCGGCGATGATGTCGTGCACCTCGTCCTCACATTTGCCCGTGGCTTTGGCAAGGCGCGGGACCTGGTACTCGGCGGCATCCGGAGAGATCTCCGGGTCGAGGCCGGACCCCGAACACGTCACCAGGTCGACGGGCACAGCGTCCATATCGGCATCGGGGTTGGCGGCGCGGATCTTCTTCACGCGCGCGTCCACAAGCGGCCGATACTCCTCACTCGCCGGGGACAGGTTGGACGGGGCACCATACGCCATGAGCTCGCCGTCTTCGCCTTCGACAATTGACACGTTCTGGATACGACCCCACATGTGGGCTTCGTCATCGAAGTTCTGGCCGATGAGCTCGGAACCCACAACCTTGCCGTCGACCGTAATAAGCGATCCGTTCGCCTGGTACGGAAACGCAAGCTGCGCGACGCCGGTCACCACGAGCGTGTATCCCAGGCCGCAGACGATGGTAAACAGCGCGAACACGCCAAGTGCGCGCGATGCGATACCTTTGAACATACATACCTCCGTCTACATCATGCCAATGCCGAACAAGGCCAGCAGCATGTCGATAATCTTGATGAATACGAACGGCGCCACGATACCGCCCAGACCCCACACCAGCAGGTTGTGGGTCAGCAGCTGGCCGGACGAAAGCTCGCGGTACTTCACGCCTTTCAGGGCGGCAGGAATCAGCGCGACGATGACCAGCGCGTTGTAGATAATGGCGGACAGCACGGCAGTCAACGGGCTGGTGAGCCCCAGGATGTTGAGGGCGTCCAACCCGGGGTAGATCGGCGAGAATAGCGCCGGGATGATGGCGAAATACTTGGCGACGTCGTTGGCGACCGAGAAGGTCGTGAGCGAGCCGCGGGTCATGAGCAGTTGCTTGCCGATACGCACGATATCGATGAGTTTGGTGGGGCTGGAGTCGAGGTCGACCATGTTGCCGGCCTCCTTGGCAGCCTGGGTTCCCGTGTTCATGGCCACGGCGACGTCGGCCTGGGCCAGAGCGGGCGCGTCGTTGGTGCCATCTCCGGTCATCGCGACCAGATGGCCCTCATGCTGGAACGCGCGGATCTTATCGAGCTTGCCCTCGGGCGTCGCTTCGGCCAGGAAGTCATCCACACCGGCCTCGGCGGCGATGGCGGCGGCCGTCAGCGGATTATCACCCGTCACCATTATGGTCTTGATACCCATGCGGCGCAGATCGGCGAACTTTTCCTTCACGCCGGACTTGATGATGTCCTTAAGGTAGACGACGCCCAGCACACGTCGGTCCTTTGCCACGACCAACGGGGTGCCGCCCACCTTCGCAATGCGTTCGACGGCCTCGTCGCACTCCTTCGAAAACACTCCTCCGGCAGCCTCCACATAAGCGCGAACGGAATCGGCCGCACCCTTGCGAATCTCGCTGTCGGCGTAGTTCACACCGGACATGCGGGTCGCCGCGGTGAAGGGGATGAACTCCATGCCCTTATCCTCGAGTGTGCGGCCGCGCAGCCCAAACTGCTCCTTGGCGAGCACGACGATGGAGCGGCCCTCGGGGGTCTCATCCGCCAGAGAGGACAGCTGCGCGGCATCGGCGAGTTCTGCCGGATCGACACCGTCGACCGGAATGAACTCAGCGGCCTGGCGGTTGCCCAAGGTGATGGTACCGGTCTTATCGAGCATGAGGATGTCGACGTCGCCGGCGGCCTCGATGGCGCGGCCGGACATGGCCAGCACATTGGCCTCGTTCAGTCGGCTCATGCCGGCGATGCCAATGGCGGACAGCAGCGCACCAATGGTGGTGGGCGCCAGACAGACGAGCAAGGCAACGAGCGTGGTCACAGCGGTGGGATTCGCCATACCGTTGAGCCCTGCAGAGAAACTCGAGTAGCAATACAGTGCGATCGTCACGAGGATGAAGATGACGGACAGAGCAACCAGAAAGATCTCGAGCGCGACCTCGTTGGGGGTCTTCTTGCGGGCGGCGCCCTCGACCATGGCGATCATCTTATCCAGGAAGCTCTGGCCAGGCTCGCTGGTAATTTTCACCACAATCCAATCGGAAAGCACGGTAGTGCCGCCAGTGACGGCAGAACGGTCACCTCCAGCCTCGCGAACCACAGGTGCAGACTCGCCGGTGATGGCCGACTCATCAACCGAGGCGGCACCCTCGATGACATCGCCGTCTCCCGGAATCTGCTCGCCGGCGCGCACGACCACCAGATCCCCGCGTGAGAGCTCGGTACCGGGAACGACCGTGAAACGGTCCTTATCCTCGACGGACTCGATGCGATGGGCCTCGACGTCCTTTTTCGCCGCGCGCAGGGAATCTGCCTGCGCCTTACCGCGGCCCTCGGCAAGCGCCTCGGCAAAATTTGAAAAGAGGTCGGTCAGCCAGAGAATGACGGCAATGGCGATCACATAGTACGTGGGGACGTCGGCGTCCTGTACCCCAATAATTGAGGCGATAGCCAGAATGGAGGTCATGGCGGCCGACAGCCACACCAGGAACATGACCGGGTTTTGGACCTGGACACGGGGGTCAAGCTTGGCAAATGAATCGCGCACCGCGCGGCTCATCATGTCTTTTTGCATAGCCATAAATCTGCGACTCCTTTACGCAACCATCTGGAAGAATTCGGCAACGGGACCAAGCGCCAACGCCGGGAAGAAGCTCAGGGCGCCAATCAGCAGAACGACGAATACCAGCAGGAACACGAACATGGCATTGGTGGTGGAAAGCGTGCCGGCGCTCTCGGCGACCTTGCCCTTCCCGGCCAGCGAGCCGGCGATAGCCAGCGTACCGATGATGGGCATGAAGCGGGCGAACAGCATCTCGAGGCCGAGCATGACGTTGATCCAGGGAATGTTGCAGTTCATGCCTGCAAACGCCGAGCCGTTGTTGCCGCCGCATGAGGTGAAGGCATACAGCACCTCGGAGAAGCCGTGCGCGCCACCATTGTTGAGCTGGTCGGCAAGACCGGGCACCATGCAGGCGATGGCCGAACACACCAGAATGGCAAACGGAGTTGCCAGGCACAGGACAACTGCCCAGCGTATCTCGCCCGGCTCGATCTTCTTGCCCAGGAACTCAGGCGTGCGTCCGACCATGAGGCCGGCGATGAACACTGTGAGGATGGCGAAGCCGATCATGCCGTACAGGCCGCAGCCCACGCCGCCGAAGACGACCTCGCCCAGAGCCATCTGGAGCATCTGGACAAAACCGCCCAGCGGGGTGTAGGAGTCGTGCATGGAGTTAACCGAGCCGTTGGAAGCAGCCGTCGTGAAAGCGGACCAGGTGGAAGAGGAGGCGATACCGAAGCGGCTCTCCTTGCCCTCCATGTTGCCGCCAGCCTGGCCATCGGTCATCTCGATGTTGACCGCGCCGCCATCTGCCAGCTGCGGGGTGCCCGCATGCTCGTTGAGGGCGATGATGCCGGCGAAGATCACCAGCAGGATGAACATGGCGGCAAAGATGGCCTTGCCCTGCCTGGTGTTTTTGACGCCGATACCGAAGGTGAAGCAACAGGCGGCCGGGATCAGCAGCAGGCTGGTCATCTCGATGATGTTGGTGAAGGCACTGGGGTTCTCATACGGATGAGCGGAGTTCACTCCGAAGAAGCCTCCGCCGTTGGTGCCGGACTGCTTGATGGCGACCTGAGGAGCCGCGGGACCCTGGGGCAGGAACTGCTCGGTGACCACGCGCGCGCCCTCGACAACCTTGCCGTCGACCTTGACCGTGTCGCCCTCGATCTCGGCGCCGTCGATGACGCTCCAGCCGCCGTCTGCATTAGGCTGGACAGCGACGGGCTCTACGAGCTCAGCCTTCTGAGCCGGCTGGAAGTTGGAGATGACGCCACCGGCAGCCAGGCAGATGCCGAACACGAGGTTCAGCGGGATGAGCACATACAGGACGGTGCGGGTGAGGTCGACCCAGAAGGAACCCAGACCCTGCTCCTTGACCTGACGGAAGCCGCGGATCAGCGCGAACATGACCGCGATACCGGTGCCGGCGGAAACGAAGTTCTGCACGGTGAGACCCATGAACTGCACAAGGTAGGACAGGGTGGTCTCACCGGAGTAGGACTGCCAGTTGGTGTTGGTTATGAAGGAAGCAGCCGTATTGAACGACAGGTCCCATGACACACCCGGCAGGTGCTGGGGATTGCCTGGCAAGAAGGACTGAAACGCCTGGAGTGCCACAAGAGCCACGAGGCCGATCCCCGAAAAGACCAGCACGCTCGCCAGATAGCGCCTACACCCCATCTGCTCTGCCGCGTCGATGCGAAGCAGACGATAGACGCCACGCTCCACAGGAGCAATCACAGGCGACAGGAACGTATGCTCACCATCCATGATATGGGCCATGAACCGACCGAGCGGAACGGCCAGGACGACGAGCACGGCAAAGTACAAGATGTACTGAATCGCAGCGTCCATAGTTTACGAATCACTCCTCATCAGAATGTAGATGTAATAGATAAGGAGTCCAATGCAGACGACTCCGATGATGGGAATGAGGATGTCCATTTACCGCCCCTTTCACGCGCGGTCCGATGTCTCGGACGCCTGCTCTCGCAAGCGTCTGGGGACAGTAAACGCTTCTAGGGATTAAAGAGGCGTGAGGGCCGGGGCTCACGTCCTTAAGATGCCGTAAAGATGCAGGTAGAAAGCACTATTGCGGCTGCAGTGCGCCTATACTCGACCTCGCGAGCATACAGTGGCGTCCTCACCGCGTATGCACGCATGGACAACGTTTCAGAAAGGCTACGCTATGCAGCGCGACGCATCGGACACTCGCGTCAACCCAGACCTCATCCTCAAGGCAATTGAGAAAGACGAGGCCGCCGATGACGCTCGAACCAGCCGGGGACACCTCAAGATTTTCTTTGGCTACGCTGCTGGCGCAGGCAAAACCTATGCGATGCTTCAAGCCGCCCACGCCGCCAAGCGGCGAGGTGTCGACGTCGTCGCGGGATACATCGAGCCGCACGAACGTCCGGCAACTGCCCATCTTGCACAAGGGCTTGAGAACGTGCCCTGTAAACTCATCGAGCACAACGGCATTGCGCTCAGCGAGTTCGATCTAGATACGGCTATCGAACGCGCCCCTCAGCTCATCCTTGTCGACGAGCTTGCCCATACGAATGCGCCGGGGTCTCGCCACGACAAACGCTATCAAGACGTCGAGGAACTTCTACATGCGGGAATCGACGTCTATACGACCGTGAACGTTCAGCACATCGAGAGCCTAAACGACATGGTTGCATCCATCACCGGCGTTGTCGTGAGCGAACGAATCCCCGACCGTATCTTCGATGATGCCGACCAGGTCGAGCTCGTCGACATAGAGCCCGAAGACCTACTTGAGCGCCTTCGCGCCGGCCTCGTCTACCGTCCCGCACAAGCCGACCGAGCGCAACAGCATTTTTTTACCGTCGAGAACCTCACCGCACTCCGAGAAATCGCGCTGCGCCGCTGCGCCGATCGCACCGGCCACCTCACAGATGCCGCACGCGTGCTGGGAAACCGTGACTACTACACCAGGGAGCGTATCTTAGTCTGTGTCTCCCCGGCGCCGACCAATCCCCGCATCGTCCGTGCCGCCGCACGCATGGCGAAAGCGTTTCGCAGCGAGCTCGTCGCCCTGTTCGTAGAGAGCCCGCGCACGCAAGCCATGAGCGATGATGAGCGCGCCAAGCTTGCAGCCAATATCGCCCTAGCCGAGCAGCTCGGAGCACATATGGAAACCGTCTATGGCGACGACATCGCGTTTCAGATCTCCGAGTTCGCGCGCCTGTCGGGTATTTCGAAGATCGTCATGGGGCGCACGGGCGAGCGCAGCAGCGCCCGTCAGGCCCTCTTCGGCCGCAAATCTCTCGTAGAACAGCTCATAACATTCGCCCCGAACCTCGACATTTACATCATTCCAGACCAGTCGACTCCGCCCTCCCGGCCCAAAGGACGCCGCCGCGCGGTCGCCCTGCAGCCGCCCAACAGCCGAAACGTGCTTCGCACGCTGGCCCTCTCTCTTGTCGCCACGGCGATCGGCACGGCTTTCCGCCATCTGGGATTTGCCGATTCCAGCATCATATCCCTCTATATCCTCACGGCCCTGCTGACCGCCGTCACCACGACGGGGCGTATCTGCACGATCGTATCGAGCGTGCTCTCTGTAGTGCTTTACAACTTCTGCTTCGTCACGCCTCTGTTTTCGCTCGCCAGCTACGACCGAAGCTATCTGGTCACGTTCGGCATCATGTTCGCTACCGCTATGGTCGCCGGCGAGTTAACTGCGCGCATCGCCGACAACGCCCGTACCTCCGCCGAGAACGCATTCAAAACGCGCGTACTCCTCGAAACGAACCAGCTCTTGCAGCAAGCCCATAGCGCGGAGGAGTGCGCCCGCGTCGCCATGAACCAACTCATCAAACTGCTAAAACTCGACGTGGTCTTCTACAGCGCCGAACACGGCACGCTCGGCAAAGCGCTCTATGAGTCCGCTGGCACCGAAAACCGATCCGCGTCGCTGCTCACCGACTACGAGCGCGCCGTTGCAACCTGGACCTACACCAACAACAAGCGCGCGGGCGCAAGCACGCGGACCCTGCCTGAGGCACACTGTCTCTACCTCGCGGTTCGCACCGGCGACAAGGTATTCGGTGTCATCGGCATCGCCCTGGAGGGGCGCGAGATCGAAGCCTTCGAGCATTCGATCGTCCTATCTATCGTAGGTGAATGCGCCTTGGCGCTCGAAAGCGACCGGGCGGCGCAAGAGCGCGAAGAGGCTGCGGTCTTGGCGAAAAACGAGCAGCTGCGCGCCAACCTTTTGCGCTCCATCGGCCACGATTTGAGGACACCCCTCACGGCTATATCCGGATCTGCGGCAATACTTCGGAAGAGCGACGAGAAGCTCAGCTTCGAACAGCGCTGCGATCTTGCCGATGCCATCTACGACGATTCCCTCTGGCTTATCGATACCGTGGAAAACCTCCTCGCCATCACACGCGTCGAGGACGGCACCATTCGCCTCAACTTAACATCCGAGCTCATCGACGAGGTCATCGAGGCCGCCCTCAGCCATGTCGCCCAAGCATCGCATGGACGTGCCGTCACCATCGAGCACACTGACGACATCCTGCTGGTACGCATCGACGTCCATCTCATCATGCAGGTGCTTACGAATCTCATCATGAACGCCTTCAAATACACGCCCGAGGACTCGACTGTCACCATCAGCGCACGTCGCGAGGGTGAGTTCATCGTGGTGGACGTCGCAGACGATGGGCCGGGTGTAGCAGACTGCGACAAGCCTCATATCTTTGAGCGCTTCTTCACCTCAAGCAATACGCGGCCCGTGGATTCGCGTCGAAGCATCGGCCTTGGGCTGTCGCTCTGCCGCTCCATCGTGGAGGCGCATGGCGGCGTCATCGAAGTTCGCGACAACCACCCCCATGGGGCCGTCTTCCGTTTTACCCTGCCTGCCGAGGAGATCGAGATTCATGAATAATGCCGCTAAGCCACGCGTCCTCTTGGTCGAAGATGACCTGACCGTTCAAAACCTCGTTTCGACCGCGCTTGACCTTCACGGCTATGTCGTGAGCAAGGTTTGCAACGGCCAGGCCGCCATCATGGATGCGGTGTCGCACGGCCCCAGCCTCATCATGCTCGACCTCGGCCTTCCCGACATTGACGGTATCGAGGTCATCACGAAGATCCGAAGCTGGTCGGCAGTCCCCATTATCGTCATTTCGGCGCGCACCGAAGATTCCGACAAGATTGCAGCACTTGACGCAGGGGCAGACGACTACCTCACCAAGCCCTTTTCTGTGGATGAGTTGCTCGCGCGCGTCCGTGCGAATTTGAGGCGCTCCTCGATGGCGTCGAGCGAGTCGACAGAAGCGAGCACGTTTGACAACGGTCCGCTGCATATCGACTACGCCGCGGGATACGCGACGAAAGACGGACGCGAGCTCTCGCTCACCCCAACCGAGTACAAATTGCTCGTCCTTCTGGCGAAAAACGTCGACAAGGTGCTCACCCACACCTTCATCACCCGCGAGATATGGGGCACGAGCTGGGACAGCGATTTGGCGAGCCTGCGCGTGTTCATGCGCACCCTGCGCAAGAAGATCGAGGCAGACCCCTCTCACCCCAAGATGATTCAGACGCACATGGGTGTCGGGTACCGCATGCAGCGTCTCTAGCCCACCTCACAAAAAAAGTTGCGGTGGAATACGGAGTAGATAAGGCTTTTGACAGCCAAAACAGTCCGTATTTCACCGCAACTGATAAGGATGGGATGGATTAGAGACCCAGGTAGGATGTCATGCCTTCGACGGCGAGCTTGGCGCCGGCTACGGCATGGACGACCGTGAGCGGGCCATTGACCACGTCGCCGGCGGCAAAGACGCCGGGCACGGTAGTCATGCCGTGCTCATCGACCGAAAGCAGGCCGCGATGGTCGGTCTCCAAGCCGCCCGTCGTAAGCACGAGCTTGTCCTTGGGCACCTGCGAGGCCGCGATGACGATGGTATCGGCCGCGGCATGGTCGAGCTCTTCCTCGTAGCCCACCACGTTGTTGTCCTCGTCGAAGATGGCCGTCTCGAACACGGGGCCGTTGTCGTCGATGGCGCAGATAGCCTTGCCGCACACGATCTCGGCGCCGTCGAGCTCGGTCAGCTCGACCTCGTCGTCAATTGCCGAGATGTGGCGCGAGCGGGCATACACGGTAACCTTGCGAGCGCCCGAGCGCAGAGCCGTGCGGGCCACATCCATGGCAACATTGCCGGCACCGATAACTGCCACATTCTGCCCGATCGCCACACTCGTGGGATCGACCAGGTAGTCGATGCCAAACAGCACGTTACCGCGCGACTCGCCAGGAATCCCCAGCTTGCGAGCACGCCAGATGCCCGTGCCCACAAAGACCGCGTCATAACCGTCGCGCAGCAGATCGTCGATATGCAGCGCGCCGCCGATGGTGGTCGAGGGACGCACGCGCACGCCGAGCGAGCACATCACGTGGCGGTACTTTTGCACCAGCGAGCGCGGCAGACGGAACTCGGGGATGCCGTACTCCAACACGCCGCCGATCTCGGGGCGCTGCTCAAACACGGTAACGGCGCAGCCCAGCTGGGCCATCTTAATAGCCACGGTAATACCGGCAGGACCCGAGCCGACCACGGCAATCTGCTTGCCGCACGACGGGGCGGGCTTCCACTCCTTGCGATCGAGATACGCCGTGGAGATATAGTTCTCGATGCTCGAGAAGTGCACCGGCGTGCCCTTGCGACCCTGAATGCACGAACCCTCGCACTGGCCCGAATGGTTGCACACCATGGAGCAGACCGCGCTCATGGGGTTGTTCTGGAACAGCAACTCGCCCGCTTCTTCTAGACGACGCTGCTTAAACAGATCGATGACCTGCGGGATAGGCGTCTGCACCGGGCAGCCCTTGATCTGGCAGAACGCCCTTTTACAACCCAGACAACGATTTGCTTCCTCGACAATGTGGATAGCCACGCGATTCCCCTCTGATTCGCATCAACACAATAACGGGCAGTTCCAGATGCTGCCCAGTACCGGCAAGACGGCCGCCCGTAGCGGCCGCCAGCCACGCTACATCTCCCGATGCGCACCTTCGCAACGAGCAGACATACGCTCGAGCGTCGTCAAGCAGCCGGCTGCCGTCGCCGGCACGCTGTTCTCGACCACACACGGAATGCCCGGGCAGGCGGCAGCGGCCCAGGCAACGACGGGCTCAAAGTCGTAGCGACCCGTCTCGCCCACGCCATGGCACACCAGACGCGAGCCCGTGCCGTCACACCAGCCGGCCTCATCCTCGTTATCCACGACTTCGTAGTCCTTGGCATGCAGCACGCGAACCTTGCTGCCACACAGATAGAGCATGTGCGACGTAATCTCCTGCGCCTCACCGACAACGCTGGGGTGCAGCAGCGACACCGGGTCGTAAATCACGCCGAGCGCCGAGCTCGGCACACGCTCGAGCAGCTCTCGGCAACGCTGGGGCGTGTTAACCGTCTCGTTCCAGCCGGGCTCGATCAAAATCTGCCCGCCCATGGCCTCGGCGCGCGTGCAGACATATTTGAGAGCCTCGACAAACGCATCGAGTGCCTCGTCGGTCATGCGGTCGTCCGCCACGGCGTTCTGCACATTGGGACGACCGGTCTCGGTACCCACCGGGCAACCGCCGAGCATCTTGGCAAAATTCAGGCATGCCTCGTACTCGGCAAAGTTGTCCATAAGCTGTTGGCGATCGGGGGTCGCCAGGTTTTTATAGCAACCGAACACAGCAACCGAAACCCCCGCCTCGTCGAGCACCGCGCGGAGGTGGTCGGCAAGCTCGCGCGTAAGGCCCAAACGGTTGATGCCCATCGACTTATAGAGCACCTTGCTCGGCAGCTGGATGCACGAAAAGCCCAGCTCGCCCGCCATGCGAATGCGCTCCTCGACCGTTCCCTGCGGAAGGTCGTGCAGGCGCACGCCCGGAGTAATGGCTCCCACGCTATTCACATCCCTTGCAAGCGTTGATGCCCGGGGTGTATCCGCCAAACGGGTCCTCGATGGAGCACACGCCCGAAGGGGCCAGCGGGTCGCGCTTGCCGGCCAGCTTGTCGTGGTGCATGGTCTCGATATAGGCCAGCACCAGCGGCGCCACGCCCTTCGCGTCGTTTTTGACGATGGGCTCGCTCATGTAGTAGCCAAAGGTACCCTCGCGGTGCGTGGTGTTGCCCAGGCCCGCAACCAGGCAGATGTTGTCGAGCGCCAGCTGTCCATCATGCTCGGACAGGCAGGTCTCGCAGATGCCGTCGAAGGCACGACGACCATACTGGTAATAACGCTCGCCCAGCACGCCCAAGCGCACGCCCTTCATGATGGCATTGGCAAAGATGGCGCTACCGCTCTCCTCCAGATAGTTGGGGGCGATGTTGGGCAGGTTGATGACCTGGTGCCACATGCCGGTCTTCTCATCCTGATACGGCAGCATGGCATCGATCAGGTCGTGGAACATCTTGCGGATCTCGTCCTTCTCGGCCGACATCGAAGGCGGCATGAGCTCCCAGGTATCGATGAGCGCCATGGCAAACCAACCCTCGGCGCGCAGCCAGAAATTGGCCGAAAGGCCGGTGACCGGATCGCACCAGAACTGCTTGCGGCTTGCGTCGTAGGCGTGATAGTACAGGCCGTTGAGCGGATTGCGCATCAGATCGTGCACGACCTGGAACATATGGAAGCTGTCCGAGCAGGCACGGCGGTTGTGGAAGCTCAGCTCGTACTGCATGTAGAACGGCTGCGCCATGTACATGCCATCGAGCCAAATCTGGTTGGGGTAGACGGCCTTGTGCCAGAAGACGCCCTCTTTGGTGCGCGGCTGGGTCTCGAGCTGACGGTAAATGGTGTCCATGGCGGCACGGTATTTGGGCTTGCCCACCAGATCGTAGAGCTTATAGAGGGTCTTGCCGGCATTGACGTTGTCGAGGTTGTACTCGTCGGGGTTGTAATGCTTGATGGTGCCGTCGTCCTGGACAAAGAAGTCGATATAGTCGTCGGCGAAGGTCAGGTAGCGCTGCTCACCCGTGATCTCGTACAGCTCGATGAGCGCCTTGATCATGCAGCCATCGATGTAGTTCCAAGTGTTCTCCTTACCGGCACGGAGCTTTTCGATGTTCCAGGCCGGCGCCTGCGGCGTCGAGGTCTCGATCAACTGCTCGATGTAACGGTCCAGAATCTGATTGCAACCCATTGCTGTCCCCTCTGACGTTAATGATGGGTGAACGTTAACCCTAGTGTAACGCGAACGGGGAATGTAGGGTGAACGTTAACCCTACATTCCCCGCGAACGGCAGACTTTTAGCGGCAAACGGCAGCTAAGCCCGCGGCAATGCGATGCGCCAGACGCTCATAACAAGCCGGGCTGTAATGCAAACCATCCGGCATATAGAGCTCGCGATGCTCCGGCAAAAACGGGCTGATGCCGCTCTGCGCGTACAGATCGATTACCGGCACCGAGTAGCGGTCGCAAACCTCGAGCATCGCCCGCACGTACGCGATCTGCGTCAGGCCCAGATGGTTGAGCTCATTGCTCGCCGGAATATCCTTCTCGTGCTTGCCACTCGTCTTGCACGGCGTCATAAACACGAGCTTTGCCTGGGGTGAGCGCGCCGTGATGGTACGGATCAGATAATCGACCGCACCATAGAACCCATGCACATCGGTGCTGCCCAGCTCGCCGAGCGGCACGTTGCGGCTAAAGTCGTTGACGCCGCCAAAGACGACATAGACATCGGCCGCGTCATCGATGCCGTCCAGACGCTCGACAAACGAATCGGTACGGTCAGCCTTAATGGCGATGCGCGAACCCTTGATGCCAAAGTTCTCAACGGTCGCACCGCCCAGCAGCGCGCCCAGGTGCGTGGTCCAGGAGATGTCGTTGCCGCCTGCGCCGCATCCGTTGTCACCCCATGTGGTCGAATCGCCAAAGCAGCAGATGGTCGATTCACTCAAGGTCTTCGTCGGTTTCATGGTTATACTCCTCCCCGCCCACACGGCGGTCTTTGGTCTTGTCAGTCATTACCGTTTGCTTGCTGCGGCACCCAGGCCCTACGCACGGGCCCCGGCAGCACGCTCGTCAAGCCACTCGATATCCTCGGCAAGGTAAGCAACGCCCAAATGGTGCCCGCCCGGGCAGACCTCGTGTGACAAGTCGCCGGCATGTCCCACAAGCTCATAGGCGTCCCGAACGATATCGAGCTGCTCGTCCACGTTCGCAAGCCCACGGGCACCGTTAAGATGATCGCCCTCGCAGCTCTGCACCAACAGCGGGCGCGGTGCGATAAGCGAGGCGATGTCACCCATATCGAGCAGGCGCCACAGCCCCGGCACATAGTTGCAGCTGCAGTTGCCGTTGAGGTGCAGCAGCGAATCGTCGACACCGTACAGATAGCCCGAGACAAACGCCTTGCGCACGCGCGGGTCGAGCGCCGCCAGGTACAACGTCATGTATCCGCCGCCCGAAAAGCCAAAGCAGCCCAGGTCGTCCATGGCAATGTCGCCGCGCGCCTCCAGGTAATCGACCAGACGCATGTTGTCCCAGGCGTTGAGGCCCGCAACGGTAAGGCCCAGCGGCTCGGCCATGCGTGCCTGGTTCAGGCACGTGCCGCGCAGGAAGCTGTTCTCGTCATCGCCCTGGCCCTTCCAATCGCGACGGTATCCCCAGCCACGGGCATCGGGGCAGACGGTCACATAGCCCATGCGTGCCAGGCGCAGACCGTAGTCGTAGTTGAACTTACGCACGGCATCGTCGACCGCCGGCACGCCCGTCACACCCGCAACACTTGCGGCGCCGGCGCCTTGGTGTCCATGCGGACAGATATAGCAGCGCTTGCAGCCGTGCGCATCGAGCTTGGGCGCCTGCGGCTCCAGCAGATAGAACGGCATCCAAACGTCGCGCTCCACTTGCAGCATCGCATGGGTGCGCACGATGCCGCCGGCAATCCGCACCCGATCGAGCTCGCGTACCTCAATCGGCACGCGATCCATAAGCGAGAAGCCCAACAGGTCAAACAGCCGAGCCCTCGTCGCAATCTGCCATGCTCCAAAGTCGCCAGGCGTCGTGCCCTTAAACGCGGCGGAACGGCCCTCGCGCTTAAGACGGTCGCGAAACGCCGGTTCGTCTTCGTAATAGGTGTCGATGTGCACCGTGCGACCGCTATCGGAAAGACTGGCGGTCTCCACAGCATCGCCCGAGCCGCCCTCGGGGTCCCAGCCGTCTGCACCGGCAAGTACCTGGTCGCGGGCGTACCGGGCAGCGGCCGCCGCATCGAGCTCGCGGGCCCATGGCACCCAGCCGGCAGTATCGCCCGCCGGGCCATGCAAGATTGCGCCGGCGCAGCATGCACTCTCGCGCGCCGCCGGCTTATTCCAATCCCACCAGCCTTCGCGCTTGATGTGCTGTCCCAGCCAGCAATCGATCAGCACGGTCTGGGCCCATTCGCGCCACGGACGACCCAGGTAGACCGAGTCCGGCGCCACGTCCTGCGGAGCTGTAAACGAGCAGCCGTGGAACACGAAGCCGTATGGTTCTCCCTCGGGCGTCGATGCCGCCGTCACGTAGCCGTTCACGTCCATATTGCGGTTGAGCGAGCGGATCTCGCACCCCTCAAAATAGGCACGCGCGCCGCCAAAGATAAAGTCAACGTCGCCCTCAATCCGGCAACGTCGAAAATACTGGCGGCCCACCCGGCGCGGCGCGAACTGCTTGGGGCCAATAAACCCGCCCGGCTTGACTTCGCGCGGTGGCAACGGGCCCAAAAACAGCGTGTCCTGGTGGCCCGTAATGCGGCAGGCGTCGACTACCAGACGATCGCCGTCGGCGTACAGGGCAATCGCCTGCCCCACCTCGCGACCGTCACCGGCGTCGTTGACGATTGTGAGGTTCTCGAGCCGCACGTCGTCGGCATCGACCAAGACGGTATAGGTCCTAAACGTGCCGAGCGTGCCGTCGACACCCGAGCCGTCCTCCGAGGGCATCTTGGCACCCAGGCCGCCCACGATGCGCACGCTGTCAGCCGTCTCGCCCACCAGCGTCACATGCGGTCGATGAATCTCGACCCGCTCGCGATACTCACCCGGATCGATATGGATCCTCACCGGCTGCTCGGCATCCGGATGGAGCCGATCGACTGCCTCCAAGGCCTCGGAGATGCTGCGGTATGCCCCCTCACGCTCGGTCGATACTTCAAAAACTTGTTCTTCAATCATCATCAGTCGCTACACCCTTTCGTCGCGAGCCCTCTACGCTGCAGTTCCGGCATATAAAGAGCACGTGCGATGGGTCGGGAAGGCCCCGTCCATCGCACGTCACAACATGCCGGATTCGATTGTTTAAGAGCAGACGCTTACGCGCGGACAACCTTGTCGACGTTCTGGAGCTGCAGCTCCTCGCCGTCCTGGCCCTCGATCACCACATTTTGCAGGTCGAGCACCTTGACGTTTTGCGCAATGATGCCCTGACGCACCATGGGCTCAACGCCGCAGGCCATGGCCGGAACAAAGGGCTCAGCATCATCGGCAAAGGTCACGTGGACATCCTGGAACGTCAGGCGCGTCACCTTGCTCTCGGGCAGACCCGTGATATAGGCCGCGGCAGCATGGCAGTTGGTGGCCTCGATATCGCAAAACGTCGTGGCACCAAAGCCGGGCGTGCGGTCGTCGACAGGCAAAGCCTCGCGAGACTGCACGTAATCGGTCTTGCCGTCCTTGTCACAGAAGTAGAACGAATTGACCACGAAGGGCGTGAGCACCTCGTCCATGCGAATGTGCTCGAAGGTGATGCCCTCGTTGACGGCATCCTTGCCGCGTCCACGGCGGGTCTTGACGCGCAGGCCACGGTCAGTGCGCTCAAAGAGGCACTTGCTCACGGTAAGGTCCTTGATGCCGCCGGCAGCCTCTGAACCCAGGACCACGGCGCCGTGACCATCGTGCATGTAGCAGTGAGAGATCAGCACGTCGTGCGTGGCGGGACGAAGCTCGGGCTCAATGCCCAGCTTGCCGCTCTTGACGGCGATGCAGTCGTCACCCACTGAGAACTGACAACCAAGGATGCGAACAAAACCGCAGCTCTCGGGATCGAAGCCGTCGGTGTTGTGGGAGTTCTTGGGACCCTCGATGGACAGGCAGAGCGCATCGACGTGCTCGCACAGGACGGGGTGGATGTTCCACGCCGGGCTGTTGCGGACAGTGAAGCCGGCCAAGCTCACGTTCTCACACTCGGATAGGAAGATCATGCGCGGGCGGGCGACCTCGCGGCCCTCCTCCGGGCGAAAGATGTTCTTAAAGTCCTTGTTCCACCAGTTGTCCTCGGCAAAATCGGTCTGACCGTCGATGGCACCACGACCATAGATGCACACGTCGTGCACGCTCAGACCCGTAAAAGTAGAGCAGTAGGTCGAGAAGCTCTCGCCCTCCCAGCGGCCCAGGGGCAGCATATCGGTGCCGGCATACCCGACGCCCTCGTCGCCCTTGACCGTACCGGGGATATAGGCAAGCGCCGCACGATCGTGGCGAGCCAGCAGCACCGCCCCCTCGGCGAGCTCGATGTTGATATTGCTCTTAAGGAAGAGGGACTTGATGCGATAACTACCGGCGGGGATCAACACGCGGCCACCCTCGGGGCAGGCCATGATGGCAGCCTGGATGTTGGTGGTGTCATCATGCTCGGCATCGCCCTTGGCACCACAGTCGCGAACGTTGATGGTAAAGGGCTCAGCCGGCGTGGTGACACCTACGCTCAGCTCACGCTCGCCACAAACAAAACGAACCAGGTTGCGCTTGCCGGGGGTCAGGCCGTCGACATAGGTCTCGACCGTATTCGTGGTACCGGCAGGCTCGTCGTTGACAAAGATCTCCCACGTATCGGCACAGGTAAAGTAACCGCCGTCGTCAAGCTCGATCACGGCCGCGCGGGCGTTGCGCCAGATAACGTTCGTCTCCATGGATTTCTCCCTCAAAAAGATGCTCTAAAGGCAAATTGTACGCTGTTAAAAAAGGGCCGTGCCTGCCGGCGGAATTCCGGTGGCACGGCCCTGTGATTTGGACGATATGTCGGCCTTACTCGGCGGGGGTTACGCTACCGTCCTGGAAGCCAACGTTGTTGTGGGCAAAGCAGTCCTCGTACTTAAAGCCGGAGAGCTCCTCGCAAAGCGCCTTGACCTCGGGCTTGACGTCGGCCATCTTGCCGCCCTCCTTGACGCGGCGGATCTCGTCGCAAAGGACGTCGCACTGCTCCTTGTCGATCTTGATGCCGCGGGCAAGGACAGCCGCGAACAGGAAGAAGCCGGCGCAGCCGATGAGCATGTAGCCGCAGATGTACAGAGGCACGGTGGCGGGCTGGGTCACGGCGTCGCTGTTGCCGGCGGTCTGAATGAAGCCGGAGGCAGCAAGGACGATGGCCCATGCGTTAACGGCGATAGCCTGGGCGATCTGCTGACAGAGCTGCTGAGCGGAGCTGTAGATGCCCTCGCGACGACGCAGGGTGATGAGCTCATCGACATCGGGGATGTAGTTGAGCAGAACATCGGGCAGGTACTGGAAGCCGACGTAGAAGAACTTCCAGATGGCGAAGATGATGGGGTAGGCGATCATGGCGATGGCGACCGTGGAGGTGCCGTTGATCTGACCAAAGGCGAAGTAGTTGTAGGCAATGATGCACGCAGCGCAACCGACATTTGCGAGGTACCAAGACTTGTGGAAGCCCTTCTTGGCCATGAGGGCGACCCAGATGGCGGTGCAGACGATAGCGACGACCTTGCCAGGCATCTCCATCACGGACTCGTAGGACTTAGGAATCTGCAGGCAGTAGACGATGAAGAAGGACAGGCAGGCAGACCAGCAGGCAGCAGCGAGCTTCGTGGAGACCTGTGCGTACAGGACCTTGCGGAAGGACTTGTTGCGGAAGGTGGAGATAACGTCGATGAAGAACTTCTTGATACCCTCGCCGACGCTCTCGATCTTCTCCTGAGCGACCTCCTCGGGGGTGTGCTCCCACGTGGACAGGTACACACAAAGCAGCGAGATTGCCATGACCGAAGCGTTGACCGTAGCGATGATGAAGTAGCTGAACGGGTTGGTCTCGCCGAAGGTGCCAAAGCCGAAGCCCACAAGTGCAGCCATCAGGAAGCCGGCGGCGTTACCAAAGAGATGCTTGTAGCCGGTGAGGTACGTACGCTCCTTAAAGTCGTCGGTCATCTCGCAAGATCCAGAAACGACGACGACCAAAGATGCGGCCAATCTTGGTGGCATAGAAGTTATCGGCCACAAAGCCCATCAGCGGGCAAAGAATGGCGTTGACATAGATGGCAAACGAGCTGATCAGTGCAGCCTCGCCTGCGGACAGGCCACACTCCGTAGACAGGAACAGCACCATGTAGCTGTGCGTAAAGGTCAGGGCACCGGAATTGAGCATACCGCCCATACCAAAGCCCAAGCGCGTCCAGAATGTGATCTTACGCTTTTTTCCGATCTTATTAGTCATCGAGCTCCCTCTCTTTTCTCGATTGTCTTGCAGCAAGACATTGGAGTCCACACTGACATCTGTCTGCCCAGCGTTCAGGGTGAACGTTTAGTTAGATTATGCGCGATTGCTTACGACAGGTGAACGTTCACTTGAATAATATCCTTGAACGGTCGATTTTTACCGCTGAACGGACACAATTGAGATCCTCACACCTATTTTCTGCTGGTAAGGGTGCCATGCTGGACAGCCATGAGATAGGTGAACGTTTATCAGATTTTCCAACATATTCACTTAACCACGAAACGAAAAAGCCCCGCCGGGAACACTCCCGACGGGGCCGATGACATCGCGCTATGCTTGGGCGCACTTGCCGCTACAAGCAGACGCCGTCCTTCCAGATACTGATCTCGTGACAGCCACGGCGCTCGGCACTCGTGAGCTTACCGCTCGCCGTCTGTAGCACCAGCTGGTACAAATCGCGGGCGGCCTCGTCGAGCGTGCGCTCACCCGTGGCAATCACGCCGGCGTTAAAGTCCATCCAATTGGCCTTGTGGTCGCACAAACGCTGGTTGGTGAACACTTTGAGCGTAGGCGCCGGCGCGCCAAACGGTGTGCCGCGGCCGGTCGAGAACAGAATCACGTGGCAGCCGGCAGCCGTCAACGCCGTGGTGGATACCATGTCGTTGCCCGGACCGCACAGCATGTTCAGGCCGTGTTTAGTTGCCTGGCCGGCATACGGCAGCACGTCGACGATGGGGGCAGATCCGCCCTTTTGCACGCAGCCGCAGCTCTTGTCCTCGAGCGTGGTAATACCTCCGTCCTTGTTGCCGGGGCTCGGGTTCTCGTAGACAACCTCGCCGTGGCTAATAAAGTAGTCCTTAAAGCCGTTGAGCATGTCGGAGGCGGCGCCAAAGACCTGCTCGTTCTCACAGCGATCGAGCAGGATACTCTCGGCGCCAAACATCTCGGGCACCTCGGTAAGCACCGACGTGCCGCCACGGGCGACGACCATATCGCTCACGCGACCGATCGTGGGGTTGGCGGTAATGCCCGAAAGACCGTCAGAGCCGCCGCACTTAAGGCCAATGACCAGCTCGGAGGCAGGAATGGGCTCACGCTTGGCCTGCTTGGCCAGGTCGGCAAGCTCGGACAGGATTTTGCGACCCTCGAACTGTTCGTCGGCTACATCCTGGCAGGTGAGGAAGCGGACGCGCTCGTGATCGAAGTCACCGAGCTCGTCGAGCACCTGCTGGTGTGTGCAGTTCTCGCAACCAAGCGACAGGAACAGCACACCGGCCGCATTAGGATGACGCGAGAGCGCCACCAGCAGACGACGCGTCTGGACATGGTCGGCGCCGGTCTGCGAGCAGCCAAAGGGATGCGGGAAATAGTAAACACCCTCCAGCGAGCCATCGACCAGATTCTGGGCCTGCTCACACATGGCACGGGCGACTTCGTTGACACAGCCGACCGTGGGGATGATCCACAGCTCATTACGCGTCGCGGCACGACCGTCGGCGCGGCGGAAGCCCATAAAGGTCTCAGGCTCAACGGGATCCACGACCGGATGCGTGGGGTTGTAGGCGTACTCGACCTCGCCCGAAAGGTTGGTCTTGACATTATGTGTATGAAGCCACTGACCGGGCTGGACATCGCCCGTCACATGGCCGATAGGAAGGCCGTACTTGATGACGTCCTCCCCCGCGGCAATCGAGCGCACGGCCATCTTATGACCCTGCGGAATATCCTCCGCGGCCACGACCTCGCCCACCCCGGGAACCGCGACGGCGGTGCCCTTGGCAAGCGGCGACAGCGCGACGATCACGTTGTCGGCCGGATTGATCTGGATAGTGTTCATTGCAAATGGTCCTAACCCTACAGGTTGAGCAGAAGTCGAGACGCGGGCACGCCGTCCCGCGCCCGCGTCTGCGCCGGAAATTTACGCCTGAGCGTTGGCGAAGGCCTGCTTGGCGCCCTCGGCACGCACGACAGCGAGCGCGCTGACGACAAACTCCTCAAGACCTGCGATCTGCGTAAGGTCCTCGCCCCACATCTGCTCGTTGGTGAGCACGTCGTGCACCAGCTGGGCATCGTCGGCGCCGGCATGGGCGGCGTAGAAGTCGAGCACGAAGGCGTCGTCCTGAGCGGTGTACTCGGTGCCGTCGGAGCGACGCAGGTGCAGGCCGTCGCCCTCGCGGGACACGAGCTCCTGCGTGTAGAAGGAGATGAGCGTAGCGAGGCTCGTCGCCAGGCACTTGGGCAGGTTGCCAGTCTCGGCAACGTAGTCCTTGAGCGTGGGCAGGTCGCGGGCGCGCCACTTGGCAGTGGAGTTGAGGCAGATGGAGAGCAGCGCGTGATCGATAAACGGGTTATCGAAGCGGTTCTCGACGGCAGCGGCAAAGGCCTTGCAGTCCTCGACATCAAGGTCGGCGGCAAGCGTCGGGATGACCTCGTCGTAGAGCATGGTGTTCATAAAGCCGCGGACGGTCTCGTCGTGCATGCAGTCGCGCACGATGTCAAAGCCGGCAACCCAGGAACCCGGGACAAAGGCGGTGTGGGCGCCGTTGAGGATGCGGACCTTGCGCTTCTTGTACGGGGTGACATCGGGGGTCACAAAGACGCCCGGCAGGCCGGCCTTCACGAAGGGCAGACGCTCCTTGAGCGACTCATCGCCCTGGATGCCCCACATCTGGAAGGGCTCGCGCACAGCCAGGAAGGGGTCCTCGTAGCCCAGACGCTCAGCCACTGCGGCGGCCTCGGATGCGTCGCGGATGCGGCCGGGGACGATGGTGTCGACGAGCGTGGTGCAGATGGTGCAGTCATTGGCCATCCACTGCGAGAACTCGTCCTCCCAGCCCCAGTCGCTCACGTACTGGTTCATGATGCGCAGCAGCTCCTCGCCGTTGTGGTCGATGAGCTCGCAGGCGAGCACGATGACGCCCGACTTGCCGGCAGCCCAGCGGGTGTGGAGCACCTGGGCCAGCTTGGCCGGGAAACTCGCGGGCGGCATGTCGTCGGCCTTGCAGGACGGGTCGTAGGCAATGCCGGCCTCGGTGGTGTTGGAGACGATGATCTCTAGGTCATCGGAGACGGCGACCTCCATGATGGCGTGGTAGTCGGCCTCGCGGTACGGGTTGAGGCAGCGGCTGCAGGCGCTGATCACGCGGGACTCATCAACCGTGTTGCCGTTCTCCTTGCCGCGCACCAGCACGGTGTACAGGTCGTCCTGGGCATTGATGCCGTCGGCAAAGCCAAAGGCACCGCTGATGGGCTGCACCATGACGATCTTGCCGTTCCAGCCGGTAGCCTCGTTGCCCATGTCAAAGAAGCGGTCCACGAAAGCGCGCAGGAAGTTGCCCTCGCCAAACTGCAGGACCTTCTCGGGGGCGTCCTTGGGCAGCAGGTAGCCCTCGTAGCCGATCTTCTCGAGCGTCTCGTAGCTGATGTTCTCCATCTATGTGTCTCCTTAGATGTTTGTTAGCGTGCAAGCAAAACGGGGGCGCCGCGTGTGGCGACGGCGCTCCCGGGTTCGATGTGGCTCGGTGCGAACTTAGGCCTCGACGGTCTCCAGGTCAAAACCGAAGTAGCGGACGGAGTTGTTGTAGCTGATGTCGCGCACGATGGTGCCCAGCAGCTCCATGTCGGCCGGGTACTTGCCCTGCTCGACCCACTCGCCGATCACGCTGCACAGCACGCGGCGGAAGTACTCGTGGCGCGGGTAGGACAGGAAAGAACGGGAGTCGGTGAGCATGCCGACAAAGTTGCCCAGAACGCCCTCGTTGGCAAGGGCCGTGAGCTGCTCGCGCATGCCGACCTCGTTGTCATTGAACCACCAAGCGGAACCGTTCTGGATCTTGCCGGCGGTCGGGGCCTCCTGGAAGCAGCCCATGACGGTGTCGATCATGGTTTTATCGATGGGGTTCAGGCTGTACAGGATGGTCTTGGGCAGGCCGCAGGTCTCCTGGATGGAGTTGAGGAAATCGGCGAGCTGGTCGGACGGTGTGTAGTTGGAGATGCAGTCGTAACCGGTGTCGGGACCGAGCTTGGCGAACATGGCACGGTTGTTGTCACGCTTGCAGCCAAAGTGCAGCTGCATGGCCCAACCCAGACGGACATACTCGCCGGCGACAAACTGCATAAAGGCGGTCTTGTACTTGAGGACCTCTTCCTCGGTGAGCGGCTCGGCAGCCAGACCCTTGGCAAAGATAGCCTCGATCTCGTCGACGGTAGCCGGGACGTACATAACGTAGTCGAGTGCGTGGTCGGAGGCGCGGCAGCCCAACTCGTGAGCAACGTCGTAGCGCTTGGAAATGGCAGCCTTCATGCCCTCAAAGTCGCTGACCTCAACGCCGGCAACCTCGGAGAGGTGCTTGCAGTAGTCGGCAAACTCCTGGCCGCGCTCGATGCGCAAAGCGGCATCGGGGCGCATGGCGGGAACGACCTGAACGTCAAAGCTGTCGTCGGCGGCAATCTTCTTGTGCCACTCAAAGCTGTCGGCGGGGTCGTCGGTAGTGCAGATCATGCGGACGTTGGACTGCTTGATCAGGTTGCGGCAGGTAAAGCTAGCCTCAGCGAGCTTGGCGTTGGCAAGGTCCCAGACCTCCTGGGCAGTCTTGCCGTTGAGGACGCCCTCGTAGCCAAAGTAGCGCTTAAGCTCCAGGTGGCTCCACTCAAAGACGGGGTTGCCAACGCAGCGACCCAGGGTCTCGGCCCACTTTTGGAACTTCTCGCGAGCAGGGGCGTCGCCAGTGATAAAACGCTCGTCGACGCCGTTGGCACGCATCAGGCGCCACTTGTAGTGGTCGCCGCCCAGCCAAACCTCGGTGATGTTCTCGAAACGCTTGTCCTCCCAAATCTCCTTAGGAGAAATGTGGCAGTGATAGTCGACGATGGGCATGCCCTCGGCAAAGTTGTGGAACAGTTCCTCGCCGGTCTTAGTGCTCAGCAGGAAATCCTGATCGTCCATAAAGTTTTTCATCAAACAGCCCCTTTGCTGGCAACGCGGGCGCACGGCGCGCTCGTTATCCTTTAGGTGAACGTTCACTATACTAATCTATTGCACCTCAAAAGGTGAACGTTCACCTAACCACCACGGGGTGAACGGTAGATTTTGCCCGTTCAACGGTTGCTGGAGATGTGACTTGCATGTATTGCGGACTGGTTGGCGTCCCCGAACACCGAACTTGAGCGCTTTTGCTCAGGTGGGTCATGTCCCGACGTACATTTTTGGGAGTATTCAGCATTGGAGCGCGCCGTGCGCCATCCTCAGCGTCCTATTTGGAACGCAGATAGCGCCCGATCGGCATAAAAAGTGCCCCCGATGGCAAATTACGCCATCGGGGGCACTTAAAACAGTCGTTCTGCACCTCATTCAGGGCATGCCAATACTGAATACTCCCAAAAATGCACGTCGCAAGAGGGGGTACCTGCTCAATCGGCTAAATACCCGCAAGTTCGCAGTAGCGGTCGACATTGCTGGCAAATACCATCTCGACGGCGCCCTTCTGGACGGGCACCGTCGGGGTCCTTCCCCACAGCAGATAATCGCCCAGCGTCTTAGCGCCGCGATACGCCAGGCTCGTCGGGTCCTTATAGACAATATTGGTAAAGATACCGCGGCGCAAGGCCAGGGCGCTTTCGGGAAACAGGTCGTTGCCGATCACCATAACCTGACCGGCCTTGCCGGTCGAGACGAGCGCGTCGGCAACCACTTCGGAACCAACGGCAAAAACGCTACAGATAAGTTCAGGGGCGTCCGGCGCACTCAAGCGCTTTTCGAGCTCATGCTCGAGTTGTTTGACTTGCGCATGGGCACCTGCAAGATCCTCAACCTGCCATGGAATATCACGTTCGCGCAGGTAATTGTGGAAGGCGCGGGCGGTTAGATAGTGCGAATCGGTATATGGGTCGCCTGTCAAAAGGAGCACGCGGGCGTCGGCCCCAGAAGCATGGACCAGGTTTGCCGCCTGCTCGGCCATAAGGCTGCCTGCCGTCGAATAATCGGCCAAGCTCGCACCCAAACGATTCAAATGCGGACGGTCGCCGTCGACAAGCTCAATCGTCACGCCCGCCTCGGCGATCTGCCCCAAAAGCTCAGTCGCACGATCGTCGCCCGGCGCATAGGCGAGCAAGCCATCAATCTTCTCGCCCACCTGCAGACGCTCGTCGATTTGCTCGAGTGCATCAGCGTAGCCGCCCACGCCAAATTCAACGCGCTCAACCGTAATGCCCCGGTCGATAACCTCCTGTTCAAAGCGATTGCAGCCTTCCCACAGGTAACGGAAAAAGTACGCTCCCTCGCGCGATGCGCGGGGCAGGCAAAACACCAGATTGATATCCTTGCGGCGTAGGCTTGAGGCACTTGTGTTGCGGTGATAGCCCATGGCCTCGGCCTTGGCGTTCACCTTGGCGCGCACGGATTCGCTCACGCCGGCCTTTCCCGTCAGGGCCTTGTGCACGGTATTGATGGAAACGCCAAGCTCGGCGGCTATGTCCTTCATGGTTACGCGAGCGCTCATGCGGTTACTCCGTTATAGATAAGTTGCCAATTAATAGTCCAGTTAACGATACCCCAAAAATACTCTTCGACTCGCCGTGCTCTCCCTCAAATGCGCAAAGCGCCCCGCGAACGGATGCTCGCGAGGCGCTTGGATGTCTAGACCTTATTTGATACCGCGGCCCAAGTCTTCGGCGATTTTGTCCACGCCCTTAAGTGCGGCGCACGTCTTTTTGTTGGAGCAATGCCCCGTGCAAACGCCACCCTGAGCGCAGTCGGCGCAGGTGCCCTTGCGGTAGATGCGCACGCATACCGCGACAAACGCAATACCAATAACAGCCAGTACAACAATATCGATAGGTGCCATAGCAAGCCTCCTCTAGTTAACCACCACTTACTTTACCCCATTCTCCACCTACCAAAAAGGGACAGGTTTGCTTTGGTCGGTTTTATCTGCGGAAACGCCACATCTCTCCCACCAAAAAGCCCGAGTGTCGCTGGGACACCCGGGCTCGTGGAAAGGGGTTAATCCTTATTCGGACTTAAGCGGAAACTGCGGCGGAAGCAGTGTTGGTCTCGTCCTCATCGGTCCATGCATGCTTGGGCATGGGTCGGAAAATCTGGAAGAGCATCGCAACCAGCAGCACAATGGCCACAACCGTCCAGATACCAAACTGCCCAAGGACAAGCAGGTTGTAGAACTGGTTGATGAACAGGCCGATCACCCAAGCGAAGGCGCACTCGTAGCCGATGGCAATCGCGGTCCACTTGCCAGAGTCCATCTGGTTGCGGATGGTGCCAATGGCGGCAAAGCACGGAGCGCACAGCAGGTTGAAGGCGCCGAAAGCCACGCAAGCGCCCATAGTGGGGAACATGCCGGCAAACGCGGTCCACAGGCTCGGGTCGGTCTCGCCCGCGTCGGCGACGGACAGCAGCGAGCCGGCGGTGGCGACGACGTTCTCCTTGGCGACGAGGCCAGAGACGGTCAGTGCGGTTGCCTGCCAGGTGCTAAAGCCGAGCGGGGCGAAGATCCAAGCGACCAGGTTGCCCAGCATGGCGAGCACGGAGTAGTCCATGAACTCCTCGGGGATGCCGTCCATCGCAGGCAGGAAGCCAAAGGAACCGTTGTAGCTACCAAAGTTGGACAGGAACCAAACCACGACAGTGGACGCGAAGATGACCGTGCCGGCCTTCTTGATAAAGGCCCAGCAGCGCTCCCACACGTGCAGCGCCCAAGAGCGGATCGCCGGGAAGTGGTAGGCGGGAAGCTCCATAACGAACGGCGTCGGGCGACCGGCGAAGAGCTTGGTCTTCTTGAGCATCAGACCCGAGCCGATGACGGCAAAGACACCCAGGAAGTAGAAGAGCGGGCTGATCCACGCGGCGGTAGTGGAAGAATCGCCGATGATGGAGCCCATGAGCAGGGCGATGATCGGCAGCTTAGCGCCACAGGGGATGAACGTGGTGGTCATGACCGTCATGCGGCGGTCCTTCTCGTTCTCGATGGTCTTGGTGGCCATGACGCCAGGGACGCCGCAGCCCGAGGACACGAGCATGGGGATGAAGGACTTACCGGACAGGCCAAAGCGGCGGAACACGCGGTCCATGATAAAGGCGACGCGGGCCATGTAGCCGCAGTCCTCCAGGAAGGACAGCATCACGAACAGCAGGAACATCTGCGGCACAAAGCCGAAGATGGCGCCCAGGCCGCCAACGATACCGTCGCAGACCAGCGAATCGACCAGGCCACCGTCCTCGGTGCCACCCGCCACGAGGGCATCGTGCACCATGGTGGTGATACCCGGGACATAGGGGCCGTACTGTGCCGGGTCGACCGAGTCGGCGTCGTCACCCGCGGCCTCGACAGCCGCGTCGTAAGCGTCGCGGCCCTGACCGAGCACGTACCAGCCGTCGGTGCCGAAGAGCTGGTCGTTGGTGAAGTCCGTCACCGTGCCACCCAAGGTGGAAACGGCGATGTAGTACACGCAGAACATGATGACGACAAAAATCGGCAGGCCCAGGATACGGTTGGTAACCACGCGGTCGATCTTCTCGGAGGTGCTCATCTTTGCCGGAGCCTTGGTCATGCACTCGTCGATGATGTGGGCGATGACGCCGTAGCGCTCACCGGTGATGATGGACTCGGCGTCGTCGTCGCAATCCTGCTCGCACTGGGCGACCAGCTGCTCCACGCGAGCGGCCTTCTCCTTGGTAAGGTTGATAAGCTTGCAGGCGTCCGCATCGCGCTCGAACAGCTTGACGGCGTAGTAGCGGCGCTTGTTGGCGGGGACGCTATCCGGCAGGTTGTTCTCGATGTGGGTCAGAACATCCTCGATGGAAGAGTCAAACTTGTGCTCCGGCACCTGGCCCTTGGTAGCAGCGGACTTCTTGACCTGCTCGAACAGCTCCGTGATGCCCTTGTTCTTAAGAGCCGAGATCATCATGACCGGGCAGCCGAGCTTCTTGGAAAGCTTGTCGGTATCGATCTTGTCGCCGTTCTTCTCGACCAGGTCGGCCATGTTGAGGGCAACGACCACGGGCAGGCCGGTCTCGATAACCTGAAGCGCCAGATACAGGTTGCGCTCGAGGTTGGTGGCGTCGACAACCTGGACGACAACATCGGGCTCGCCGCTCATGAGGTAATCGCGCGAGCATTGCTCCTCGGGGCTGTAGGGGGAAAGCGAGTAGATGCCAGGGAGGTCCGTGATGGTAACGTTCTTGTCGCTTAGGAGCTTGGCTTCCTTTTTCTCAACCGTGACGCCGGGCCAGTTGCCAACGTAGCCGTTGGCGCCGGTGATCAGGTTGAAAAGCGTGGTCTTGCCGCAGTTGGGGTTACCCGCCAGCGCGACATGGATCTGAGAATCCGCCATTCAATCCTTCTTCCTTGTGTGCCTGCGCTGCTTTCTCCGCGCAGGCTGGATAATGTGCTTCAAAGATGCTGCATTAAGTTAGAAAAACCTAACTTTATCTGCAGAAATATGCGCCGCGAGTCCTTACTGGACCTCGACGACGGCGGCCTCCTCCTTGCGGATGGAAAGCTCGTAGCCGCGCACGTTGATCTCGACCGGATCACCGAGCGGTGCAACCTTCACGACCTTGAACGAAGTGCCCTTGATGAGCCCCAGGTCCATAAGGTGGCGGCGAAGCGCACCCTCACCGTGAAGCTTGACGATGGTGGAGCTCTCGCCCACCTTAACGTCACCCAACGTCTTCATTTACTTGTCCCCCTTTCAGTGCGTACAGAAATACCGTCGACTAACCGACGGTCATGATGTGCATGGCAACCTTGGAATCGATACCAAAGCGTGCGCCCAGCACCGTGACGATGATATTGGCGCCACTCGAGCTCACCACGTGAATTTCGCTGCCCTCGACAAAGCCGAGGTCCTTGAGGTGGTGCTTCATATCCTCATTGCCCTTTACACGAGACACGCGCACGGTTTCGCCCGCTTTTACCATCGAAAGCGGCATTGCCGGCATCTGCGGTCCGCAAGACATGAGTGGCTCCTAACGTCAGTTCGTCCTCAACATCGACGCGATAAAAGTTAACCACGTCTATGTTCGCTTTAGTAAACTAGCACGTGGTTAACTTTTTGGAAAGGGTCCCCATTCAGATTTCGAAAAAGTTTCCTATACGAAACAAAAGGGCGCGGCAAAGGACCATCCTTTACCACGCCCTGTCATGCTTAAAGCGAGAGATTTCTGATCGATGTGACACAGGAGGCCTCATCTACGCCCGAAACGCGGAAGATGATGTCCTCGCCGCACTCGCCGTAGAGAGCCATGAGGCCCATAACGTCGCGACCGTCGGTATGGCGGTCGCCGATGCTGACCGACACGTCGCTGCGATGCTTGGCGATAATGTCATAGAGCAGCGCAACCGGGCGGGCATGCAGTCCCAACGGATCTTTAATCGTCTTCGTAAACTCGACCATGTCCCCTCCCGCGACATCGCACATCGGCCGGCAAAACCCAGCCACGTGGTAGTTATTGTACGTTACCGGCGCACCCCCGTCCCATAAAAAACGAGGGAAGGCACACGTCCTTCCCTCGTTACAGGCAATATGTAGCCGCTTGCCTACATCAGGCGCAGGCTAACGTCCTTGAGCTGGGCGCCACTAACGGCACTCGGAGCGCCCGACATAAGGTCGGAGCCGCTGGCCGTCTTGGGGAACGCCATGACGTCGCGGATGGAGTCGGAGCCGGTGAGCAGCATGCACACGCGGTCCAGGCCCAGAGCGAAACCGCCCATCGGGGGCGCACCAAACTTGAGCGCCTCCATGAGGAAGCCGAACTGAGACTCGGCACGCTCCTCGGTAAAGCCCAGGAGCTTGAGCATGGACATCTGCATCTCGGCGTTGTGGATACGCATACCGCCGCCGCCGGCCTCAAAGCCGTCCATGACAAAGTCGTAGGTGCAAGAACCGGCTGCCAGCGGGTCGGCCTCGATCTTGGCGATGTCGGTCTCGGTCGGCAGGGTAAAGGGCTGGTGCTCGGCAGCATAGGCCTTGCGATCCTCGTCCCAATGGAACAGCGGGAAGTTGACGACCCACAGGAAGTCGTGACCCTCGCGCTTGATCTCGAGTGCGTTGGCCATATGAGAACGCATGCCGCCCAGGATCTCGTCAGAGAGCAGACGCGGGCCGGCGGCGAACATCACAAGGTCGCCGGGCTCGACGTCCATGCGCTCGCGCAGAGCCGCCATCTCCTCGTCCGAGAAGAACTTGACGATGGGGCTGTTAATGGAGCCGTCCTCGCGGAAAGCGATCCAGGCCAGGCCCTTGGCGCCAAACGTGGAGGCCACGCCGGCGAGCTTATCGATCTTGGCACGTGCCCAGGCACCGGCGCCCTTGGCGTTGATGGCCTTGACGACGGAGCCCTCCTCGTTTGCGGCGGTCGCGAAGACCTTGAACTTGGAGTTGGCAAAGATGTCAGTCAGGTCGACCAGGTGCATGCCATAGCGGGTATCGGGCTTGTCGGAGCCATAGGTGTCCATGGCCTCCCAGTAGTCCATGCGACGCAGCGGCGTGGGCATCTCGACACCCATGCGGCCGAAGGCATCGGCAAGAACCTCTTCGAGCGCGCTCATGACATCGTTCTGGTCCACGAAGGACATCTCGATATCGACCTGGGTGAACTCGGGCTGACGGTCGGCACGCAGGTCCTCGTCGCGGAAGCACTTGGCAACCTGGTAGTAGCGCTCGACGCCACCGACCATGAGCAGCTGCTTCAGAAGCTGCGGGGACTGCGGCAGAGCGTAGAAGTTGCCCGGCTGGATACGGCTGGGGACGATGAAGTCGCGGGCGCCCTCGGGCGTGGACTTAAACAGGGAGGGCGTCTCGACCTCCATGAACTCACGGTTGTGCAGCGCCTCGCGAATGGCAAAGGTAAAGTCGGAGCGCAGCTTGAGGTTTGCCATCATCTCGGGACGACGGAGGTCCAGATAGCGATAGCGCAGACGGGTGTCCTCGCTGGTCTCGATGCCGTCCTCGATCTGGAACGGCGGGGTGACGGACGTGTTGAGAACCTCGGCGTGGTCGGTCAGGACCTCGATCTCGCCGGTCGCGAGCTTGGCGTTGGTGGTCTCCTCGCCACGGGAGCGCACGACGCCGTGGATCTTGATAGGCCACTCGGGACGCATGGTCTCGGCAATCTTAAAGGCGTCGCCGTCGGAGTGCTCGGGGTCGAAGGTGAGCTGCGTGATGCCCTCGCGGTCGCGAAGGTCGCAGAAAATAAGGCCGCCGTGATCGCGGCGACGGCTCACCCAACCGGTGAGGGTGACCTCTTCGCCCACGTTCTCGCGGCGAAGCTCGCCGCAGGTACGGGTGTGCATGGAATGCTCGTCGATGGGACGGGTCTGGCTCATACCAGTGATCCTCCTTTATGGATCTGTGCCGCCCCGTGTCGTTCCGGGCGGCGTCGTACAGATTTGCCCAGCCTGCGTAAACCGCGCAGCCAGACATGGCGTTCTATCTTATCGCACCTGTGTCGATGTGCCGCGGAAAAGTAGCTCCTGCCCAAAGACTTGACGGAGACGAAACAATTGCCGCACCGTGGCACCCGCCCGCGCTCGTCACGTGCGACAATATGCCCCAATAAAACAGCACTTGGAAAGGCCCGTCATGACTGCACGCCTCATCGTTATGGATATCGACTCCACGCTCATCAACCAGGAGGTCATCGACCTGTTGGGCGAAGAGGCCGGCGTAGGCGAACAGGTGGCACAGATCACCGAACGCGCCATGCGCGGCGAGCTGGACTTTAAGCAAGCGCTCGTGGAGCGCGTGGGGCTGCTCGCCGGCTTGGACGACAGCGTGTTCGAGCGCACCTTTGAGCGCGTGACGTTTACCCCCGGCGCGCTGGAGCTTGTGCGCTCGGCACACAGCAAGGGCTGGAAGGTCGGCGTGGTGAGCGGCGGCTTCCACGAGGTCGCCGACAAAATCGCGGCCGCCGCGGGCATCGATTTTTGCCTGGCCAACCGCCTGGAGGTCGTGGACGGCAAGCTCACCGGTAAGTTGGCTGCCGACATTGTGACCAAGGAGTCCAAGCTCATCCAGCTGCTGGACTGGGCAGTTGAGTGCGGCGTCGACATGGCCCACACGGTCGCTATTGGCGACGGGGCAAACGACATCCCCATGATCCAGGCCGCGGGCACGGGCATCGCGTTTTGCGCCAAGCCTAAGACGCGCGAAGCCGCCCCGTTTGCCATCGACGAGCGCAACCTGATGCTCGCCATGGACATCATCCTGCGTGACTAGCCGATCCGTCTAACAATTGAATCAGTCTGTCCTATAGTTTCCGAACAATTTTGTCTTAGTGTTCGGAAACATACCCTTTGAGTGCTAGACTTTGCGCCGTCGAAGGGAACATATATGGATAAGCGAGATCTTGAGCAGCTGCTGAGCGATGTTGCCGGCGGATCAGTCACCCCTGCCGATGCCCTTACGCGCATCCAGACGGCTCCGACCGCCGATTTGGGCTTTGCGCAGCTCGATCTTTCGCGCGGAGTGCGCCAGGGAGCCGGCGAGGTTGTCTACGGCGCCGGTAAAACCGCCGAGCAAATTGCCGCCATTATCAAAGCATTACTCGATGCCGGCCAGGAGCGCATCCTGGTCACGCGCCTGGATACCGAAAAAGCCGCGCGCACCGCTGAGCTTCTCGACAACGACATCGACCTGGGATATGTCCCGGACGCCCAGCTCGCCCTGGTGGGTGGCAAGCCCTCCCCCACCGGCAACGGACGCGTTGTCGTCGCCTGCGCCGGCACGAGCGACCTGCCCGTCGCCGAAGAGGCGGCACTGACGGCCGAGTTCTACGGCAACGAGGTCGATCGCCTCTACGACGTGGGTGTCGCCGGCCTGCACCGCCTGCTCGCTCATGCTGAGGAACTTGCCCAGGCGCAGGTGGTCATCGCCATCGCCGGCATGGAAGGCGCCCTGGCGAGCGTAATCGGAGGCCTTGTGAGCTGTCCGGTCATCGCCGTCCCCACCAGCGTGGGCTATGGCGCGAGCTTTGGCGGCGTGGCCGCACTGCTCGCCATGCTCAACTCCTGCGCCAGCGGCGTTTCGGTCGTCAACATCGACAACGGCTTCGGTGCCGCCTACCAGGCAAGTCTTATCAATCATCTGAGCGCCGGCACATCCCGCGCCCGCTAAGGAGCATTTCATGTCCAACCATCAGCACACGCTTATCATCGACGGCACCTCGGGCATCAGCGGCGACATGACCGTCGCGGCTCTACTCGATCTGGGCGCCAGTGAGGAGCATCTGCGCGAGCAGCTCGCCACGCTACCAGTCGACGGCTTTGAGATTGCCGTTACACGCGTAAACAAGCATGGCATCGACGCCTGCGACTTTGACGTTCAGCTGGCAGAGGAGCTCGAGAACCACGACCACGATATGGCATGGCTCTATGGCAACGAAGCAGACGCCGAGCACACGCATGAGCATGCTCATCACCACCATCACGACCATGGTGAGCATGAGCATCATCACGAGGACGAGCATGTCCACTGCCACGAGCACACGCATGAGCACGCCCACGACCACAACGGTCACCACCACCATCACCACCGTTCCCTGGCCGACGTCACCGAGATTATCGACGACTCGCAGCTGAGCGATGGCGCCAAGCGTCGTGCGCTCGCCATCTTTACCGCGCTCGCCGCCGCTGAGGCCAAGGCTCACGGCAAAACGCCTGACACCGTCATGTTCCACGAGGTGGGCGCCGTCGACTCCATCGTCGACGTCTGCTCAGTCGCCATCTGCCTCGATAACCTGGGTATTGAGGACATCGTTGTCGAGTCGCTCTCCGAGGGCCACGGAACCATCCGCTGTGCCCACGGTCTCATGCCCATTCCCGTCCCCGCTGTCGTCAACCTATGCCAGGCGGGCAATATCGCCCTCACGCCCGCACCGGTCGCCGGCGAGCTCGTGACGCCCACGGGCGCCGCCATCGTCACCGCGCTGCGTACGTCCGACCAACTGCCCTCACGCTACCGCATCGAAGCCGTCGGCTACGGCGCCGGCAAGCGCCCCTACGAGGGCTGCTCCGGAACGCTCCGTTGTCTGCTCGTTCACGTGGATGCATAGCCATGGATGCCCGCAAAACCAAAAGCCGCGCCGCTATTGTCGCGGCGTTTTCCGAGCTCCTGCGCGAGAAGGACTACGGCAAGATCACCGTCGGCGACATCATCGCGCGCGCCCACGTAGGCCGCGCGACATTCTACGGCCTCTTTAAGAGCAAAGACGACCTACTGTCCGAGCTCGTGAGCGACATCTGCACCCACGCCCTCGATGACGATGGCACACCGCTCGACGACCCACTCGTGCAGGTCGAGCATATTCTCAACAATCTATGGGAACGTCGCCAGGGCGTCCGAGCGCTGGTAGCCGGCGCCGGCTCACGCGTCTTCGCCGACTGTCTCCGCAAGACCATCATGTCACGAGCAGCCGAAACCGTCCCCGCCGACCCCACAGGCCCCGCCGGCACCATGGACCGCAGCTTCTTACTACACCACATAGCCTCAAGCTTCGTAGCCACCGTCCAATGGTGGGCCTGGCACAACTTCCAAGCAGACAAAGCCGACGTAGCCAAAGACTACCTCTCAGCCATAAAACCCCTCTTCGGCTAAGTAAGAAGCTCACCCCAAAGCATCGCCCCAACCCAGGGCGCCACGCATCCCAAAGTATCACTCGCGCTTCAATGCCCCCCAACAGCAACAAGCCCCTCCCATCCAAATTCAGATATATGTTGGGTTGCTTATACGAACGCAACAAAGACCCCGCAGCTGGCCGCATGGGGTAACTTCCCAGCGCATTCCGCAGGACGCAAAAAGGCTCGCCGCACAAAGTGCGCAGCGAGCCTTTTTGCATGTCCGAGGACGCGCTGGGAAGTTACCCCATGCGGCCAGCGGACAACTATGTAGCCTCAGACTAGAACATGCCCAAGAAACCGTGCACAAACAGCGCGGCCAGAGCAGCACCGACAAACGGAGCGATGCCAGGAACAAGCAGGCCGTACTTCCAGTTGTTGTCAGCCTTGTTCTTGATCGGCAGCACCTGATAGGCCATGCGAGGACCAAGGTCACGAGCCTGGTTCATGGCGAAGCCGGTGATGCCGCCCATGCCCATGCCAACAGCCCAAACGATCAGACCGACGCAGATAGCGAGCATCAGAACGTTCTCGCCGGCGCGGTTAGCGGCAGCAAGGATGGCGCTGATGAACACAAAGGTGCAGATAGCCTCGCAGAAGAAGTTGCGGGCATAGTTCGTGCCCTCGGTGGTGGGGTTGGTCGAGAAGATATTGCGCTGGGCAATGGGATCGACGACGCCATCGGAAGCCTTGAACTCATCGGCATACATAAGCCAAGCGATTACGGCGCCCACAAAGCCGCCGAGCATATCGGCAATCATGAAGGGGATGCAGCTGCTCCACGGCACCAGGCCGACGATGCACTGGGCAAGCACCATGGCGGGGTTCATGCACACGGCACCGCCAAAGACAAACAGGCAGACCGAGATGCCAAAAGACCAAGTGGTGATGGCAAACATGTGGCCGGAGCCCTGATACTTGGTACCCTTGAGCACCGTATCGCAGTGCACGCCCACGCCAAAGATGATCATGAGGGCAGTTGCGCCGAATTCGCAGAGGAGTTTGGTAAGCATAAAACCTTATCTTTCTTGTCGGTTAAAAACGATTCGTTTAGGCCGCGCACTAGTGCTGCGCGACGACAACGCCCAGGCCATCGGGAATAACGGCAACCTTGGCATCGGCACCCTTCATCTCAAAGGCGAGCTTGAGCGCCTCCTCGATAGTGTTGACCGGCGTCATGTGCATATCCTTGAGCATCTGGTGATCGCACAGGTCGGTGACCATGATCACAGGGTGATGCGCCAGGATGCGGGCGAAAATCTGGCTCGTCCACTGGTCGGGCAGGGTCTCGTCCTTAGGACGGTCGATGCAGGCGCGCTCAAACTCTGCCGGATCGTTGTCGGCGATGTTGTGGTAGAAGCCCTCGCCACCGTGTCCGTCGGCACAACCGGCGACGTCGATAATCACGCCGCCCTCGGGAAGCGTGGCCTCGGCAGCGCACATGCCCTTCACGGCCTGGTAGATGTTCTGGTCGAGCGGGTAGCCGCCGTTGGTGGTGATGGCGATCTCGCACTCGACGGGCTCAACGCCGGCAAGGCTCTTCACGAACTCGCAGCCGGCCTCGTGGGCCTTGTGGATGTCGCCGGCAAAGGAGCCGATGACCTCGTGCTTGCCGTTGAGCACCACGTTAAGCACAAAGGCAAGGTGAGCCATCTCGGCAGCGGCAAACATGTCCTCGCTCACGTGGTTGTGGCACAGGTTGCCGGCACGCGAATGGGAATCGTTCACAAACTGACCGTTATGGTTGTACATGATGGTCTTGTAGCTGGCGATACCGGGCAGCACGGACTTACGGCTGCCGGAGAAACCAGCAAAGAAGTGCGGCTCAATAAAGCCCTCGGCAAGCAGCAGGTCGCAATCGGCAGCGATCTTGTTGATGATGCACTCGCCGCCAGAAGGCAGGGTGCCGATCTTCTTCATCATGCTGTCGTCAGTCGCGACGTGCATGACGATCTCCTCGTTGGCAACGATCTCCTCGCCATACTTGTTGACGAGTTCCTCGTGCGTCGAGGGACGATGCATGCCGGTCGCAACCAGAATACGAACGCGAGCCTCGGGCGCAGCAGCATGAATGTGATGCAGCAGAATAGGCATCGTCACACGCGAGGGAACCGGACGCGTATGGTCAGAACTGATGATAACGATATCCTTCTTGCCAGCACAAAGCTCCTCGAGCGAAGGCGAGCCATAAGGATTAGCAAGCGACTCTTCTACCAGTTCTTGCTGCGTTTTTGTAGTCTCAAACTCGTTTTGATGACCCTCCATCACACCTGCGAAGTTCTTGTCCTCAAGCTCCAGATGCAGCGTCTTGTGGTCAAACGGCAATTCACATTCAAACAACGACGAGCGCCCTCTTCCTTTCAACTGACACACTAGATAAACCGTTGGAAGGATACGCCGCTCACCGAAAAACACCACCGTCCACCGACTCATTAACACAACGTTCATATTTGACCCACAACAAAGCTGCCGCGATCCCAAAGGGGGCCGCGACAGCTTGTAAAAGACACTATGGACAGGATGGCTATAACGGCGCCGAGACAAACATCAGTCCTATGGCATGCGCGTGTAAGCTATCTTGCATAAATTAGTCAATAAACTGCATAGAATGACGCATGCGTTTCGAATCGTAACAGGGTAGCCCCCTCCTGAGCGTGCATTTTTGGGAGTATTCAGCATCGCGAGATAAGTCTTTGGAGCTAAAGGTCTATCGAAAGCCAAGAAGCCTCCATGGTTCTTCCCTTCTAGACAGCATGCAGCAAGAAACCATCCATATTTGAACATTGACAAGGCCCAATTGGCGCGCAAAGGCATCAACAAAGACCGCAAACGTCACCTATGGTCCTATACATCAATCTTTAGCTGCTGAAAACTCCGTTTTTTGCACGTCGCCCCAAGCACCACCCTCACCCAGCGGCTGATCCGCCAAAGGTCGGACATCGCAGGGTCCGCCATTAGTTTACTTTTAGGCACACTCCGCAGGACGCAAGAAGCCCTCGCCGCACCCCACATTGGGCGCGAAGCGCACCATTATCCCCTTCAGCTTCAATCCCTGAAGACCGAGGACGAAGGGACCCGACGGGTTTCCCTCTGAATGCATTCCGCAGCACGAAGCCCCCTTATCCGCAGCTCCGAAGGAGCAGGATAAGGGGGCTTCAAGTGCGAGGACGCATTCAGAGGGAAACCCGTCGGGTCCCGGTGAGAGCCACAGGGCTATCGATTACCCCGTGTTTTGCAATCCTGCCGAGACGCCAGTCACAGTCGAAAGAATCAGGCTCATGTACTCGGCCTTCTTCTCCTCGGCCATCTCGTCCTGGTTCATACGCACCTCGCGAAGGGCGCGGACCTGGGCGATGGACAGGGCGTCGACGTAGGGGTTGCGCACGCGAACGGCGCAGCCGAGCACGCGACGACGCTGCAGCGGCCACTCATCACCGACGATGGCAAGGACCCACTTACGGGTGAGCTGCATCTCGGTAAAGACCTTCTCGGACAGATCCTGGCGATCGCCCAGGTGCAGATACATCTTGGCGATGCGCTGATCGGTCTTGGCGATCGACATCTCGATGTTGTCGATAAAGGTACGGAAGAACGGCCACTCCTGGTAGGCAGCCTTGAGCTGGTCAAGATCGCCCAGCTGCTCGCAGGCGGTGCCCAGGCCGTACCAAGCGGCCAGGTTAATGCGTGCCTGGCTCCAGCTGAAGATCCACGGAATGGTACGCAGGTCGTCGAGCGACTTGGCACCCAGGCCGCGCTTGGCGGGACGCGAGCCGATCGGCAGCAGACCGACCTCAGTCAGCGGCGTCACGGTCGAGAACCACGGTGTAAAGTCCTCGGTGTTCAGCAGGTCCAGATAGCGCTCGTGGCTTGCGGCGTTAAGCTTCTCGGCCATATCCCAGAACTTCTGCGTGGTCTCGGTGTTGGTCTTCTCGACACTCGGGGCCGACTGCAAAAGCGTTGCGGCGGCAACGGACTCAACGTGGCGCTGAGCCAGCGTGCGGTTGCCGTAACGGGCAAAGATGACCTCGCCCTGCTCGGTGAGCTTAAAGAAGCAGTTGACCGAACCCTTGGGCTGCGCCAGCACGGCCTTGTTGGCCGGGCCGCCGCCACGGCCCACGGCACCGCCGCGACCGTGCATGAGCACCAGGTCGATATCGTTCTTCTCGGCCCACTTGGCAATGCGCTCTTGCGCGGAATGCAGCGCGAGCATGGCCGTGGTAGGACCAGCATCCTTGGAGGAGTCGGAATAGCCCAGCATGACCTCCATGCGGCGGTTGGTCTGGGCAAGGCGCTTTTGCACCACGGGCAGCGTAAGCATCTGGTCGAGCACGTCGACGCAGCCCTCGAGGTCCTCGAGCTGCTCGAACAGCGGGATCACGTCGAGCTCGGGGACATCCTCCTCGTGTGCAAAGGACAGGTGGGCAAGCTCAAAGACGTCGGCCACATGCTGGGCGCTCTTGGTGAACGAGATGATGTAGCGGTGCGCCATCTTCTTGCCGTAGCGCTTTTGGATGGAGCCGATAGCGCGGAAGGTATCGATGACCTCGCGCGTCATGGGCTGCAGATCGCCATGGATACCGTTCTCGTGAATATCCTTGAGGGCGCGGGCGTGCACCACGGAGTGCTGACGGAACTCCATCTCGACCATATGGAAGCCGAAGGACTCGACCTGCCAGATGATGGTCTGGACCGGGCCGTAGGCAGCACGGACGGCACCGCAGGCAGCCAAGGAGCGCTGGACGACACGCAAGTCCTCCAGGAACTCATCGGCGCTGTGGTACATGGTGTCGGTGATACGGCGCACGGTGGCGTTCAGACGATCGGCCATGACGAGCATGACGGCGCGATGCGGCTCGTGCTCGGAGATCAGCTCGGCGCGGGCCGTGTACTGGGTGCTCATCTCAACCTGATGGTTCCACAGGTTGATGAGCTCGGCAGACGGCTTGCTGTAGGTGGCCTCGAGCGTGAGGTTGCGGCCGATGCGGCGGCACTTGTCCTCGAGCTTGAGCACCATATGGGTGAAATACTTGGCGGCGACTTCGCGGCTCACCTTTGCGGTGACGTTGGGGTTACCGTCGCGGTCGGAGCCGATCCAGCTGCCAGGATGGAAGAATGCCGGGCACAGCGGCGGCACGGTACCGGCCTTGTCGCCCAGCACCCAGTCGTCAAAACGACGATAGATGACGGGGATGACGTCGAACAGCGTGTTATCGAAGATGTCGATGATGGTATCGGCTTCCTCGACCGGCGTGGGCTTCTTGAGCGCGATGGGGCTCGTACGCACCAAGGCGTCGATCTCCTGCAGCATATGGCGCTCGTTCTCCACCAGGTCGGAGCCACCCAGACGCGGACGCTCCTCCAGCAGGTTGGAGATACGGCGAATCTTGCCCTCGACGGCCTTACGACGGGCCTCGGTGGGATGTGCGGTAAAGACAGGGTGGAACTCGAGCTTGTCGAGCAGCTCGTTGGCGCCCTCGACACCCATCTCGTTTACCAACTGGTGATAGGCGACGGTGAGTTCGTTGGCGGGATCGACCTCGGTATCGGTCGATGCGCCGGCCTCGCGCTCACGCAGCTGCGCGACACGGTAGTTCTCCTCCGACAGGTTAGCCAGATGGAAGAAGCTCGTAAAGGCGCGGACGATAACCTGCTGCTTATCGAGCGGCAGGCTGTCGATCAGATCGACGACCTCACGAAACGCCACGGCGGTGGGCTCGTCGGCAGTGGGCACGCCCTGCTCGTCGACGGACTCGTCGGCAGCGCGGGTGCCGGGGTTTCCGGCGTTGGCCACAATCTCGGCTGTCAAAATCCTGTCTCTTATACACATCTCCGAGC
>UQID01000008.1 GCA_900541045.1 uncultured Collinsella sp.
TGACGGGCGCGCCGGTCGAAATACCGCCCAGGATGCCGCCGGCGTTGTTGGACTCAACCTCGATCTCGCCGGTCTCGGCGTCGATGCGATACGGATCGTTGTTCTCGCTGCCGCGCATGGCGGCCACGGCAAAGCCCATGCCAAACTCCACGCCCTTTACGGCGGGAATGCCAAACGCGATTTGCGCGATGCGGTTCTCGATGCCGTCGAACATGGGGTCGCCGATGCCCGCGGGAAGCCCGTAAATGCCGCACTCCACGATGCCGCCGATGCTGTCGAGCTCGTCGCGCGCGGCAAGAATCTCCTCGCGCATGCGGCCGGCTGCGGCGGCGTCAATGCACGGCAGATCGTTCGTAAGGATTGCCTTGCGGTCGGCCTCGCGATAGACCATATCGTCCATCGGCAGGTCGGAGATGCCGCCGATCTGCGCGACGTGCGCCATGACCTGAATGCCGCGGGCCTCAAGTGCCTGCAGCGCAATGCCGCCGGCGATGCATAAGGGGGCCGTTAGGCGGCCGGAAAAATGCCCGCCACCAGCGACATCGTGCATGTTGTGATACTTCACGCGCGCAGGGAAGTCCGCATGTCCGGGACGGGGCTTGCGGCGCAGCTCGGTGTAATCATTGGAGCGCGTGTTGGTGTTCTCGATAATCGCGGCGATGGGCGCGCCGGTGGTATGTCCATCGATCACACCGGCGATGATATGCGCGGCGTCGGCCTCGCGGCGTTTGGTTGCGGTCTCGTCGCGGCCGGGGGCGCGACGGTCGAGGAAGGCCTGCAGCTTCTCCTGGTCCACGGCGATGCCCGCCGGGATGCCATCGAGCGAGCAGCCGATAGCGGGGGAGTGCGATTGGCCGAAGATGCTTAAGTGCAAGACGTTGCCAAAGGTCGAGGACATGCTATTCCTCCTCGAGTGTGACCTTGCCGCCCAGCAGGCGGTAGTGGTCGAAAAAATCGGGATAGGACTTGTTGACGGCCTCGGCGCCGTGGATCACGACCTCGCCGGTGGCACGGCTCGCGGCGATGGCGGCCATCATGGCGATGCGGTGGTCGTTGTGCGAATCGACCTCGCCGCCGGTAAAGGCATCGACGCCCTTGATGATGAGGTCGTCGCCGGCAATACGCACCTGCGCGCCCAGCGCGGTGAGCTCGCGGGTGGTGGTGGCCAGGCGGTCGGATTCCTTGATACGCAGGCGGGCGCAATCGCGGATAAAGGTGCGGCCCTGTGCCAGCGAGGCCACGGCCGAGATAACGGGCACCAGGTCGGGAATGTCGTGGGCGCTCATCTCAAAGCCGGCGAGCTTGTCGGACTGCACGGTGGCGGCGTTGGTGGAGCGCACGATGCGGGCGCCAAAGCGCGAAAGCGCGGCAAGCACGTTGCGGTCGCCCTGTGCGGAGCTCAGGGACACGCCCTCGACGGTGATGGGGTCGGTGCCGATAGCGCCGGCACACAGCCAAAAGGCAGCGTTGGACCAGTCGCCCTCGACGGCCACGCTGCCGGGCGTGCGGTACGAGCCGCTGCTCACGCGGAAGTTCGTGACCTCGGGCTGGCCGTCCTTGGCCGGAATGCGCTCGACGTTGACCTCAACGCCAAAGGCCTTCATGGCCTGGATCGTTAGGTTGATGTAGGGACGGCTCTCGATGAGGCCGGTCACCTGCACGCAGGAGGGCTGGGCCAGCAGCGGTGCCGCCAGCAGCAGGCCCGAGATATACTGCGAGCTCACGTTGCCCGGCAGCACAAAGGTGCCCGGGCGCATGCGGCCGCTCGCTTTGAGCGGAAAACCGCCTAGGCCCTGCAGGTCACAGCCGGCGGCGATGATCTCGTCCGAGAGCGGGGAGAGCGGGCGGGTGCCCAGACGGCCCTGGCCCACAAAAGTGGCCTCCGCACCCAGCGCGCAGGCGACGGGCAGCATAAAGCGCAGCGTGGAGCCGCTCTCGCCGCAGTCGAGCGTGCCGCCGGCAAGGGCCTTGAGCAGGCCAAACTCAACACTCTTCATGGTGGGGTGGACCTGGAAACCGTCCTCGACGGTCTCGATGCGGGCGCCGAGCGCCGTGAGGCAGCGTACGGTGGCTTCGATGTCGGCGCAGGTGGTGTTGCAGGCGACGTGTGTCTCGCCGTTGGCAAGCGCAGCGCAGATGATCAGGCGATGCGCCATCGACTTGGACGCGATGGCGGGAACGGTGCCCTTGAGCGGGGACGGGGTGATGCGGGCTAGCATGCGGATGCGTCTCCCTTCTGGCCGAGGCCCTCGGCAATTAAATCGTGGAAGGTGGAAAGCGGCGTGCGGTCGATGCTGCAGCGGCCAATGTCGTGCGGAATCACCAGGTCGATGGTGTCGTCCGCACGCTTCTTATCGTGGAGCGCCTCGGCAAAGACGGAATCGGCATCCAGGTCGCAGCGGGTCTTGAGGCCGTGACGGGCGCAGAGCTCTTCCATGCGCCCGGGCAGCGCAGCGTCGCATACCCCGTGCAGGGCCGCGGCGCGCGTGATGATGCCCATACCGATCGACACACAGTTGCCGTGGCCGAGCTCAAAGTGCTCGCAGGCCTCGATGGCGTGTCCGGCGCTATGTCCAAAATTGAGCAGCTTGCGCTGGTTGGTCTCGCGCTCATCGGCAACAACCACGGCGCGCTTGATGTCGATATTGCGGGCGATGATGATCGCCACGCGGGCGACGTCGTGGTTGAGCAGCTCCAGCGTGAGCGGGGTCTTCTCCAGCTCGCCGAACAGCTCGGGATCGGCAATCACGGCGTGTTTCACAACTTCGCCGCAGCCGTCGGCGAACTGCTCGGGCGTGAGCGTCGCCAGGCACCCCACGTCGGCGATAACCACACTGGGCTGCCAAAAGGCACCGGCCAGGTTCTTGCCGGCGGCCAGGTCGATGGCTGTCTTGCCGCCTACCGACGAATCCACCATGGCGAGCAGGCTCGTGGGGATCTGCACAAACTTGCAGCCGCGCATGTAGGTTGCTGCCGCAAAGCCGGCCACGTCGCCCACCACACCGCCGCCGAGCGCCACGATCACGTCGGAGCGCGTCAGCTCATGCTCGGCGACAAACTCGAGAATGCCAGCGTAGGTTTCGGCGCGCTTATGGGCCTCGCCGGCTTCGAAGGTGCAGATGCTCACATCGTAGTCCGCAGCTTCCAGGCTCTGCTTCACAGGCATCTGGTAGAGCGGGCCCACGTTGGTGTCGGTCACGATGACGGCCTTGGCGCCGCCGGCGGTGGCGCGGACCAATGGCCCTGCCTGCTCCAGCAAAAAGGTGCCCACGTGGACCTGGTAGGGGCGTGCGGTGTCGATATCGATGGTAATCGCCATAAGCTACGGTCCTTTCGACCTGGCGTGATAGGTGTTTTAGTGGGCGGCCTCGTCGTCGAGCGCACGCTTAATGTGGTCGCCCTCGGCAAGGAGATTTTCCAGGTAACGCTGGTCGCGGTCCTTGAGCGCGCGGCTGTAGGCACCGAGCGACTCGATAAGGTGGTCGATCTCGAAGGCGAGCGCCTCGGCGTCGTCGATCATGAGCTCGGACCACATTTGCGGGTTGAGGTGCGCCACGCGGGTGAGGTCGCGGTAGCTACCGGCCGAAAAGCCGTGGTGGACCTGGGCGGTCGGGCTCTTTACGTAGGCGTTGGACACCACGTGCGCAAGCTGGCTCGTGAAGGCGATGACGCGGTCGTGCTCGGCGGCGCTGGTCACGCTGAACTTGCCAAAGCCCAAGGGACGCACCATCTCGCGCACCTGGCCCAAGAGCTCCAGCTTAAGGGCATCGTCTACCGCGGGCGGAACGAGCACCAGGGGAGCGCCCTGGAACAGGTCGGCGCGGGAGTGCGCGTAGCCCGAGAATTGGGTGCCCGCCATGGGGTGCGCGCCCACAAAGTAAAAGCCGTTCTCGCGGGCAAGCTCAAAGGCGCGCTCGCACACGATGCCCTTGACGCCCACCGTGTCGATCACCACGGGACCCATGATGGCCTCGGTATCGGTGGCGTCGGCGAGTGCCTGGGCATGCGCCTCGAGCCACTCGATGCATGCCTCGGGATAGCAGGCAAGGACGATGATGTCGCATTCGCCGAGTGTCTTGTCGTTGAGCTCGCCGGCGACGGTGCCCATGCTGGCGGCCGTCATGACATCGTCATCGGGGTCCCAGGCCAGCACACGGACGCCCGCTTGCGCATAGCCGCGGGCAAAACTGCCGCCGATGAGGCCCAGGCCGACGATGCCGGCGCACTTGGGGCCGCCCTGGTTAACGCGCGCGTTTCTCACCGTACCCATGGGCTACTCCATGGTCTCTTGGCAGACAACCTCGCGGATGGCTCGGATGCGGCGCATGGTGTCGTCGAACTGATCGGGGGTGAGGGCCTGGGCGCCGTCGGACCAGGCGCGGCTCGGCTCGTCGTGGACCTCGATCTCCAGGCCGTTGGCACCGCAGGCGGTCGCGGCGAGCGCCATGGGCTCGACGTAGCGGGTGTAGCCGGTGGCGTGGCTGGGGTCGGCAACGACAGGCAGGTGCGACAGGTGGTGCAGCACCGGCACGGCGTTGAGGTCGAAGGTGTTACGGGTGCGGGTCTCGAAGGTGCGGATGCCGCGCTCGCACAGGATGACGTTGTCGTTGCCCTCGCTCATGATGTACTCGGCGGCCATAAGCAGCTCGTCGATCGTGCCGGACATGCCGCGCTTGAGCAGAATCGGGGTCTGGGTCTTGCCGACCTCCTTGAGCAGGGGGAAGTTCTGGGCGTTGCGGGCGCCGATCTGCATGACGTCAATCTTCTTGTCCAAGAAGACCTGCACGTCGCGTGGGTCCATGATCTCGGTGACGATCGGCATGTCGAGCTCGGCAGACGCCTCGCACAGCAGGTCGAGGCCGGCGGGGCCCATGCCCTGGTAGGCGTAGGGGGAGGTGCGGGGCTTGTAGGCACCGCCGCGCAGCATCGTGGCACCGGCGGCCTTTACGCGGCGGGCGATGCAGATGAGGTTCTCGCCCTCGACGGAGCACGGGCCGGCGATGACCTGGAACTGATCGCCGCCGATCTTGACGCCGTGGCCGCAGTCGATGACGGAGTCCTCGGGGTGGAACTTGCGGTTGGCGCGCTTGAACGGCTCGGAGACGCGCTGCACGCGCTCGACGACATCCATGGACTCGAGCAGGAACGGGTCGATCTTGGTCGTATCGCCCACCAGGCCGATGATCGTCTCGTTCTCGCCGCGCGAGACATCGGTCTTCAGGCCCTTTTTCTCAATCCAGCTGACGATATGGCTGACGGCCTCGTCGCTGGCGCTCTGCTTTAAAATAGCAATCATGGTGTGCCTCTCACCTCGATGGATAACTTTTGCAAAAACGGCCCGCATCGCAAGCCGTGTATATATGGTGCATGAGAGTTTATACTATCTGACTCGCTTTTGCCTTCTAAAGTGGGCCGTTGCGCCGCGTCTTCCTCGGAATTGCAAAGCTTTTTCTTTTATTTTGATAGCCCGTGGCGCACTTGGGTATAATGCCAGTCGTTCGCCCTATTAGCTCAGGGGATTAGAGCGTCTGCCTCCGGAGCAGAAGGCCGTTGGTTCGAATCCAACATGGGGCACCATCGAACGTAAGACCGTCCGAACCTCGCATGGTCCGGGCGGTTTTTCTTATACCGACGCGACGTGATGGGACGTGGTATGGCAGCAACGGATATCGAGCGCGGACTCTCGACCGCCGAGGTCGAGGAGCGCATCGCCGCCGGTAAGATCAACCGCAACATGGAGCTCAAGACCAAGTCGGTCAAAGAGCTCATCATCGAGAACCTCTGCACGCTGTTCAATTTGATCAACGTGATCTTGGCTTTCCTGGTCATTTTGACCGGTTCGTTTAAGAATCTGACGTTCCTGTTCGTGGTGTTCCTCAATACCGCAATTGGCGTCATCCAGTCCATGCGTTCCAAGAAGATGGTCGATAAGCTCACACTGCTGACCTCCAAGAAGGCCATCGCGGTGCGCGACGGTGCCGAGGTGGAGCTCGACCTGGACCAGATCGTGCTCGACGACATCATCCGCCTGGGGCGCGGCGACCAGATTCCCGCTGATGCCGTGGTGGTTTCAGGCGAGGCTCTCGTGAACGAGAGCTTGCTGACGGGCGAGAGCGACCTTATTAAGAAACAGCCCGGTTCCGAGCTCATGAGCGGCAGCTTTATCGACTCGGGCCTGCTGCGCGCCCGCGTGATCCATGTTGGCGCCGACAACTACGTGGCTAAGATCAACAATGAGGCCAAATACGTCAAAAAGGTCAATTCCGAGATCATGAACGCGCTGAACGCCATCGTGCGCTTTGCGAGCATCATCATGATCCCGCTCGGTTTGGCGTTGTTTGCCTCGAGTGTGAGCGAGCTGTGGGATGCCGCGGGAACCCCGGGCGATAGCGCGCTTTCGTGGTGCTTCTCCGAGCTGTTGGCTGGTCATGTGCCTTCGTCGGCGCTGCTGTCCACGGTGGGCGCCCTGCTGGGCATGATCCCGCAAGGCCTGGTGCTGCTGACCTCGTCGGTGCTCGCCATCGCCACGGTGCGCCTGGCCCGCCGCAAGGTGCTGGCGCAGCAGCTCTACTGCATCGAGACGCTTGCTCGCGTCGATGTACTGTGCCTGGACAAGACGGGCACCATCACGTCGGGCCGCATGGAGGTCGAGGGTACGTATCCGCTGCCGGTTGAGGGCGTGAGCCTGGGCGCCGGCTCGGACGAGGCGGCTGTTCCCGTCGATACCACAGTGCTCGATTTTGCGCTGGCTAACGTGGCACGTGCGACCTCGGCCGATGCCAACGAGACCTGCCAGGCGCTGCTCAACTACTACGCCGATCGTCCGGTCGAAGCTTCCGAGCCGCTGTCGGTCATTCCGTTCTCGTCGTCCAAAAAGTGGAGCGGCGCGTCGTTTGCGCAGGGCTCCTATGTGATGGGCGCCGCGCAGTTTGTGCTTTCGGACCGTGTGTTTTCACAGGTCGAGAACCGTGTCGCCGAGCTTGCCGATACCTGCCGCGTGCTCGTGGTGGCGCGCGTGGACGGCTTTACGCCCGATGGCGATATGGTGGGCGAGGCCGAGCCTGTGGGCTTTGTGACCATCCACGATGAGATTCGCACCTCGGCAGCCGAGACTATCGGCTACTTTAACGAGCAGGGCGTGACCCTCAACGTGATCAGCGGCGACGACCCGCGTACGGTGTCGTCGATCGCGCGCGTGGTGGGTGTGCCGGGGGCCGATGCCTACGTCGACGCCACGACGCTCGATACGCCGGCCAAGCTCGATGCCGCAGTGGACCGCTACCATGTCTTTGGTCGTGTGACCCCGCAGCAGAAGCGCGAGCTCGTGCAGGCGCTCAAGCGCCGCGAGCACACCGTGGCCATGACGGGCGACGGCGTCAACGACGTGCTGGCGCTCAAGGAGGCCGACTGCTCCGTGGCCATGGCGGCCGGCTCCGATGCCGCGCGTAACGTGGCCGAGATCGTGCTCGTCGACAACGACTTTGCCTCGATGCCCGCCGTGGTGGCCGAGGGCCGTCGCTCCATCAACAACCTGCAGCGTTCGGCTTCGCTGTTCCTGACTAAGACGCTGTTCTCGATGGGCCTGGCGGCGCTGTGCATCGCGCTGCCGCCGTACCCTTTCGAGCCGATTCAGATGACGCTCATCAACTTCTTCTGCATCGGCGCGCCGGGCTTTGTGTTGGGCCTGGAGCCCAACAATGCTCGCGTGAAGGGGTCGTTCCTGACGAACGCGCTCAAGCGGGCACTGCCGGCGTCGATTGCGGTCATTTTGGCCGCGGCGCTCGATATCTTTGTGGCGCGCGTGTTTGGCTTTAACCAGCTCACGCTGTCTACGATGTGCCTACTTACGTCGTGCGCGGCGAGCGTCAGCCTGATCTGGCGTATCTCGCAGCCCCTCACGCCCTTACGTGTGGCGCTCTTTGTGTTTGTAGTTGCCGGCATCCTGGTGGGCGTTATCGGATTCCCGAAGCTGCTGTCTATTGCCAACCTGTCGATGGGCCAGATGGTTATCTTGGCTGTCATCGTGGTCATTACCTGCTCGGTGTTCTTTAAGCTCGCCACGATGATGGATTCGCTCAAGCCGCGTCGTCGTCATGCCGCAACTGGTTTTGGCCGCGGTGTGCGCGTCCGCTTGGGTCGCGGTGGCGGCAAGGTGAGCTCGACGGGTTCGACGGCCGAGCGTTTTGCCAAGCGCGTCGTCGCCGACATGGCGCAGCGCCGCGAAGCTCGCACCGTTCGCGAGGCCGAGGCCCGCGCACTCGAGGGCGTGGCCCAGGCCCAGCCCATGAAAAAGAAGCCCACGGGCGCTAAGCGCTCCCGCGTGACCAAGTCCGCCCAAGGCATCAAAGTCTCGATGCCCAAGAAAAAGAAGAAGTAGTTTGCGGCCGGTATCCCGGGGTAGTCAATTTGGGACGGGGCTATTTTGACTACTATTGGGCTCAAGGTTTGTTGCGCGGCTTTCCGCGTGCAAAAGTAGTCAAATTAGCCCCGTCCCAAATTGACTACCCTGAAAAGCCCCGTCCCAAACTAGCTGCCCCTGCGATGTTGAATTGGTGCCTTGGCCCTGTGGGGGCTTAGCGATGTTATGCTCTAACCTCGATTGTTTGAATTGCTCCGAAAAGAGGATGCCGTGATCTGTCCGCATTGCCTTAAGAACATCGAGGACGGCGCCTCGTTCTGCCCCTACTGCAACGCCTATGTGGGTCCGGGCGATGGCCCCGAGCATACCGAGTTCGTGTTCTGTGAGGGCTGCGGTGCCCGTCTTTCCCCGCATGATCGCACGTGTCCCAAATGTGGACGCCCCGCTCCGGGCATCCTTTCCGAGGACGCTGCCGCATCTGACCTGGCGGCGGGCCGTACCGCCGGTTTTCCGCGCTTGACGCAAGAGCAGATCGATACCGAGGTGCCCCATGCGCCCGCTTCGGCTGCCGCCGTGCTTTCGGATGCCGCCGATCCCAATGAGACCTGCGTGCTGCCGGCTTTCGATAAAGACTTCGGTATCCCCAAGGTCGATATCCCGATGCCGGTTTCTCTGCATGACGATGCTCAAAAACCCAAGCGCAAGGTGCATCCCGACGAGGACGCCTATCACAAGCACAAGCGTCATATCCCCAAGCCGCTCATCGTCATCGCGGTCCTTGCCGTCGTTTGCGGCGGTGCCTATTGGTTCGTGACGGCCGATCCCATGGGTGTCATGCCTGCCTTCTACGACCAGTTTGGCCAGGCTGCGCAGACGACCTTCCCCACGCGCCAAAAGGGCGAGGCGACTGAGGACGATACCAAGCAGGACGATTCTGCCGAGGTGGTCCAGGAAGAAACCGTGCTCACCGATGATCAGCTCTATACCAGACTCGACGGTCTGTATCAGACCATCGTGTCCTACGGTGATGAGGACCAGATCGGCGAGGTCATCGATTCCTTTAACAACGGCTATCTCCGAACGCCGCTGTCCACCCGCCAGGAGCTGTCGCAGAGTGCCTACGCCCTGCGCGACCAGATCAAAAAGACGCAAGATGAGCTTAACAACCTTAAGTATCAGGACGATACGGTCTATGCGGACGACATCGCCCACTTAAAGCAACTTGCCGAGTGGATGTACGAGCGCGTCGACGTGATCTGCCAGAGTTGGGACATCTCGCTGGCCATTCCCGATGGCGAGTCGATGAGTTCCCACCAAAGCGAGATCCTGGCGCCCATCGCGCAGGGCGGCAACAGCGCGCTGAACCAGTATGACGCCAACGTGGGCTCTTGGAAGCCGCAGCAGCATTCCTAAAATTAGTTCGCCATGGTCGGCATAACCTACGTGCGCAATTGATGTAAGCCCGTGCTTATTGCTACAATTCGTACAAATATGCTTTAAACGCACGAGGAAGGAACCACATGTTTGGTTTTAAGAAAGAGCTCTACACGCCCGAGTATCAGCTTGCCGGCGACGAGTGCGCCGTAATCGAGACGTCGAAGGGTACCATCAAGGTCAAGTTTGACGGCGAGGGCGCTCCCATTCATGTCGCGAACTTCTGCGAGCTTTCCACGATGGGTTTCTATGATGGCCTTAAGTTCCATCGCTATGTGCCCGGCTTTGTCATTCAGGGCGGTGACCCCAATACCCGCGACATGTCCGGCGCCGACGTCGCTGCCGGCCTTGAGGGCCCCGACGGCATGCCCGGTACCGGTGGCCCCGGCTACTGCATCAAGGGCGAGTTTGCCACCAATCCGCGCAACAGCCATGTCGATGGTGCCCTTGCCATGGCACGCTCCATGGACCCCGATTCCGCGGGTTCGCAGTTCTACTTCTGCCTGGGCGCCCAGCATAACCTCGATTCCGGTTACACCGTCTTTGGTACCACGGTCGAGGGTCTCGATGTGATCTCGCAGCTGCGTGCCGGCGACGAGATCGTCCACGTCGAGATCGTTCACGAGTAAAGGGGACTTCCTTGAATAGCCAGCTGATCCAACAGGGCCGCGCCGCTTATCGCGCGGGTGATTTTTCCGCTGCAGCCCAGATGCTTGGGGCGGCAAAGACTCCCGATGAGATTATGGGCGAGGCCGACCATCTTCGCGGTAACGCCCTGATGCACCTGGGCATGTATGCCGAGGCCGCCGAGGCCTACGCTGCCGCCCTCAACGACGGCACCTATGGCAAGCGCGGCGCGCTGCTCACCAATCGCGGTAAGGCGCTCGCGGCGGTGGGCGACTACACCACGGCCGCCCAGGCGTTTTCCGCTGCAACACAGGACGCCTCCTATGCCACACCGTTCAAGGCCTATCTGGGCTTGGGCAACGCATTGTTCCAGGCGGGCGACTATGCCAATGCGGGTACTGCCTTCCGTCAGGCCGCCATCGACGGCGCCAATCCGGCTCCTGCCGCCGCACTCGGCGAGCTCGGTCGTTGCTTCATTAAGCTTGGCCGTCCGGCGGATGCCGTGGAGACCTACCGCACGGCTATCGACTTTGCCGGCCCTCGCGACGACACGCGCGCGCTCAACGCCGGCATGGGCCAGGCGCTTTCTGCCGCCGGCCGTCCCTCCGACGCACTCGACGCCTTTAACGCCGCTACTGCCGATGGCATCTACCAGCTCACCTCCGAGCAGGCCGATGAGCTTGCCCGCGTGCACGATTCGCTGGCCGTACTGTCTGCCCAGACGGCTATGGCTACGGCCCCGGCGCCCGCGATGGACGCTCCCGCCGTCGATCCGCTCGATCCTACGGGTTCAACCGGTCAGTTTATGCCCGACCCCTCGGACACCGGCTTCTTTACGCTGTCCGAGTCCGAGATGGTCCAGCAGGACCGTCAGGATCGTAAGCAGGCCAAGGTCCGTCGTCGCCATCGCCACACGGGTCTCAAAGTCTTCATCGTGCTGCTTCTGCTCATTTTGATTGCTGCGGGCGGTCTGGGCTTTGCCTACACGCGCGGCTTTGGCTTCCCCTCGCAGGAGTCGGTTATCACCGATCTGTTCCAGGCTGCCGGCGACGGTGACACCGCAAAGGCCGAGTCTTGCCTTGCATCGAGCCTGTCCGAGGACGCCAAGTCTATGATCATCTCCTCGATTCCGCAGGGTGCCACCGTGTCCGTCGAGGGCATGGATCAGTCCATGACCGAGACGACCGTCAAGGTGAAGGCATCGCTGTCCAAGGGCGGCGAGCAGGAGTACACCGTCAAATTCGTGCGCTCCGACAACCATATCGGCTGGGCCGTTTCCTCGCTCGATATGGATTTCTCGGCTGCTGACAACCAGTAGTGACCTTATGGGATTTAGCTTTGCCCGGTGCTTCACCGCAAGTGAGGTGCCGGGCTTGCGCTAGTATGATGAGCTAGTAGTTTTCCAGCAATCATCCAACACATCAGGAGTTGCGTTGTTTTCTTTGATGGATATGTTCTTCGGTAGCTATGCGGGCGATCTTGCCATCGACCTCGGCACCGCAAATACGCTTGTCTCCGTGCGCGGCAAGGGCATTGTCATTCGCGAGCCCTCTGTTGTCGCCATCGACAAGAACGACGAGCGCATCCTGGCGGTCGGTATCGAGGCAAAGCGCATGCTCGGCCGTACGCCCGGCAACATCGTGGCCGTTCGTCCCCTGAAGGACGGTGTCATCGCCGACTTCGATGTTACCGAGGCCATGCTTCGCTACTTTATCGATAAGGCGTCCGAGAAGCGCTATCCGTGGACCCCGCGTCCGCGCGTTGTCGTCTGCGTTCCCTCCGGCGTCACGTCGGTCGAGAAGCGTGCTGTCTTTGAGGCCACGATCCAGGCTGGCGCTCGCCAGGCCTATCTGATCGAGGAGCCCATGGCTGCCGCTATCGGCGCCGACCTGCCCGTCGAGGAGCCCACCGGCTCCATGGTCATCGACATCGGTGGCGGTACCACCGAGGTTGCCGTTATCGCTATGGGCGGCATCGTCGTCTCGCAGTCCATCCGTATTGCAGGCGACGAGTTCGATCAGGCCATCCTCACGCACGTTCGTGATGCCTACAACCTTGCCATCGGCGAGCGTACGGCAGAGGACATCAAGATCAAGGTCGGCTCCGCTGTGCCGCTCAAGGACGAGCTCGACGTCGAGGTCAACGGTCGCGACGTGATCACCGGTCTGCCCAAGACCGTGCGCATCGAGAGCGAGGAGATTCGTCGCGCGCTCAACAAGCCGCTCGACGAGATGGCCAAGGCCGTCAAGGACGCCCTCGATGCCACGCCGCCCGATCTTGCCTCTGACCTTATGTACTACGGCATTTTGCTGACCGGTGGTGGCGCTCTGCTACGCGGACTCGACGTGCGTCTGCGCGATGAGACCGGCGTTTCGGTCAACGTCAGCCCCACGGCGCTCGATAACGTCGTTAACGGCTGTGCCCGCGTGCTCGAGGCCAATGCGTTTGATGGCGGCTTCGTCCAGACCAATGCTTAATTTCCAAAAGGTGGATTCCATTTGGCACGATCTTCGGGTTTCTCCACAAATCTGAATACCAAGCGACAATCAACGGGTATGCGCCCGTTGATTGTTTTCAGCCTGATTTCGGTGTTGCTGCTCACGTTTTACATCCGCGAGGGCGAGGCAGGGCCGATTCATGCCGTGCGTTCGGGCGTAACGACGATCACCTCGCCGGTGCGTTTTGTGGGCTCGGCTGTGGCGGCTCCTTTCAATGCCATCGGCAACGTGTTCTCTAACCTTACGGCGTCGCAGGACACGCTCGACGAACTCAAGAAGCAAAACGAGGAACTGACCTCTAAGGTTGCTGAGCTCTCCGGGGCTCAAAAGACCGCTGAGCGTCTGGAGGGGCTGGTCGGCCTGCAGTCGACCTACAACCTTAAATCGACCGCAGCTCGTATTGTCGGTGCCTCCGGCGATGCCTGGACCTCGACCGTTACCATCGACAAGGGCTCTGCCGACGGCCTTACCATCAACATGCCCGTGACGAGTTCTGCCGGTGTTATCGGCCAGATTATCGAGGTATCGGCCAAAACGTCGACCGTGCGCCTGATTGGCGACGAGAACTCGGGCGTGTCCGCTATGGTGCAGGACACGCGCGCTCAGGGCATGCTGCAGGGTCAGGCTGACGGCACGCTGCGTCTTGAGTACGTGAGCGTCGACTCCGACGTTAAAGTCGGCGACATCATCGTGACCTCCGGCATTGGCGGTGTGTTCCCTAAGGGTCTACCGCTCGGCACCGTCTCGTCGGTTGAGAAATCTGCAAACGACGTGTACTACGCCATTGTGGTGCGCGCTCAGACCACGGCCGAGAACAACGAGGAAGTGCTGGTCATTACCTCGCTGACCGACGAACAGTCGGCCTCGGATGAGGACGTGAGCACGGCCAACAGCACGCCGCAGGGAACGTCGCGCGATGCTGCGACCAAGACGAAGGACGAGAGCTCGGATGACGGTTCCGACACGTCCGAGACGACCGATTCTGGCTCGAACGAATAGGGGGCATGTCCATGGATCTACACGAGCAGGGGATGAGCTCCCGCACGTTTGTAATCGCCGCCATCGTGTGCGTGCTGCTGCAGGCAGGCCTGGCACCGCAGATCTCCATTGCGGGCGGTCGCGTCAACTTCATGATTATCCTGGTGTGCCTAAGCGTGTTCTCGGGTGACCCGACCCGTGCCGTCGTGTGCGGTTTTTGCAGCGGCTTGTTCTATGACCTGTCCGCTGCCGTGCCGGTGGGCGTTATGTCGCTTCTGCTGACCGTGGGTTCTTTTGCCCTGGTGCACAGCGCCGTCGGTCAGACGGGCGGTACCCCGAGTGCGCGCGGCGTCACTGTGGGCGCCTTCGCGCTCGTCATTAATGTGATCTACAGCATCATCTTGCTGTTTATGGGTTTGGAGACGAGCTTTGTCGTGGCGATCTTCGGCCATGCGTTGCCGTCCTCGATCCTGACGGGTCTGGTTGCCATTCCGTTTTTGATGTCCGGCGTCGTGCCGCAGTCCGGCTATGGATTCTCCGCACGTGGCGGACGCCAGACGGGCATGCGCTTTAAGCCCAAGACCCGCAAGCTCAAATAGGGGAGGCCCGTAGATGTCTTCCCAGTTGACGGTTATTATCGCCGGTATCGTGCTGGTTGTGGCCATCGTGGTCGCGCTGGTCATCATGCGTCGTGGCGATTCCCGTTTTACTTACGATACGCAGCATGGAACGGCCCCGCGCGCCACCGAGGGCGAGGGCAATACCGCGGCGACCGCCTTTAAGGGCCGCTTTTCCATCCTCACCACGGGTGTGGGCGCGATGTTTGCGGCGCTTGCCGTCAAGCTGTGGGGCATGCAGATGGTCTCGTCGGACTATTACGAGAAGCAGGCCAATAGTAATCAGACGCGCACCGTTACCACACCCGCTGTGCGCGGTCGCATCCTCGACCGCAATGGCGTGGCGCTTGTCCAGAACCGTCCCTCACTTGCTGTCGTGGCCTACCGCGACCTTGCCGAGGACGAGGTTTTGGTTCGCCATCTTGCCAACGTGCTTGGAATGCCTTACGTGGCGGTCCTTCGCAATATTCAGGACAATACAGAGGGCGCTCAGAGCCTGCATACCATCGCGACGGACGTCCGTCGCTCCACGGTTGCCTATATTCAGGAGCATGCCGGCGAGTTCCCGGGCGTCAAGATTGCCGAGCGTACCGAGCGCCAGTATCCATATGGCGAGACGGCATGCCATATCTTGGGCTATACCGGCACCATTACCTCCGAGCAGCTCGAGGCCCAGAATAAGAAAACCTCTGGCGATGATGATGCTTCTGCTGGCAAGATTACGTACCAGTCGGGCGATATCGTGGGCCAGGCGGGCGTTGAGAGCTACTACGAAAACCTGCTACAGGGTATTCGTGGCGAGCAGACCGTCAAGGTCGATGCCTCGGGCAATGTGACCGGTCAGGCCGGCGCCGTGCCCGCGAAGGCCGGCTCCGACATTAAGCTCACGCTCGACCTTAAGATCCAACAGGCCTGCGAGACGGCACTGGCGAGCGCTATCGAGCTTGCCAAGACCACTGGCTACAGCAATGCCGGCAACGGCGCTGTGGTGTGTCTCGATCCCAACAATGGCGAGATTCTGGGCATGGCGAGCGAGCCCAAGTTCGATCCGTCCGTCTTTATCGGCGGCGTCTCAAATGACGTGTGGACCGAGCTCAATGATGACAAAGGTTCGCACCCGCTGCTCAACCGCGCCATTAGCGGACAGTACATGTCGGCTTCGACCATCAAGCCGCTCTCGGCACTGGCCGGTCTTGAGTTTGGAACCTACACGTCGGGGCAGACGACCAACTGCACGGGCTATTGGACGGGTCTGGGCAAGTCGTGGGGCAAGTACTGCTGGCTGCATTCCGGCCACGGCACCATGACGCTGCAGTCGGGTATCGCCAACTCGTGCGACCCCGTCTTCTACGACATGGGCAAGGCGTTCTTTTATGACGAGAAACATTCTGAGGGCCTGCAGGAGGTCTTTCGTCGCTGGGGTCTAGGCAAGACCTGCGGTATCGATCTGCCGAGTGAGGGCGCGGGTCGTATTCCCGATGCCGAGTGGAAAGAGTCGTACTTCACCGACGCCTCTGCCGAGGACCGCAAGTGGAATGCCGGCGACATGACCAACATTGCCATCGGGCAGGGCGACATCCTGGTGACGCCCCTGCAGATGGCGTGCGCCTATATGGGCCTCGCCAACGGCGGTAAGCAGTACGTGCCTCACGTGTTTTTGTCTGCCGTGTCGCGCGATGGCGACGGCGATGCCTATAAGTACAACGGCAAAGGCAAGAAGAAGCGCCTGGAGGCCAAGATCAACAGCGATTCGGATTTGGCTCTTGTTCGCAACGGCATGCACGACGTGATTTACACGGCATCGACGTCCCTGGCGGCTCACTTTGGCACCCTGACGCCGCAGGTGTACGGCAAGTCGGGCACGGGCGAGAAAAGCGGCGAGGACGAATACGCGTGGTTCTGCGCCTATGCACCGGCCGATGATCCCAAGTATGTCATCGCTACTGTCCTGGAGCAGGGCGGCGGTGGTTCGGATACCGCGATGCATGTCGTGCGCGACGTGCTCGGCGTGATTTATGACGAGCCCGATACCTCTTCGGCCTCGGGCGATTCTTCGGTTCGATAGGAGGTTGCGATGGATTTTTCTCCGGCGGATCTGTTCCGTTCAACCAAGACCGGCTCTCGCAGCAGCCTGGACCGCGTCAACAAGCAACTTTCGGCCTCGCGCGGCACGTTTCGTCAAAAGGTGCATATCGGTGTGCTCGTGGCTACAGTGGCGCTCGTCGCCTACGGTGCCATCATTATCTGGTCGGCTTCGCAGTTTAAGGCTGATGCCTCGTTCTCACGCCATCTGCTGGGAATTGGCATCGGGGCGGTGCTGGCGGTGCTGGTCTGGCGTACCGACCTGCGCGGTATTTCCAATTTCTCGACGGCGTTGCTCGTCATCGACCTGATCGTGATCTTCTCGCCCAAGATTCCGGGTCTGTCCTATACGGGCGGTCTGGGCATGACGGGCTGGATCAAGATTCCCGGTATCGGCTTGACATTCCAGCCCGTTGAGCTTGCCAAGCTTATCACCATCTTCTTTATCGCCACGCTTGGCGCGCAATACAACGGCCGCATCGATACCGTTCGCGACTACGTCAAGCTCTGCGGTATGCTGTCCATCCCGTTTTTGGCCGTCGTTGCCATGGGTGACCTGGGCTCGGGCCTGGTCGTGCTGGTCTCGGGTGCCATCGTCATCTGCATGAGCGGCGCACGCCGCGAATGGGTGCTGTCGACTTTGGCCCTGCTCGTGGGCTTGGTGGCCCTCGTCCTGGCACTCGATTCGGTCTTTGATTCGTTGCTCGGCCACGATGTGCTCATCAAGCAGTATCAGATGAACCGCCTGACGGTCTTTATCGACCCCGATAATGCCGATTCGGACGATGCCTACAACCTGCAGCAGTCGCTTATCGCCGTTGGCTCGGGCGGCTTCTTTGGTAAGGGCTTGGGCCATGCGACGCAGTCGGCCGGCGGCTTTCTGCCTGAGTTCCACACCGACTTCGTCTTCGCCTTCCTGTCCGAGACCTTTGGCTTTTGCGGTTCCTTTTTGCTCCTGTGCCTCTACGTGCTGCTGATCTTTTCGACGATTCGCGTCGCCTTTAAGTGTGAGTCGCTGTTCTTGCGCCTATCGTGTGTGGGCATCGTTGGCATGTGGGCGTTCCAGACCTTCGAAAACATCGGCATGTGCATCGGCATGATGCCGATTACCGGTATTCCGCTACCGTTTATTAGCTTCGGTTCGTCTTCGATGATGATTCAGCTGCTGACGGTGGGTATCGTACAATCCATATGGCGGCATCGTTCGGGCGCCGCGTAACCGCTGGAGGGGTTTGCTATGAAAATTCCCGTAGATAAGCTGACCCGCGCTTTTAAGATGGGCGCGTCCGTTAAGAAGGATTCCGATACGCCGGTGCGCGTCTCGGTCTATCTGGATTCGTCCGCCTCGCGCTTTCTGGCCGAGACGGTGCGTGACGCCTTTGTGCCGCAGACGACCTCGGGCATTGTGCGCGTCGAGCGTCTGGGGGAGGAGCGAATTGCTCCAAAGACCGATACCGATGTGGTACTGGTGCTCTCGTGTGGTTCCGACCGCTTGGAGAGTGCCGTGCAGGAGCTCGTGATCGCCGGCGCGCCCGTGTGCGTGCTTGCCGAGTCTGCTGTGGAGGTGCCGTTTATCGAGGAGTCCACGCCCATGCTCGGCGTGGTGGCGGCAACCGATAAGACGTATCTGCTCGAGACGCTTGCCCGCTGGATTCTCGATCGCACCGACAAGGAAACGGCTTTTGCGGCGAACTTTGCCTTTATGCGCATCGCGGCAGCTAATCGTATCATCACCTCGTGCGCGCTCACCAATATGGCGACCGGTGCGCTGGTGTTTTTGCCGGGCGCCGATTATCCCGTTATGGCGCTGGCGCAGGTGGGCATGCTCTTTGAGCTCGCTGCCGTCTTTGGACGCGGCATTAAGCCTGAGCGCGGCTACGAGGTCGCGGGCGTGCTTGCCGGCGGTCTTGTGATCCGCGCGGTCACCCGCGCGCTCGTCAAGCAGACGCCGCATATTGGGTTTGCCGTTAAGGCGCTCACTGCTGCCGCGGGCACCTATGGCATGGGCCGTGCGCTTGTTTCGCTCTACGAGCGCGATGTCGACTACAGCCATGCCAACGAGGTGGTCACTGCCACGTTCTCCCGCGTTCGCGATCTGGTGACCACGGTCGCGGGCGCTACCCGTCCTATGGCGTCCTACCAAGACGCATCCGATCTCGCTGCTTAGGGGTTTTCCGTTGCGCGTTCCGTATCAAGACTGTTTTCATTTAATTGAGCCGCTGCTCGCCAAGGTCGAGAAGCCGAGTCGCTATATCGATCACGAGTGGGGCACGCTTTCCAAGGCCGATGCCGACTACCGTTGCTGCCTGATCTATCCGGATGTGTACGAGGTCGGACTGCCCAACCAGGGCATCGCCATCCTCTACAACATCCTTAACCAGGCCGAGGGCATATCCTGCGAGCGTGGCTATGTGCCGTGGCCCGACATGGGTGACGCCATGCGCGAGGCGGGCATTCCGCTGCTGTCGCTCGAAGGTGCAGCGCCGGTCGCTTCGTTTGATATCGTCGGTCTGCATGTGCCGCACGAGATGGCGGTGACGAACTTCCTCGAGGCACTCGACCTCGCTGGCATTCCGCTGTTAGCGGCCGACCGAGGCGAAGACGACCCCATCATCATCGCCGGCGGTCCCTCGGTGTACAACCCCGAGCCGTACGCGGCCTTCTTTGATGCCATCCTCATCGGCGAGGGCGAGGAATCGCTGCTCGAGACCTGCCAGCTGCATCGCCGCCTGCGTGACGAAGGAGTCCCGCGCGCGCAGATTGTCGAGCAGCTTGCATCCATTGCCGGCAACTACGTGCCATCGCTCTATGAGGTTCGTCACGACGAGCCCTGCTCGCCGCATGGCTACACCGTGCCGCGCGAGGGCAAGGATGCGCCGACCGTGGTCTACAAGCGCGTCGTCGAGGATTTCGGCGCCACGAATCCGCTGTCGCAGTCGTGCGTGCCCTATGCGCAGCTGGTTCACGACCGCCTGTCTATCGAGATTCTGCGCGGCTGCGCTCGCGGCTGTCGTTTTTGCCAGGCCGGCATGACGTATCGCCCGGTGCGCGAGCGCTCGGCCGACCAGATCGTCTCGTCGGTGATTCAGGGTCTGGAAAAGACCGGCTATGACGAGGTGTCGCTAACCTCACTCTCCACGACCGACCACTCCTGCATTCGTGACGTGCTCGGCAGGCTCAACCATCGCCTGGAGGATACGGGTATTCGCGTGTCTATTCCGTCGCAGCGCTTGGATTCGTTTGGCGTGGATATGGCCGAGTCGGTCGCCGGCGAAAAGAAGGGCGGCCTGACGTTCGCGCCCGAGGCCGGCAGCCAGCGCATGCGCGACATCATTAACAAGAACGTGACCGAGGAGGACCTGGACCGTGCGGCCAAGGCGGCCTTCGAGGCCGGCTGGAACCGCATGAAGCTCTACTTTATGATGGGCCTTCCCGGCGAGCGCGACGAAGACATCGTGGCCATCGCCAATCTGGCCGATCACGTGCTGGAGCTCGGTCGTTCCGTGGTGCCCAAGGCTCGTCGCGGCTCGATCTCGGTGTCCATCTCGGTTTCGGTGTTTATCCCCAAGGCTGCCACGCCGTTCCAGTGGTGCCCGCAGCTCGACTACGACGACGTCAAGCGTCGCCAGAAGCTGCTTATCACGAGCGTTCGCAACCGAGCCGTCCGCGTGCATTACCACGATGCCGAGACCTCACTCATCGAGGCCGCGCTGTCCCGCGCCGGTCGTGACATGACGCCCGTCATCATCGACGCTTGGCGCTCGGGCTCTCGCTTTGACGCCTGGGTAGAGCATTTCTCGCTCGATAACTGGAAGGAGGCTGCTGCCAAAAACGGCATCGACCTCAATGAGCTCGTACACCTGCCCTACGAGTTGGAATGGCGTCTGCCGTGGGAGCATGTGAGCCCCGGCTGCACGCGTGGCTTCCTCGAGCGCGAGTACCGTCGCTCGCTCGAGGGCGTCACGACTCCCGACTGCACCCGCACGTCGTGCACCGGCTGCGGGATCTGCCCCACGCTCCACGCCAAGAATGTATTGATGGGTGATCGCGCATGAGTGAGCGCCTGACCGACAACCCCACGCTCTTTAGGCTTCGTGTTCGCTATGGCAAGCGCGATCGCCTTAAGTATCTGGGCCATCTCGAAGTGATCCATACCATTGAGCGCATCGTGCGCCGTGCGGGACTTCCCTATGCCGTCACGCAGGGCTTCTCTCCGCACATGCGCGTGGGCTTCTCTTCGGCGTTACCGGTGGGTACGTCGTCGACCTGCGAGTGGTATGACCTGTTTATGACCGAGTTCGTGGCGTTCGACGAGGCGTTTGGGCGCCTGGCTGTGGCGTCTCCGGCCGATCTGGCGCCTATCGAGGCGGCGTACATCGACGTGCGCACGCCGGCGTTGACGGCGCAGCTCACGCGCCTGTCGTATCGCATCGACCTGCACTTGGATCCCGAGGCGCCCGTATGCGCCGACGAGGTGCGTCGTGCGATCGACACGCTGCGCGCGGACCATGGCATCGACTACGTGCGCGGAAAAAAGAGCAAGCGCTTGGATTTGGATCACACGCTCGTTGGCTATGAGCTCACGGCGGGGGAGCGCCCGGACCATTTGGTGCTCATGCTCGACACCCATGCCGACAACGAGGGCTCAATGCGTCCGGAAATTTTGCTTTCTGCTGCTGATGTTTTGTTGCAGGGCTTGACCCCGGGCGTGGATGCACCTATTGTTTCCACCGGTATGCAAGACCTCGTGACCATCTGCTCCTACGATGTCGAGCGTCAGAATCAAGCATGCGAGGACGACGAGGGCCGACTCGTCAGCCCCATACCTGTGCGAACTTGTGGATTTGCTCCACATACTCGTTGACGGGGGTATTTTCGCCTGCTACTATATTCGGCTGTTGCACTAACTGATGCATGAAGGGCAAGTAAACATGTACGCAATCGTTAACACGGGCGGCAAGCAGTACAAGGTCGCCACCGACGATGTCATCACCGTCGAGAAGATCGAGGGCAATGAGGGCGACAAGGTCACCCTGCCGGTTATCTTCCTCAACGATGGTAAGAAGATCGTCACCGATCCCGACAAGCTGGCCAAGGCCAAGGTTACCGCTCAGATCGTTGAGCAGTTCAAGGGCGAGAAGCAGCTGGTCTTCAAGTTCCACAAGCGCAAGCGCTATCGTCGTCTGAAGGGTCACCGTCAGCAGCTCACCAAGCTGAAGATCGTGAAGGTCCAGGCTACCTCCCGCGCCAAGAAGGCTGTCAAGGCAGAGGCTGAGGCTGTTGCCGAGGCTCCCGTCGCCGAGTAGATTACACTCGTAACGAAAGAGTAGGTATACACAATGGCACACAAAAAAGGACTCGGTTCCTCCCGTAATGGCCGTGACTCCCGCGGTCAGCGCCTTGGCACGAAGCGCTATGCCGGCCAGACGGTAACCACGGGCACGATTCTCGTCCGTCAGCACGGCACGCACATCCACCCGGGTGAGAACGTTGGCCGTGGCAAGGACGACACGCTGTTCGCGCTGGTCGACGGTACCGTTGAGTTCCACAAGGGTATCAAGCACAGGGTCAGCGTACGCCCGCTCGCGAACGCGTAATTCACCCTTCATAGAGCACATATGTGGGAGGCACTTGAGTTTTAGGATTCAAGGGTCTCCCTCTTTTTGTAGGAGGCGATTCTGTTGTCACAGTTCACCGATATCAGCCGCATCAACGTGTGCGGCGGCGACGGCGGAGCCGGATGCATGTCGTTTAGGCGCGAGGCATTTGTCCCCAAGGGCGGCCCCGATGGCGGCGACGGCGGTCGTGGCGGCAATGTCGTCATCCAGGCCGATGCTCAGCTGTCTTCGCTGATCGATTACCGCTTTAAGCATCACTTCCGCGCCGAGCGCGGCACGCACGGGCAGGGTGCCCGTCGTAACGGTAAGAGCGGCGAGGACCTGATTCTCAAGGTCCCTATGGGTACCGTGGTGCGCGAGCTCGACCCCGAGACGCAGACCCCGATGTTCGAGATTGCCGACCTGGTGCACGACGGCGAGCGCGTTGTCGTGGCCCCCGGTGGTGCCGGCGGTCTGGGCAACACGCACTTTGTGACGTCCGTGCGTCGCGCGCCCGCGTTTGCCCAGCTCGGCGAGCCTGCCGAGGAACACTGGATCGAGCTCGAGATGAAGCTTATGGCCGATGCCGCGCTTGTGGGCTTTCCCTCTGTCGGCAAGTCCTCGCTCATCGCGCGCATGAGTGCCGCCCGTCCCAAGATTGCCGACTACCCGTTTACCACGCTCGTGCCGAACCTCGGCATGGTGCGTGCCGGCGAATATTCTTACGTCGTTGCCGACGTCCCCGGTCTCATCGAGGGCGCGAGCGAGGGCAAGGGCCTGGGTCACCAGTTCCTGCGCCACATTGAGCGTACGGCCCTGATCATGCATGTCGTCGACATGACGGGCGGTTTTGAGGATCGCGATCCGGTCGAGGACTATCGCATCATCAACCGCGAGCTCGAGCAGTATGGCGCCGAGCTTTCGGAGCGCCCGCAGATCGTTGTCGCCAACAAGTGCGATGCGCCGGGCACGGCCGACAAGATTTCCGACCTTAAGCGTGCGGCGCTCGACGATGGCCATATGTTCTTTGCTGTGTCTGCCGTGACGGGTGCCGGTCTTAACACGCTGATGCTTGCCGTGGGCGAGCAGGTGGCTAAGCTTCGCGCCGAGCTGGCGGTCTCTGATGAGCCGGTCGATCTGCGCGACGAGGAGTGGGAGCGCCGCCGTCTGCAGCGCGAGAAGCGGTTCCGCATTGTTCAAGAAGAGCCTCATGCCTTCCGTGTGGTTGGTCGCGCGATTGAGCGCATGGTCATCCAGACCGACTGGGAAAACGAGGAAGCCGTCATCTACCTGCAGCATAAGTTTGCGCGCATGGGTGTCGACGACGCGCTCGAGAAGGCCGGCTGCCGTGCGGGCGACGAGGTTCGCATTTGCCAGCGCGCCTTTGACTTTGAGGGTGCCGAGGACTTCTCGGAATACGAGGAGCTCGAGGATGCTGGCGAGGACGTTGCCGTTGAGGCCATTGACGTGACCGATGCTGCGGATGAGGGCGTCGAGGTTGTCGATGCGGTGGATGCCGCGGACGATGCCGAGACCTCGGAGGGCGAGTAAGCCATGTCGCTGCGCGGTGGAATCGGTTTGCCCGAGCTGCCCATAAAAGAGGGCAAAGAGTTTCGGCTTGGCATTATGGGCGGCACATTTGACCCGATTCATTACGGGCACCTGGTGACTGCCGAGCAGGCGCGCGAGTCGCTCGACTTGGACGCTGTGCTCTTTATGCCGGCGGGCACGCCTGCCTTTAAGCTTGACAAGCCGGTGACGCCTGCCGAGGACCGTTATGCCATGACGGTCCTCGCCACCGCCGCGAACCCGGCCTTTTTGGCGAGTCGGTTCGAGATCGACCGACCGGGCGTAACCTATACGGCCGATACGCTTCATGCCCTTCGCGACTTTTACCCGCCGCAGGTAAAGCTCTACTTTATTACGGGCGCCGACGCGATTATCGATATCGTGACCTGGCATGATGCCGAACGAATCGCTGAGCTTGCTACCTTTATTGCGGCGACGCGACCGGGCTTTGATATCGATACGGCGCGTGCCCGAATCAAAGAGTCGGGGCTGCCGTTCGACGTGCGCTATATTCAGATTCCGGCGCTGGCGATCAGCTCGACGAACATTCGTAAGCGAGTTGCTCGCGGCATGAGCGTGCGCTATCTTACGAGCGAGTCCGTGCTTGGCTACATTCGCAAACGCAGGCTATATGCCGATTTGGGCCAAGAAGATTTTGAGTGATGGGGGTCTACGTTGTCGGTAGAGGATCAGTTTGAGGGCGATGAGCGCGCACTGCTCAAGCGCATTCAAGAACTGCTCGATGTTCGCATGAAGGATAAGCGCAAGCGCTATGTGCATTCGCTGGGTGTTGCCGAGACCGCACTTCATCTGGCCGAGGTCTACGGCGTTGACCGCTTTGATGCCGCTGCCGCCGGCCTGATCCATGACTGGGACAAAGTGCTCTCCGACGACGAGCTGGTCACGCGCGCTCTGCATTACGGCATTAAGATTGCCGGCTCTCCTTCCGCCGCGACGCCGCTTTTGCATGGCCCTGTTGCCGCCTATGAGCTTCCGCAGCTTTTCCCCGAGTTGTCGCCGGCCGTTTTCCAGGCTGTCGACCGTCACACCGTGGGTGCCTGCGACATGACGCCGCTCGATATGGTGGTCTTTGTGGCCGATGCCATCGAGCCCAACCGCCACGGCGACTATGCGCATGCCCTGCGCGAGATGGTGGGGGAGTCGACGCTCGATGAGTTGTTCTTCTCCTGTTTTGCGCAGGGTCTGGTCTATGTGATCCAGTCCGGGCGCTATCTTTATCCCACGGCTATTACGATTTACAACCATTACGCCCAGCTGCGCTAGCTCGGGTGCGTCTAGAAAGAGGTATTCCATGGCCGACGAGACCATGACCGACGAGCAGATTCTTGAACGTGTGGAGCACAAGAGCTTCGCCGCCACGTCCGACCGCACTGCCGCCTCGCTGTCCGCGAGCGGTGTCGCCGCCGAGGATGTCGCCCGCGCCGCCGCGCAGGCCGCCTACGACAAGAAGGGCGAGGACGTTCAGGTGCTCGACCTGACCGAGCTTTCCGATGTGTGCGACTACTTTGTGCTTGCCACCGGTACCAACAACCGCCAGGTCGATTCGATCGTCGACGAGATTGAGGAGAAGGTCGCCGAGGCTTGCGGCGAGCATCCGTTCTCCATTGAGGGTCGCGAGCAGAAGACCTGGATGCTCATGGACTACGGCTCGGTTGTCGTCCACGTCTTCACTCCCGAAGCCCGCGACTTCTATCGCCTAGAAAAACTCTGGGGCGACGCCCCCCAGCTCCCCCTCAACCTCCTCTAGTAGCTCATTTGAGACGGGGTTTAGCTACCCTCACGCATATCGCCGGGCAGTTGCGGTTTTCCGCACCTGCCCGGCTTTCTTTTTGCCTCAGGGACTAATCGTTGAAGCGGGATTGGCGGCCGAAGGATAGGGCGGTGTCGCCGAACTTGTCTCGGACGGCGTCGATGGTGACGGAGAGGTCGCGGCGGTCGCTGGATTGGGCTCCGCGGTCATCGATCTCGCAGAACAGGTCGGTCTGGATGCCGCCTTGGTGGTCGAAGTCGCTCATGCCGATGCCCGCTAAGCGAACATGCATGCCTTCCTGCCAGATGTTGTCGAGCAGTTCGAGTGCAACCGCCACGAAGATGTTCTCATCGTCGGTCGGATGAGGCAGCCGGCGCTGTGCCGTACGCCCGCTGCCATACGAATACTTGAGCTTGAGCGTCACCGTGGCGCCTGTTAGTCCCTGACGGCGCAGGCGGCGTCCCACTGACTCGCCCAACAGCGCAATCGCCGCCTCAATATCCCCACGCTCAGTCAAATCTTTCGCAAAGGTGCGTTCATTGCTGACCGACTTGACCTCGCGCTCTTCATCGAGGCTCGTGACTTCAGAGAGTTCGAGTCCCAGCGCACGCTGACGCATGCGCTCGCCGTTGACGCCAAAAATAGAGGCCAAGGTGGATTCCGGTGCACGTGATAGCTCGCCGAGGGTGTAGATGCGCATGCGGCGCAGTCGCTCCTCGGCCGAGCGCCCGATGCCGCTCATGGCAGACACTGGTAGCGCGGCCAAAAAGCGCTGTTCCGTCCCGGGGCGCACGATGGTCAGCCCAAACGGCTTATCCCGCTCGCTTGCGATCTTTGCGACCGTCTTGTTGCAGCCCACGCCAATGGAGCAGGTCACTCCCAGCGCTGCCACGCGGTCGCTTATACGCCGCGCAACCAGCAGCGGGTCTTCGGGCGCAAAGCGACCCGGCGTGATATCGATAAAGGCTTCGTCGATGGACACGCGCTCAACACGCGGGGTCTCGTCGGCGAGAATCGCCATGACTTGCGCGCTCACCTCGCGGTAGCGATCAAAGTGCCCGTGCGTCCAAATGGCTTGCGGGCACAAGCGCCGCGCCTCGGCCGAGGGCATGGCAGAGTGCACGCCAAAGCGACGTGCCTCATATGAACACGTGGACACGACGCCACGCGAATCGGCGTCTCCGCCCACGATGAGCGGCTTTCCGCGCCACTCGGGATGATCGAGCATCTCCACGCTCGCAAAAAACGCATCAAGGTCCATCAGACCCACCGCCGGGCCCGTCCAGGGAGGCGGTGTGACGCCCATGGCATCCTCATAACCGTATGTATGTTCGCGTCTTTCCATGTCATGAGTATACCGCGCAGCTCATGTGGGGTGCGTGTATGTGCTTGCAAATCCCGAATTCTTGTCTAAGATATGGATTTGCCCTCGACTACACCGAAGAAGTTGGTCTCACGGACTTCACCTGCCCGCGTCGATGGCGTATTATGTTCAACTGTTTGTTTGTAGTTGCAGCCTAAAGCTGCTTGGTTGGAGGAGTTTCCTTTGGCAGTCAAGATTCGCCTTGCTCGTCACGGCGCTAAGAAGCGTCCGTACTACCGTGTCGTCGTCGCCGATTCCCGCGCCCCGCGTGACGGTCGTATCATCGAGGAGGTTGGCCGCTACAACCCGATGACCGCCCCCAAGACCATCAACCTCGACCTCGAGAAGATCGCCGACTGGCAGTCCAAGGGCGCTCAGCTCACCGACGCTGTCGCCGCTCTGGTCAAGGCCGCCAACGAGGGCGAGAAGACCGAGACCGTCGTCAAGAAGTCCAAGAAGCAGCTCGCCAAAGAGGCCGAGGCCGCTAAGGCTGCCGCTGAGGCCGCTGAGGGCGCCGAGGAGTAAATCGTGCCTGAGGTTGACGCTGCACAGCTCGAGGGTGAGGCAATGCTCTCAGATCGCATCGCCGATCTCGTCGAATATCTCGTTGTTCAGATCGTCGACGACCCGGATTCCGTGAGCCTTGAGGTCATCGATGGTGATGACGCCTCTACGATTGAGGTTTCGGTCGCCGAGGATGACGTCGCTAAGGTCATCGGCCGTCGTGGCCGTACCATCAAGGCCATTCGCACGCTCGCCCGTGCACTGGCCGCTCGCCTCGACACTGCTGTCGAGGTAGAGGTTCTGGGCTAGGACCTTGAGGTCCCAGTACAAAAACATCGCCCGTGTGGTCAAGCCGCACGGAAGGAAGGGGGAGGTCCTCGCGCAGCCGCTGCGGGGGCTTCCTTCTGTATTAGAGCCGGGCATGCGCGTCGCCCTGACGCCGCCGGCGCTCAAGCGCGACCGCTTTTGCACGGTCGTGTCCGTCACCGATACGGGCGATGGCGATCTGGTCTCGTTTGAGGGCATTGACGACTTGACGGCCGCCGAGGGCATCACGGGATGCTATGTGCTGGCAAATCGCGACGACTTTGAGCTCGATTCGCTCGACGCGGCCTATACCGACCTGATGGGTCGCGAGGTGGTCGACGAGCGCTTCGGTTCGCTCGGCACGATCGTCGAGATCATGTCGACGCCCGCGAACGATGTTTGCGTTGTCGAGGGCGATCGGTACGGCGAGGTGCTGATTCCCGTGATCGAGCAGGTCGTGCTCGATCTTCCCGACACAGGAACAATTTCCGTCCACGTTATGGACGGCCTGATCGATATGGACAAGTAGGGAGGACAACATGCTGATCGAGACCCTTTCGGTCTTTCCCGAGATGTTTGAGCCCGTTATGTCCACATCGATTTTGGGCCGCGCCCGCAAGGCCGGCCTTTTTGATTTTAAGGCGTATAACCTGCGCGACTGGACGCACGACCGCCATCGTACCGTCGATGACGAGCCGTACGGCGGCGGGCAGGGCATGCTCATGAAGGTCGAGCCTATCGCAGAGGCCATCGAGGCCATTAGCGCAGAGGGTCCTAAGCCCACTGTGGTGTTCTTTACCCCCTGTGGCGAGCCTTTTACGCAGCATGTGGCCGAGCGCCTGCTCAAAAGTGAGCGCCTGCTGTTTGTGTGCAGCCGTTACGAGGGCGTCGACGAGCGCGCGTATGCGTATGCCGATGAGCGTCTGTCGATCGGCGACTATGTGCTCACGGGCGGCGAGCTGCCCGCGATGGTCGTTGCCGATGCCGTCGTACGCCTCATTCCCGGCGCCCTGGGCGACGAGATGAGCAACGTGGACGAGTCGTTCTCGACCGCCGAGGACGGAGGCCTGCTCGAGTACGCGCAGTACACCCGCCCCGCCGAGTTCAACGGCGAGGGCGTTCCTCCGGTGCTCGTGAGCGGCGATCACGCCAAGGTCGATGCCTGGCGCCGCAAGAATGCCATCGAGCGCACCTGTCGCTGGCGTCCCGACCTGATCGAGACTGCGCGGCTCACGCCCGAGGAGCGCGCTTACGCGCAGGAGATTTTGGACGCTTCGTATTCGCAGAGCGAGGAGTGAGTATGGTTCCTACGCAACATTCCGCGTTGAGGGGCGCTTTTGAGTGGATCGCGGTCATCGCGATCGCGCTTGTGGCCACGTTCCTGATCCGCACCTTTGTGGTCGAGCCCTTTGTGGTGCCCACCGGCTCTATGGAGGACACAATCGAGATTGGCGACCAGATCCTGGCGCAAAAGGTGAGCCTCGAGCTCGGTCAGCCCGTCAAGCAGGGCGATATCGTGGTGTTTCACAACCCCGATGGCACCTCCGAGCATGATGTTCTTGTCAAGCGCGTTATTGCCACGGCTGGCCAGACGGTCGACCTGCAGGATGGCAAGGTGGTCGTTGACGGCCAAGCGCTCGACGAGGACTATACGACGGGCATGAGCTGGCCACTTTCGGTCCAAGCGCCCGGCGCTCAGGTAAGCTATCCCTACACCGTTCCCGACGGGTGCGTGTGGGTGATGGGCGACAACCGCGAAAACTCTGCCGACTCACGCTACTTTGGTCCCGTCGATCGCTCTGATTTGATCGCTGTGGCGCTTGTGCGCTACTGGCCGCTCAACCGCATCGGCGCTATCGACTATAAACCGCTATAGTACAGTACCTAACCGTGTAATCGTTTCGACGAGGGGATATTAGAGGCATGAACGCTTCATCGCTTTCCTTCCAAGACATCATCCTGCGCCTCCAGCAGTACTGGGGCGAGCAGGGCTGCGTCATTATGCAGCCCTATGACTCCGAGGTCGGTGCCGGTACCTTCCATACCGCGACCACGCTGCGCTCGCTCGGTCCCGCCGAGTGGCGCACCTGCTATGCGCAGCCCTGCCGCCGCCCCGCCGACGGCCGCTACGGCGAGAACCCTAACCGCATGCAGCACTACTATCAGTTCCAGGTGCTCATCAAGCCCTCGCCGGTCAATGCCCAGGAGCTCTACCTGGGTTCGCTGGCCGCCATTGGCCTGGACCCCAACGACCATGACGTCCGCTTTGTCGAGGACGACTGGGAGAGCCCGACGCTCGGCGCCTGGGGTCTTGGCTGGGAGGTCTGGCTCAACGGCATGGAGGTCACGCAGTTTACGTACTTCCAGCAGGTGGGCGGCATCGAGGTCGACCCCGTGCCTGTCGAGATCACCTATGGCCTGGAGCGTATCGCCATGTATGCGCAGGGCGTCAACTCCGTCTACGACCTGGTGTGGAGCTACCTGCCCGACGGCACGCCCATGACCTATGGCGACGTGTTCCTCGAGAACGAGCGCGAGTTCAGTGCCTATAACTTTGAGGTCGCCAACGTCGAGATGATGCGTCAGAAGTTTGACGACTACGAGGCCGAGTGCCATTCCTGCCTGGAGCGCAAGCTGCCGCTGCCGGCATATGACTGCGTCATGAAGTGCAGCCACGCCTTCAACCTGCTCGATGCCCGTGGCGCCCTGTCCGCGGTCGAGCGCGCTAACTACATCTTGCGCGTCCGCGCCGTCGCTAAGGCGTGCTGCGAGGCCTATATGGCCGAGGTCGCCGGAGTCAACGAGAATGCCGATCAGGAAGGCGAGGTGGCGTAAGCCATGGCAGACGCTAAGGATTTCCTGTTTGAGATCGGTACGGAGGAGATGCCCTCCGCGCCGCTGAACAATGCCGTCAAGCAGCTTGGCACCATGATCGCCAAGGGTCTCGACGAGGCCGGTCTGGCCCACGGCGAGGTCCGCGTGATCTCGAGCCCGCGTCGCCTGGCTGCGCTCGTGGCTAACGTCGCCACCGCGACCGATGAGGTTCACGAGGTCAAGCGTGGCCCCGCGGCCAACATTGCCTTCGACGCTGACGGTAACGCCACCAAGGCCGCCCAGGGCTTTGCCCGCAAGTGCGGTGTGGCTGCCGAGGACCTCGTCCGTCGCGAGGACACCGACGGCCGTGAGTACGTCTTTGCCGAGAAGAACATCCCTTCCGCCCCGGCCACCCCGATCCTGACGGCCCTGTGCGAGAAGACTATCGCTGGCCTGCAGTGGCCCAACTACCGCTCTCAGCGCTGGGGTCACGAGCATGCGACCTTTGTTCGTCCGGTCCGCTGGATCTGCTGCCTTCTGGGCGAGGACGTTGTGCCCGTGTCGTTTACCGACGTGACGAGCGGCAACACCACGCGCGGTCATCGCGTGCTTGGCCCCGGTGACCATGTGGTCGCCAGCCCCGCTGTTTACGAGCAGGTGCTCGAGGACGCCGGTGTGCTTTCTGCCGAGCGCCGTCGCGAGGCCATCCTTGCCGGTATCGCCGAGGTCGAGGCTGCCCGTCCCGGCTGCCATGTCGATACGCCCAAGAAGGTCTTTGAGGAGGTCATTAACCTCTGCGAGTGGCCGACGGTGCTCGTCGGTACCTTCGACGAGGAGTTCCTCAAGGTCCCGCACGAGATCATCTGCGAGTCCATGCTCACCAACCAGCGCTACTTCCCGATCTATGACGGCGAGGGCAAGCTCACGCGTGAGTTCGTGGTCGTTTCCAACAGCAAGCCCGAGAACGCCGAGCGCGTGATCGACGGCAACGAGCGCGTTGTGCGTGCCCGTCTGGACGATGCCAAGTTCTTCTACGAGGAGGACTTGAAGATCTCCCTCGACGAGTTCCGTGAGCGTCTGGCCAAGGTTGCCTTCCAGGAGAAGCTCGGTAGCGTGCTCGCCAAGTCCGATCGCATCGAGCAGCTCGCGCTCGCTATTGCCCGTGAGGCACACCTGGGTGCTCACCTGGCAGCCGATGCTGCTCGCGCCGCGCACCTGTGCAAGGCCGACCTGGTGTCTAACGCCGTCGTCGAGTTCACGAGCCAGCAGGGCGTGATGGGCGGTTATTACGCGACCGCGATGGGGGAGAACGACGAGGTCGCTCATGCTATTCGCGATCACTATCGTCCTCGCTTTGCCGGTGACGAGCTGCCCGAGGGCACCGTTGGCTGCATCGTGGCCTGTGCCGACAAGCTCGATACCATCGCCGGTATCTTTGCCATCGGCGAGCCCCCGACTGGCTCTTCGGACCCCTACGCGCTGCGTCGTGCTGCTATCGGCATCATCAACATCCTGCGCGACCGTCTGCCGATCGACCCCACGTCGCTTATCGACTTCGCCCTTGAGCTCTACAGCGAGCAGGGCATTGAGTTCGACGCCGCCGAGGTCGCCCAGCAGGTTCGTGACTTCTTCCATGGCCGCCTGGTGAGCATGGCTCGCGACGAGAAGATCCCGGCCGATACCGTTGCCGCCGTCTCCGCGGTACACATCATCGCCCCGTCCGTCTTCTTTGCCCGCTGCGCCGCCCTCGACGAGGCCCGCAAGAACGACGCCGAGACGTTCGACAACCTTGCGACCGCCTATGCTCGCGCCGCGCATATCTCCAAGCCCGAGCTGGGCGTGGAGTACGACCGCAGCCTGATGGGCGAGGCCGAGCTCGCGCTTGCCGATGCCTCCGAGGCCGCTCAGACCGCTGTCGATGCCGCCCTTGCTGCCGAGGACTACCCGGCCGCATTTGCTGCCCTCGCCGCCCTGCGCGCGCCCATCGACCGTTTCTTCGATGAGGTTATGGTCATGGACAAGGACGAGCAGCTTCGCGATAATCGCCTTAAGCTGCTCAACCGCTTCGAGGCCGTTTTCTCCGGCATCGCCAACATCGGTGAGCTTGCCCGCAAAAAGTAAGCCAGCCTGCGCGTAAGCGCAAAAGGAGCCCCGCATGGATTGCCCGGTCACCGCTCGTCCCACCGTTATCGTTATCTCCGACTCGCTCGGCGATACCGCTTGTGAGGTGGTGCTTGCGGCGTCCGGGCAATTTGATGAAGGGGCTTTTCGTCTCTTGCGCCTGCCCAAGGTGAACTCGGTGGAGCAGGTCAAGTCGTTTGTGGGTCCGCGCGTCGATGCGGACCATCGCGATATTGCCGTGTTCCACACCATTGTCGATCCGGCGCTTCGCGCCCGCGTGCTCGATTACCTGGGTATGCTGCACATTCGCTCGGTCGACCTGATTGGCCCGACGCTTGCCGTGCTGTCGTCGCTTATCGGTGTGCCGCCCAAGGGCGTTGCGGGCGTGATTCACAAGACCGATGATCGCTATTTCCATCGTATCGAGGCCATGGAGTATTTCGTTGAGCACGATGACGGGCGCGGCTGCGACGATCTGTCGGGTGCCGATATCGTGCTGCTGGGCGTATCGCGCACGTCCAAGACACCGCTGTCGATGTATTTGGCCTATCAGGGTTACAAGGTGGCCAACGTCCCTCTGGCGCACGGCATGGAGCCGCCCAAGTCGATTTACGAGGTTGACCCGATGCGCCTGTTCGGTTTGATTTCGACCGTCGACGTTATTTCTGAGATTCGCGATAGCCGCTTGGGCGATGACTACGCTCGTGCCGTTGCCGGCTCTTATGCCGAGCCCGAGAGCGTGCGCAGCGAGCTTGAGGAAACTCGTACCCTCATGAAGCGCCTGGGCTGCTTTGTGGTGCGTACTGACGGCAAGGCGATCGAGGAGAGCGCCTCCGAGATCATCGCTCACCTCGAAGAGATTCAAGAGGCAAGAGCCCGCCGCGCCGCCCGCCGCGCTCAACAAAGCTAGCTAATTGGGTTAGCTAAAATTACCTGATATTGATAAAGCGATTTAGCAAATAACCTGCATATGACCTGCGAGTTTCTTATAGTGGTATCTTCATAAGGTAACCACCTTTACCTACCGTTTACCGCTAGTTTTAGCACGTTTACCAAACCGCGTATCCTCTGCTCAAGCCCGTTCAAAACCCGCCGTATAGTTCCCTCACGGCCCGCATCCGGCGGGCCGATTCGTTACCACGGTCGCGCGCGAGAGCGCATGGAAGGGGAAGTATCGTGAGCGATTGCAAGAGGGTTTACCGTTTTGGAACCGATGCCCAGGGCACTTGTGTCACCGAAGGCGACAAGTCCATGAACTTCGTGCTTGGCGGCAAAGGCGCTAATCTTGCCGAGATGAGCCGTATCGGCCTGCCGGTTCCCGGTGGCTTTACCATTACCTGCCAGACCTGCGTCGAGTACTCTGGTGCCGGCAACGTCTGGCCCGAAGGCGCGCTCGACGAGATCGTTGCCGCCGAGGCCGACCTCGAGGCCCGCTGCGGCAAGAAGCTCGGCGACGCCCGTGACCCGCTGCTCGTGTCGGTGCGCTCGGGCGCTCCGTTCTCTATGCCCGGCATGATGGACACGGTCCTCAACCTGGGCCTCAACGACGACTCCGTTCAGGGCCTTATCGCCCAGACGCAGAACCCGCGCTTTGCCTGGGACAGCTATCGTCGCTTTATCCAGATGTTCTCCAACGTCGTCATGGGTGTCGATGCCGACTTGTTCGAGAATGCCCTGACCCAGGCCCGCCTGGTCGCCGGCGTTCGCGTCGACTCCGAGCTTTCGGCCGAGGACCTGCAGGAGCTCGTTGAGACCTTTAAGGGCATTTTCTCCGACAACGTTGAGGCCGCTCTGTACCCCGAGCTCGAGGTCGCGGACGGCAAGCCCGTCTTCCCGCGCGATCCGGAGCTCCAGCTGCGCCTTGCTATCCAGGCCGTCTTTGGTAGCTGGATGAACGAGCGCGCCTGCATCTACCGCAAGCAGCACGGCATTTCCGATGACCTTGGTACCGCCGTTAACGTCCAGGCTATGGCCTTTGGCAATAAGGGCGAGACCTCGGCGACCGGCGTCGCCTTTACGCGCAACCCGGCCGACGGCACCAAGGAGTTCTACGGTGACTTTTTGGTTAACGCCCAGGGCGAGGACGTTGTCGCCGGCATCCGCAACACCGAGCCCATCGCCGACCTCAAGACCACCCCGGGCCTCGAGTCCGCAGGTGAGGAGCTTGAGCGTGTCTTCCTGACGCTTGAGGATCACTATCGCGATATGTGCGACATCGAGTTTACCATCGAGCAGGGCAAGCTCTGGATGCTCCAGACCCGCGTGGGCAAGCGTACCGCAACCGCCGCTCTGCGCATCGCTATCGAGATGGTCGAGGAAGGCCTTATCACCCGTGAGGAGGCCGTGAGCCGCATCGACCCCGCGCAGCTCGACCAGCTCCTGCACCCGCAGTTCGACTCCTCCAAGAAGTACGAGGCGCTCGCATGCGGCCTTAACGCCAGTCCCGGTGCCGCCGTGGGCGAGGTCGTGTTCTCGAGCGATGACGCCGTTGCGCGTTCTGCCGAGGGTCATAAGGTCATTCTGGTCCGCTGGGAGACCAACCCCGACGACCTGAAGGGCATGGTCGCCGCCGAGGGTATCTTGACGAGCCATGGTGGCAAGACGAGCCACGCCGCCGTTATCGCCCGTGGCATGGGTACTCCCTGTGTCTGCGGTGTCGAGCGTTTCCATATCGACGCTGCCGAGAAGGTCGTACGCATCGAAGGCAGCGATCGTGTGCTGCACGAAGGCGATGTCATCTCCATCGACGGCACCCAGGGTATCGTCGTCGATGGCGCTGTCGATTTGGTCTCCGCCGAGCTCACCGGCGACCTGGACACCATCCTGTCCTGGGCCGACGAGATTCGTCTGGACGAGACCGGCGGTCACGCCAATCATGTGCGCGTCAACGCCGACAACCCCGAGGATGCCGCGCTCGCCCTCGAGTTTGGCGCCGAGGCCATTGGCCTGTGCCGCACCGAGCATATGTTCCTGGGTGACCGCAAGAACATCATCCAGAGCTTTATCCTGTCCGACGACGATGCCGTGAAGCAGCAGGCCCTGGCCGACCTGCTCAAGGTTCAGACCGAGGACTTCCTGGCTATGTTCAAGACCATGTCCGGTCGCGATGTGGTCGTTCGCCTGCTTGATCCGCCGCTTCATGAGTTCCTGGATAATCCTCGCGAGCTCGAGGTCGCCATCACCAAGAAGGAAGCCGCTGGCGCCAGCGAGGAAGAGCTTGCCGTCCTGCGCACCCGTCTGCGTCGTATTGACAGCATGGTCGAGTCCAATCCGATGCTCGGCCTGCGCGGTGTGCGCCTGTCCGTCGTCTTTAGCGATCTGCCGCTCATGCAGGTTCGCGCCGTGGCCACGGCTGCCGCCCGCCTTATTAAGGAGGGCGTCGACCCGCGTCCCGAGATCATGGTTCCACTCGTTTCCATCACGGCCGAGCATGTCCAGACCCGCGAGGTCATCGAGCGTGTGATCGCCGAGGTTTCCTCCGAGGAAGGCGTCGAGCTCAACATTCCCGTGGGCACGATGCTCGAGCTGCCGCGCGCCTGCATGGTCGCCGACGAGATCGCCCAGCACGCCGACTTCTTCTGCTTTGGCACCAACGACCTCACCCAGACGACCTTCGGCTTCTCTCGTGACGATGCCGAGGCCAAGTTCATCCCGCTGTACATGCATAAGAAGATCTTGAAGGACAACCCCTTCGAGACCATTGACACGGCAGTACTCGAGCTGGTGCGCATGGCTGTCGAGAAGGGTCGCGCCACCAATCCCGACATGCACTTTGGCGTGTGCGGCGAGCACGGCGGCGACCCCAAGTCCATCAAGGGCCTGTTTAACGTGGCCGACGTGGACTACGTGTCCTGCTCGCTCTATCGCGTACCCCTCGCGCGCCTGGCTGCCGCTCAGGCCAAGCTCGAGGCCAGGCGCTCCGCTTAACGGAGTCGCGTTCCATTTGCGCCTTTTAAGTTCCCCTTCGCGCCGTCGCGCCCCCTGTGGACGCGGCGGCGTTTTACGTTGGTTCAATACATTGGCAACTGACGGGAGGACTGCGATGAAAAACCTCACTAGGTATTTGCAACGAGCGCGTCGGGGAGCACGGATGACCCTGTGCTGGGTAGTCGTTGCGGTCACGGCGTTTTGCGGGATGCCGACAGCCGGTTTTGCCCTTCAGGATGAATCGCGCGACGAGCTCTATGGCGACGTGGTCAACCCGCTCACCATTACGGTCAACGATCGCGACTGCACGTTTGTAGATATCGATGACGGCAAGCTCGAGGGTCGTACCTCGATGTACGACAACGTCTCGTTCTACACGGCCGCCGTCAAAAAGGTGCTGCCCAACTGGGCATCGCTTGCCTATAACATCCTTGGCTATGGTGGAGGCGACGACTCCGGGGACTTTTTGTACTGGGACCACGCCGGCAAGGGCTTTGAGAAGGATTTCGGTAAGGGTCACTACATCTATCTCTATGATGCGCTTTCGGGCGGCAACGGTGAGCATTCCGATGGTGCCGACAAATCGAAGCAGAGTGGTCTGACATCTGCAAAAAGCCTCAATGCGGTCTACGAGCGCTTGACCGACGATATCGCCGGCTGTATCGGTCACAAGCTGGAGGGCTCCGATTTCCGTAAATACGTGCCGCTCGACGGACTGTCGAAAGACACGACTGAGCAGGACGTCATCTATGCCACCATCGCGTGCGTGGACAAGCTCGGCGGCACCTACCAGTACGATTTCAATGGCTTTGGCATCGCGTTCTATAACTTTAGAGTTCAGCAGCTCAACAGCGTGAACAAGCTTAACTGTGCGCCCGAGGACGCGCCGGGCTATTCCTTTGTCGATTCTAAGACTGAGCAGGAGCTCGTTACCTCGGCTCTTAACGTCGGCTATGAGGACGCCTCGCAGAGCATCACGCTCGCCCGCGGTACCGAGGAGACGGTCGGCACGAGCACTTCTGAATCCGCATCGTATTCCAAAGGCGGCTCGTGGGGCGCATCGGTGAGCCTCAAGGAGTCGCTGGGCGTGCCCGCAACAGCGAGCGAGGAGATCGAGACTTCGTTTTCGGCCGAAACCACGATGTCCCAGTTGTGGGAGGCGAGCAAGACCGAGGAACAGTCGATTACCACAACGGACAACCAGTCTGTCACCGTCAATATGACGATCCCGGCGCACACGCAGGTCAATAGCAAGCAAACGAGTTCTACCACGACGCTGTCCGAGGACTATGACCAGCCGGTGGGCGTGACGTTCGACGTGATCATCTTTAATATGAACGGCGAGTGCTACGATGACAACGCCGCCGTGCAGGAGTTCCATACCGCCGGTTATGACCAGCGCTCGTTCTACACCACCTTTGGCGATCAGTCGACCGACGCCGTGCAGAACCTGTTCCTGCGCTCAATCGCCCATCGTGGCGACGACGGGTACGATACCACCGCCGGAAACGTGACGAGTTGGTCGTATCGCACCAACAACCGCATGGTGCGCGCCATCGATTGGAATTCGGTCCTGGCCGATCGCGAGGTGCCCTCGCGCAACGGCGGCGCCCCGCGCACGTGCAACGTGCTCAATGACATGGCCGCGACCTATCCCATGTCCATTACGGGTTCCAATCTGTCGTTTGAGTCGGTGACGGTCGATACGCAGTTGGGCACGCCGCAGCCCATTAAGCCCATCTCCAAGATTCTCGTGTCGCTGCAGACCGATAAGACCCGAAGGCTTACGGTTGGAGACGAAGACCCCATCTCTTCCTATCGCGTGCGTGCAAGGGACGAGGACGATGTTGATTACTACGGCTTTGTGAAGTCGTCGGGCGACTGGCGCGTGGTCGATAAAAAGGGCAAGGAATGCAAGTCCGACGTCATCGAGATCCAGACCGACCCTGTCACCCACGAGCAGGTCGTGGTGGGTAAAAAGGCCGGCACCGCCTACGTAAAGTACTTTATCCCCGAGGACACCTACGTGGACGTGAACGGGCACGTCTCGACCAATGACGAGATCGACGCCGCGGCCTACAAATATAAGGTAAGTGACGTGGCGCCCGAGCCGTTTAACGGCAGCATCAAGCTCGAGGGCTCGGCGCAGACCGTCGTCGGCGTCGAGGAGAACCTTAACGGCATCGAAGGCCTGACGGCTACGGTCTATGACACGACGGGCAAGGAAGTCGATAGAGTCTGCAGCTGGGAGGCTCAGGAGCTCGAGAGCAAGGGCATTTCGGTCGCGACAGACGGCACGATGACCATCTCGCAACCGGGCACCTTCCATGTTCGCGCCTTTATTGACGGTGTGTATTCCGATTGGGCCGAGGTCGTCGCCGCGCCCGCACCGGTCGACCCGATGACGACCGTGGTCGAGACACCGGTGAGCGTTACGTCCGTTTCTTCGGGGGATTCTTCGGCAACGACGGATAGCACGCCCCCTGCCCAGGGAGAGCAGGCCGTTTCCGATGCGAACGCGGCCGAGTCTGCTCCGGCGAGCGACGATGCCGCTGCAGTGACTGGCGACACCGCGCCCACCGCCGCGAAGGATGCCTCGCCGATTCCTACGGGCCTCGTTACCGTTTTGACCGATATCTGTCGCTACGGCATCGATCACGGCCTCATCAGCACATCAAACAAGGAAGAGATGACCAAGCAGGACTTCGACATCTTAGGCATCCTGTACCTGATGGCGGACAGCCAGGACCTGGTGCCCCAAGACGCCGAGGACGCGATGAGCGAATGGGTCCATGACAACTATAATGACGAAGAGCTTGCCACCTGGAAGCAGCATGCGCTTTCGGTGTTGCTCGAATACGGCTATATTGCGCCCGGAACGACCGTGACGACGCCGACGACTGATGCTGCGGCCGGCGCATAAGTGCAGAAAGAGTGCGTGTTTTTGTCTTTTTGCGCACGGGCAAAATAGTTCTTGCAGCCAAGGTTGTGGCGTGTATACTCGAATACGTTTGTTCAACTACGTGCCGGCCAAGGTGGTACGGCACCTCTAGAAGAGTAAGGAATTGCACATGGATTACATCCGCGCAATCGAGCGTCAGCAGATCCGCGAGGACATCCCGCAGGTCCGCGTTGCCGACAACGTCAAGGTCCACTACCGCATTAAGGAAGGCGACCGCGAGCGCATCCAGGTTTTCCAGGGTGACGTCATCCGCATGGCCGGCGCCGGTGCCCGTGAGACCTTCACCGTCCGCAAGATTTCCTTCGGTGTCGGTGTTGAGCGTACCTTCCCGCTTCACAGCCCCAAGATCGCTAAGCTCGAGGTCGTCCGTCATGGCCGCGTCCGTCGCGCCAAGCTGTACTACCTCCGCGACAAGGTGGGCAAGGCTGCTCGCATCCCCGAGAAGCGCTAAGAAGATCGCAGCGTCTGTCCACTCGTTTGGACAAAAGGGTCACCTTCGGGTGGCCCTTCTTTTTATCTGATTTGCATGCAAGGAGGCCCCAATATGGCCAACATGACGAGTTCGGTTTCGGCATCGCAGGTTGCCGGCGAGCTGGCGAGCGCCACGTTTGAGGAGATCCCCGCCCTCGTGGAGCATTATCGTGAGGATCCGCGCCAGCAAGTGATCAAGGCTTGCGAGCGCGCTCTTAAGCGCCATGCCAAGGAACTTGCCGAGCGCGAGCGCGTCAACGGCATGTACGAGCTGATGCACGAGCTCGGTGGGGATGGCGTGGTCGTGGGCGTCGACGAGGTGGGTCGCGGTTCGGTGGCCGGTCCTTTGACGGTGTGCGCCGTGTGCCTTCCCATAGAACCGCGCATCTGGGGCATCAATGATTCCAAAAAGCTCACGCCGGCGCGCCGCGAGCTGCTCTCGGTGAAGATTGCTGAGGTCGCGACGGCGATTGGTTTTTGCCATATTGCGCCTGCGGATATCGATGATATGGGCATGGCCCGCGCCATCCGCGCTGCCGTCGCGGGCGCCGTGGCCGATACGGGGCTCGAGCCCGATTGCGTGCTTATGGACGGTAACCCCTTGGGCGCCGTTCCCAACGAGCGCGACGTGGTGAAGGGCGATGCCAAAATCGCCTGTATCGCCGCGGCGTCCATCATGGCCAAGGTCACGCGTGACGAGATGATGGTCGAGTATGACGCCGAGTATCCCGAGTATCATTTGGCCGAGTCGAAGGGCTACGCAAGCCCCGAGCACATCGAGGCCATTCGCAAACATGGACTTTGTCCGCTGCATCGTGTGAGCTTTTGCGGAAACTTTCTGCAGACTGAGCGTCTTTTCTAGGTCAATTGTGGAGACAGGGACCTTAAGGGTTCTATAAACCTGCTGGTAGGGGCCGTGTGCAACGCTATTGTTGCGCGCGGCCCCTCATTTGTCGGCATTTGGTTGGTTTTCGGTTTGCTTCCGGTACTTACCCGCATGAAACCTGCCCTCATTATCGAGGCAATGCAGGGAGTGGGAAAGGAGACCCCATGTGTGCCGCAGCCAAAATGAGCAAGACGCAGCAGCTCAAGGAACGTTGGGAAGAGGGGGAGCTCGATTGCGGGTCGATCACCCCTGAGTTTATCAAGGGGCTCAGTCCTCGCGAGCTCGGTATGCTGGGCGAGCTTATCGCAATCGATTACTTTAACGAGCGCGGCTATGCATTGCTGGAACAAGGCTATCGATGCTCGGAGGGCGAGGCCGACCTGGTGCTGCTTGACGAGCTCGACGATGTGGTGGTGATGGCCGAGGTCAAGACCAGGCGTGTTGCGCTGGATTGCGATACGCGGGTGTTTCCCGAGGAAGCGGTGAACGCCCAAAAGCAGCGGCGCTATCGTCGCATCGCGAGTTGTTATCTCATGGAGCATTATCCGCTCAAGGCGATCCGCTTCGATGCCGTGGGCGTCACCATTCGCGGCGGGCATATCGCCGAGATCGAGCACCAGTACAATGCATTCGATTGGCAGGTGTCGTGATGGCGTTCGAAACTTTTGCTGTTCACGCAGCCTGTATCCGCGGCGTCGAGGCGATTCCCGTCACGGTCGAGGTTTCGCTCGCGGGCGGCATCCCGGGCATCCAGATGCTCGGCATCCCGAGTATGGAGGTCATGGAGTCGCGCGGGCGCATTCGCTGCGCGATGCGCTCTGCCGGATTCGAGATCCCGCGCTCGGGCATTACGGTCAATCTGGCACCGGGCGATATCCGAAAGACCGGTAGCGGCTTTGACCTGCCGATAGCCATTGCGGTGCTTGCGGCCGATGGGCAGATTCCCCGCGACAATCTCGACCGCTGCCTCATTGCCGGCGAGCTCGGCTTGGATGGCACGGTGCTTCCCGTCAAGGGCGAAGTAGCGTTTCAGCTGCTGGCTCGCGACATGGGGTTGTCTTTTATCGCCGGTAGGTCCGACCAGCATGTTCCGCTTTCGGGGGTCGACTGCGGTTTTATCGACCATCTGTCGCAGCTTGCTCACGGTATGGGCGAGGCAGCTCGGCATTATCTGGATTCCGAGGGCGGGGAGGCCACCTTTGAGCCCGAGCTCGATTATGCCGACGTGTTGGGGCAGGAGGTCGCCAAGCGCGGCATGGCGCTTGCGGCGGCGGGGGAGCTGGGCCTGCTCATGATTGGGTCTCCGGGATCGGGCAAGACCATGCTTGCGCGCCGCATGACGGGTATCTTGCCCGAGCTTTCCGTCGAGGATCAGCAGGAGGCGCTGTGCATTCATTCGGTCTTGGGTGAGAACATCGATGGCCTGCTTGCGGGGCATCGGCCGTTTCGAAGCCCCCATCACAGCATTTCGACAGCGGGCCTTATTGGCGGAGGGCGCCCGGTGCATCCGGGCGAGATCAGCCTTGCCCATGGCGGCGTGCTCTTTTTGGACGAGCTTGCAGAGTTTCCCACCGGTGTGCTGCAGACGCTTCGTCAGCCTATCGAGCGCGGCTATGTCAGGATCGTACGCGTCGACGGTGCCTTCACGTTTCCCTCGCGCTTTCAGCTGCTTGCGGCGAGCAATCCCTGTCCCTGCGGCTTTTTGGGCGATCGCGAGGTTCCGTGTCGCTGTTCGGCATCGATGGTCGAGCGCTACCGGTCCAAGCTGCGCGGTCCCTTGGCCGACCGTATCGACCTGATGCTCGATGTGACCCGCCCCGATCCGCAGGTGATTATCGAGGGCGCCGAGGGCATGTCGTCGGCCGAGCTGCGCGACTACGTTGTCCGCGGTCGGGCTTTTCGTGCCTGGCGCGAGTCCCGTATGGATGATGCGGATGCCGAGGTTGAGGGTGCCGAGCCCCGCTCTATCGATGGTGTTGTATCGACCTTTGCGCTTGATCAGGCGGCGGAAACGTGCGTGCTCGGCCTGTCGAAGCGCACGCATCTCACGGGGCGCGGCATCGTGCGTCTGGTTCGCATCGCGCGCACGATTGCCGATGTCGCAGAAAGCGAGCGGGTGACGCAAGACCACGTGCTCGAGGCGGCGATGTACCAGGGAAGGAGGGATCAGTGATGGGTGAGGTCCGCTACGAACTGCATCCCGGTGATGGGCTGTTTCCCGCTACTGTTCTGGAACTTTCCGATGTGCCGCAGACGTTGTTCGTCCGTGGCGACCCGGAGGTGCTCTCGACGCCGGCGCTCTCGATTATCGGTGCGCGCAAGGCCTCGCCGTACGGTCTTGCCGTAGCTGAGCTTGCGGCCAAGGTTGCCGTGGAAGCGGGGGTGACGGTGGTCTCGGGCGGTGCGGTCGGCTGCGACCAGGCCTCGGGTTGGGCCGCGGTCAACGCCGGGGGCAGGCACGTCGTGGTACTGGGGACCGGCGCCGACGTGGTCTACCCGCGCTCGAGTGCGGGGCTCATCGCGCGCACGATCGATACGGGCGGCGCGGTCGTGTCCATCTCGCCTTGGGGTATGGGGCCACGTAAGTTTGCCTTCCCGCGGCGTAACCGGGTGATTGCCGCGCTTTCGCAGGCGCTCTTCGTGTCGGAGGCTGGCATGCCTTCGGGCACGTTCTCGACGGCGGAGGCCGCCATGGACCTGGGGCGCGAGCTTCTTGCCGTGCCGGGTTCGATTTTGTCACCCGAGTCGCGCGGTACCAACTACCTCATTGCCAACGGGGCCTGCTGCATTATTGACGAGGAGTCCATCGAGATGGCCATCTCGCGAATCTACGGCACCCTGCGCTATTCGCGTCCTGATGCACCCGGTATCGCAGATCTGGACCCCACGCAGCAGGCCGTGATGCATGCGCTCATCGCCTCGCCGCTCAAGGTCGACGACATCGCGGCACTCGTCTCGCTCGATGCTGTCGGCGTGCTCAAACTTCTGGGTTCGCTCGAACTCGAGGGCCTCATCGAGCGCATGATGGATGGAAGGTATGCGCCCTCCAAGTTTGCCCTTCACGCCCAGACGCCCTTCGGTCACAATGGAAAACGTGTCAATTAGAAAGGTGTTTGCAGATGCTGTTTGATCAGGTGACGGTTATCGGTGGCGGTCTGGCGGGATCGGAATGCGCGATTCAGCTGGCAGATCGCGGGTTCGCCGTAAAGCTGTGCGAGATGCGCCCGCAGGTGAGCTCTCCTGCCCACCATACCGATCACTTGGCGGAGCTCGTCTGCTCCAATTCGTTTAAGTCGACCCGTCCCGATTCTGCCGCCGGTCTGCTGAAGGCCGAGCTCGGGCGTATGGGCTCGGTGCTGCTCGACTGCGCTCATCGTGCCGCTGTTCCCGCCGGCGGCGCCCTGGCGGTCGACCGTGTCAAGTTTTCCGAGCTTGTCGAGGCCGAGGTTGCCGCTCGCCCCAATATTGAGGTTGTCCACGGTGAGGTCACCCAGATCCCCGAGGGTCATGTGGTTATCGCCGCGGGCCCCTTGTGCTCGCCGGCATTGAGCGAGGAGGTCATGAAGCTCGTCGGCGGTGACGCCCTGGCGTTCTTTGACGCGGCCGCCCCGATCGTCGATGCCTCGACGCTCGATATGGACGTGCTGTTCTCGCAGTCGCGCTACGAGGAGCAGGGGAGTGGCGACTATCTCAATGCCCCGCTCAATAAGGAAGAGTACGAGGACTTTATCGAGGCGCTCACCACGGCCGATCGCGTGGTGCTCAAGGATTTTGAGGGCGGGGACCTGTTTCAGGCCTGCCAGCCTGCCGAGGAGGTTGCGCGCACGGGCAAGGATGCCATCCGTTTTGGTGCCATGAAGCCCGTCGGGCTCACCGACCCGCGCACCGGTCGCCGTCCCTGGGCGGCGATCCAGCTGCGCGCCGAGAACAAGGAGAAGACGGCCTATAACCTGGTTGGCTTCCAGACCAACCTGACCTTCGGCGAACAGAAGCGCGTCTTTCGTATGGTTCCCGGACTGGAGAACGCCGAGTTCTTCCGCTACGGCGTCATGCACCGCAACACCTTTGTCGATGCGCCGCACGTGCTCGATGGCACCTTTGCCGTGCCCGGCACGAGCGTGCGCCTTGCCGGCCAGATTACCGGCACCGAGGGGTACATGGAAGCCGTGGCGACGGGTCTGCTCGCCGCGCTCAACACCTATGCCGAGGCTATCGATGCTGCGGGCGTCGAGCTGCCGCGCGTGGGCGCCCTGGGCGCGCTCGTGGGGTATGCGACCGACCCGGCTACGGTGGGCTACCAGCCCATGCACGTCAACTTTGGCCTCGTGCCGCCGCTCGAGGACGGTAAGCGTCGCAGCAAGCGCGATCGTTACCAGGCCTACGCGGACCGGGCCCTTAAGGCCCTGGATGCCTATCTGGAAACGCGCTCCGATCTGTTTGGAGGCGAGAGGTCATAGCCTTTGACCTGTACGATGCCGTCGACTCGTTTATCGCCTATATCGCACGTGTCGAAGGGCTCGCCCCCAATACAGTAACCGCCTACGCCTCGCGGCTCGAGCACTTCGCCGCGTGGTGCGACCGTGAGGGCATCGACGCTCGCGTCGCCGACGTACGGACCGTTCGCTCCTATTTGGCCGAGCTGTCGCGTGGCCAGGTGGCGGCTCGGACCCTTGCGGCGCATCTGTCTGCCATTCGCTCGCTCTATCGGTGGATGGCTGCCGAGGGAATCGTTGAGGGCGATGCGGTCTCGGCGATATCCTCGCCCAAACTGCCGCGCGATCTTCCCGGTGTGCTGACGACCCGGCAAGTCGAGGCGTTGCTCAAGGCCCCCGACACCTCGACGCCTTCGGGGCTGCGTGATGCAGCGATGCTCGAGCTGCTCTATGCCTCCGGCGCGCGAATCTCGGAGCTCGCGGCGCTCAACGTGGAGTCCATTGCTTGGTCAGAGCGAACGCTGCGACTTTGGGGCAAGGGGAGCAAGGAGCGTATCGTGCCCCTCTATCGGCGCGCTCTCGAGGCGACTCGCCGCTATATTGAGGAGGGGAGGCCACATCTCCTTGTGCAGGCAAAGCGTGTCGATAGTGCGAACGGCGTGCATCCGCTGTTTATCTCGGCGCGCGGAAACCGCATGAGTGCCGCCATGCTGAGGAGGCGTTTCCACATGCTTGCGGCACTTGCCGGCATTCCTGCCGACATCGCCCCGCATGCGATGCGCCACACCTTTGCGACCGACCTGCTCGAGGGCGGCGCGGATCTGCGCTCGGTTCAGGAGCTGCTGGGGCATGCGAGCTTGTCCACGACGCAGATCTATACGCACCTCACGCCCGACCGACTCAAGCGTGCCGTGAGTCAGGCACACCCCCGCGGCGAGTAGGAGAAGGGCCTCCCGCGCCGCACCGAGGTGTGTGGTTTTGATTGCGGGTTGGCAGGAAGAGGCAATCCTGCTATCATTCATCGGGTTGCTTCACGGCAACAGGTTTTTATCACGCACGCGCGGCTACTTCATACCGTGGTGCCCGGGCTTTGGTAGCACATGTCCGGGTTGGTTTTGGAGGATGACCCCGCGCGGAGGCAAACCACAGGAGGTTTAATATGGCTACCAAGATTAATATCCGCACCCTGCTCGAGGCCGGCTGCCACTTCGGTCACCAGACCCGTCGCTGGAACCCCAAGATGAAGCCGTTCATCTTCGGCGAGCGCAACGGCATCTACATCCTCGACCTCAAGCAGACCATCCTTGACGCCGATCAGGCCTACACCTTCGTCAAGAACGTCGCCAAGGGCGGCAACGTGCTGTTCGTCGGCACCAAGAAGCAGGCTCAGGAGGCCGTCAAGAACGCTGCTGAGCGCGCCAACATGCCTTACATCAACCAGCGTTGGCTCGGCGGTATGCTGACCAACTTCGTCACCATCCGCTCCCGCATCAACCGCATGGAGGAGCTCGAGGCCATGGTCGAGGACGGCCGCATGGCTGTTCTGCCCAAGAAGGAGCAGGCAGTGCTCGGCAAGGAGCTCGCTAAGCTCCAGACCAACCTCGGTGGCGCCCGCGACATGAAGGGTCTGCCCCAGGCTCTCTTCGTCATCGACACCAAGCGCGAGGAGAACGCCATCAAGGAGGCCCAGCGCCTGAACATCCCCGTCGTTGCTCTGATCGACACCAACTCCGATCCCGACGAGGTCGAGTACGGCATCCCCTGCAACGATGACGCCATCTCCGCTGTCACCCTTATGTGCGAGCTCATGGCCGACGCCTGCCTCGCTGGCTCCGGTAAGGAGCAGGTCTCCGAGGCCGAGATGGCCGCCGAGCCCAAGGCCGAGTAAATCAGTCCTATTTAAGTCTTTTTCATCTCTTTGAAAGGAACCACAATGGCCCAGATTACTGCCGCTATGGTCAAGCAGCTCCGCGAGATGACCGACTCCCCAATGATGGAGTGCAAGAAGGCTCTCGTCGAGGCTGACGGCGACATGGACGTCGCTGTTGACGTTCTGCGCAAGAACGGCCTCGCCAAGGCTGCCAAGAAGGCTGGCCGTGAGACCAACGAGGGCGCTGTCGCCGCGTTCGTCTCCGAGGACGGCAAGTCCGGCGCTCTGCTCGAGCTTTCCTGCGAGACCGACTTCGTCGGCTCCAACGCCAAGTTCACCGGCTTTGCTTCCAAGGTCGCCGAGGTTGTCGCTACCACCGAGCCGGCCGATGTCGATGCTCTGCTCGAGAAGCCGATGGGCGAGGAGACCGTTTCCTCCGAGCTCACCGAGATGATTCACATCATGGGCGAGAACATGAAGATCGCTCGTTTCTCCGCTCGCAAGGCCGAGAACGGCGCTCTCGCTTCTTACATCCACATGGGTGGTAAGATCGGCGTCCTCGTCGAGTTCGCTTTCGAGAAGGCCGAGACCGCTCAGGCCGAGTCCTTCAAGACCTTCGCTCACGACGTTGCCCTTCAGGTTGCCGCCGTCGCCCCGATTTGCGCTACCCGCGATCAGGTTCCGGCCGAGACCGTCGAGCACGAGAAGGAGATCTACATGGCTCAGGCTGCCGAGTCCGGCAAGCCCGAGGCTATTCAGGAGAAGATGGCTGTTGGCCGTCTGGAGAAGTTCTACAAGCAGTCCGTGCTCACCGAGCAGGAGTTCATCAAGGACAGCTCCCTCACCATCAAGAAGTACGCTGAGCAGGTCTCCAAAGAGCTCGGCGATACCATTACCGTTGTTGCCTTCGACCGTCTGGTCCGTGGCGAGTAAATAAGCTCTTGTAGCTGGTAATGAGCAGGCTGTGGGTTTTACTCACAGCCTGCTTTTTCATGGCTCTTATCAGAGCCTTTGCTATCATATTGAGAGTCTAATTAAAGGAGGATCGCTTTGTCCGACATCCGATATAAACGCGTGCTTCTGAAGCTTTCCGGCGAAGCACTGATGGGCGACGGCCAATATGGCATCGACCCCAAGATTACCGATCATCTTGCCAAGCAGGTCAAGGAACTGCTCGCCGTTGGTCACGAGGTCGGTGTTGTTGTCGGCGGCGGCAACATTTTCCGCGGCATGGCCGGCGCTGCCGGTGGCATGGAACGCGCCCAGGCCGACTACATGGGCATGCTGGCAACCGTTATGAACGCGCTTGCCCTGCAGGATGCCTTTGAGCACAACGATGTTCCCTGCCGCGTGATGAGCGCTATCCAGATGAACGAGATCTGCGAGCCCTATATTCGCCGTCGCGCCATCAACCACCTTTCCAAGGGCAACGTCGTTATTTTTGCCGCCGGTTCGGGCAATCCGTACTTTACGACCGACACCGCCGCGGCTCTTCGTGCCTGCGAGATCGGTGCCGAGATTCTGATTAAGGCCACCAAGGTTGACGGCATCTACGACAAGGATCCTGTCAAGTGCGCCGATGCCGTCCGTTTTGACAAGATTACCTATCACGAGGTTCTCGTCCGCGGTCTGCAGGTTATGGATTCCACAGCTACGGCACTGTGCCAGGATAACCGTATGCCGATTTTGGTCCTCAACATTGATGGCGAGGACACCGTCAAACGCGCGCTTTCGGGTGAGCCCGTCGGCACGCTCGTCTATCAGGAGGATTAAGCATGGCAGAGAACATCACCGCCCACATGGACAAGTCGCTCGAGTCCCTCAAGCACAACTTCTCCAAGGTTCGCACAGGCCGCGCCAACGCTAACATTCTGTCCGACATTTCGGTCGATTACTACGGTGTTCCCACGCCGGTTACCCAGGTTGCCGCCGTTAAGACCCCCGAAGCTCACATGCTGCTTATCGAGCCCTGGGACAAGGCACTCGTCAACGCCATCGTGAAGGCTATCAGCGCTTCCGATCTGGGCATTACTCCCAACTCTGACGGTACCGTCGTGCGCCTGCCGTTCCCGGCTCCCACCGAGGAGCGTCGTCGCGAGCTCGTCAAGGAGTGCCGCGAGTATGCCGAGCAGGCCAAGGTCTCCATTCGCAACATCCGTCGCGACTTTAACAACAAGCTCGAGCGCGACGAAGAGCTCACCGAGGACGATGTCCGTCGCGAGCAGGCCAAGGTCCAGAAGTATACCGATGAGTATGTTGCCAAGGTTGAGGAGCTTCTGAAGGAAAAAGAAGCCGAGGTCATGGAGATCTAAGGTGCAATACGACGAGAACAAACTGGTCGAGTACTTTGCCGACGCCCCTGCGGGCGTCGGTTTTTCCGACCTTGACCTCAATAAGATTCCGCATCATATTTCGTGCATCATGGACGGTAACGGTCGCTGGGCCACGGCGCGCGGTCTTGCCCGCACCGAGGGACACAAGGCCGGTATCGTCTCCCTGCGCGAGATCATTACCGCATGCGTGCGTTTGGGCGTCGACGTCCTTTCGGCCTATGCGTTTTCCACCGAAAACTGGAATCGTCCACAGCACGAGGTCAACGTTTTGATGCATCTGTTTGCCAAGACGTTTATCGATGAGTTGCCGCTGCTTAAGCGCGAAAACGTGCGCGTTGTCTTTTTGGGCGATATTTCCGCACTGCCCAAGAAGACCCGCGATGTCTTTGAGCGCGGTCTTGCCGAGTGTGCCGACCACACCGGCATGACGCTGGCGCTTGCCGTCAATTACGGCGCCCGTGCCGAGATCACCCGTGCCGTCCGTCAGATTGCGCTCGACGCCGCTGCCGGCAAGATCGACCCTGCCGCCATCGATGATGATATGGTTGCCTCCCATCTCTACACCGCTGGGCTGCCCGATCCGGAGCTTGTGATTCGCACCTCCGGCGAGCTACGCCTTTCGAACTATCTGCTGTGGCAGGTTGCCTATTCCGAGTTTTATGTCACCGATACCTATTGGCCCGACTTTGATCGCTGGGGCCTTGTCGACGCCATTTTGGCCTACCAGGGCCGCGACCGTAGGTTTGGTGGACTGAGCAAGACCGAGGAGGCTTAATCGTGTCCGATCGTCCCAAGGCGTCTGCTCCCAAGACGTCAACTCCCAAGGCGCCTTCCGCCAAGAGCGGCGCGGCTACGACTTCGTGGTTGGCCGGCTTTATTACCCGCGCCGCCGCAGGTATCGTCTACGCCGTCGTGTTTATTCTCTGCTTGGTTTTGGGTATCGTTCCCACTGCCATCTTCGTCTCCGTCATGAGCGGCCTGTGCTGCTATGAGTTTTTCCGCATGACGAAGCTCGATGGCAAGGTGGCCAACGAGCGCCTGGGTATCGCTGCCGCCGTGCTCTTTCCGCTCTCGGCGCTGGGCGACTCGCTGCTGTTGAATGCCCTGCTTTTTGCTCTGATGCTTGCGGTGGGTATTTGGTATGTCTGGTCGGCGCGTACCCGCATATCCGATGTAGCTGTGACGCTCATGGGTCCCATTTACACCGGTTTTATGCTGTCGGCCATCGTGCTGCTGCGCGATGCCGTGCCCGGTTTTGCTGGCGCCCTGCTTTCGGTGGGTGTTTGCGCGTCTCTCTGGGTCTCCGATTCGTTTGCCTACATCGTGGGCAGCCGTATCGGCAAGCACAAGATGGTCCCCAAGATCTCTCCCAAAAAGAGCTGGGAGGGCTTTGTCGGCGGCATCTTGGGCTCGGTTCTCATCTGGCTCATTTTGTGGGCGACGCACTTCTATAAGCTGAGCTTGCCCTATGCACTGCTTTGCGGCGTGGTTGTGTCCATCTTGGGCGTTATCGGCGACCTCATCGAGTCACGCATCAAGCGTGGCGTGGGCGTTAAAGATTCCGGCAACCTTATTCCGGGCCATGGCGGCATGCTCGACCGTAGTGACTCGCTTATCTTTGGCTGCATTACCGCGCAGCTGCTTTTGATGATCGGAGGCGTGCTGTAATGTCATTCCAGACGACGTATGGCCCCGATGGACGTCTTCGCGTTGCCATCCTGGGTTGTACGGGCTCTATCGGCACGCAGGCACTCGATGTATGCCGTCAGCATGCCGATCGACTGCAGGTGACGGCGCTGTCCGTTAACTCCAGCACCTCGGAACTCGTTGCGTTTGCCCGTGAGTTTTCGGTTCCGGCAGTTGCCGTGGCCGACATCACCCACGGTGCTGACGCTGTGCTGCAGGAGCTGCCCGAGGGCACCGAGCTCGGTGTTGGTGCGCAGGCAGTTTGCGAGCTCGCACGTCGCGATGATGTCGACTGCGTACTCGTGGCCATCGTGGGCGCTGCCGGGCTCGAAGCGAGCCATGCGGCCCTGACCTCGAACAAGCGTATTGCACTTGCTAACAAGGAGTCCCTCGTTGTCGGCGGTGACCTACTGATGCCGTTGGCGCAGCCGGGCCAGCTCATTCCGGTCGACTCCGAGCACTCCGCCATCTACCAGTGCTATCTGGGGGAGAATCCTCGCGAGGCTCACTGCATTTGGCTCACTTGCTCGGGTGGTCCGTTCTTTGGCCGTACGCGCGACGAGCTCAATTGCGTGACACGCTCCGATGCGCTGGCACACCCCACGTGGGCCATGGGTGCTAAGATCACCATCGACTCTGCGACCCTCATGAATAAGGGCTTGGAGCGTATCGAGGCGATGCACCTGTTCGGGTGCGATCTCGACTTTATCAACGTGGTCGTTCAGCGCCAGTCAAAGATCCACTCGATGGTCGAGTATGCGGACGGCTCTGTGATGGCACATCTTGGTGCGTCCGACATGCGCATTCCCATCCAGTTCGCGTTCTCGTATCCCGAGCGGTGGGATACCCCAGCGCCTCGAATCGATTTCCGCGAGCTCGGGCAGCTCACGTTTGATGCTGCCGATATGGACACATTCCGCTGCCTGGCGCTGGCCGAGCGTGCCGGCAGAACGGGCGGCACCATGCCGTGCGTGCTGAATGCCGCCAACGAAGTTGCCGTCGATGCCTTCCTGCACGATGTCTGTACCTTTACCGATATCGACCGTATCGTCGAGTCGTGCATGGATGCACACGATACGCAGGCGGTCGCATCCTTTGAGCAGCTTCGCGATATCGATACGTGGGCTCGTGCCATGGCCGCCGAGGTGCTCGCTGCAACCCGCTCTTAATCGTAAGGATTGCTTTTCGTTTTATGGATACTGTTCTGAGCGTTCTCTCCTCAGTCTTTTGGGGCCTTTTGATGCTATCCGTCCTCGTGTTTCTGCATGAGGGCGGCCACTTTTTGGCGGCCCGTGCGTGCGGCGTGCGCGTCACCGAGTTTTTCTTGGGTCTACCGTGCCGCTTCGATATTCATCATACGTCGCGTCGCATCGGTACCAAGTTTGGCGTGACGCCGCTGCTGCTGGGTGGCTATGCCGCTATCTGCGGTATGGACCCGACCGATGTCTCGTGCGCCGACCGTGTGCTTGCGGCGATCTATCGTCATGGTCGCGTTTCGGTTGCAGACCTTTCCGTCGAGCTGGAGCTGCCCGAGGAGGATGTTCTCGAGGCTTGTGCCTTGCTTTTGGGCTGGGGTTCCATTGCGCCTTGGTACGAGGAAGGGGAGAAGCCTTCACCCAGCTATTATCCGGTTAGGTACCAGACGCTGCCGCGCGATGCTGCAGGATATACCACCTTTGACGGCCGCAAGTTCGATCGAGAGCATGCGACTGCCGAGGGCGATGTGTGGGAGCTGCCGGTCACTGCTTCGGAGTTTCTTGAGCAGGAGCGATCGCATACCTATCTGGGCCAGGGTTTTCTCAAGCGTGCCTTTATGCTGCTCGCGGGCATTCTCGTCAATATTCTGACGGGTTTTTTGCTGCTTATGAGTATCTACTCTATCGCCGGCGTATCGGTGCCGGTCGATAGCAATGTGATCGGTCAGGTCGAAGAAGGCTCGATAGCCGCCAAGGCGGGCATCGAGGCCGGCGACACGATTCTTAGTGTCGATGGCGTGTCCTGCTCCAGCTGGATGGATGTGTATGATGCCATCGGCAAGGCTGCCGGTCAGGACGATATCGCCATTGAGTACCAGCGCGACGGTAAGAAACTTTCGACCTCGGTCGCGCTCAAGGAGGACGAGCGTTTGGGTGTTTATGCTTCTACGCAGGTGGTCCATTTGGACCCTATCACCTCGGCGCGCCTGTCGTTCTCCTATGTTCAGCAGACTGCTGAGGGCGTTATGCGTCTGCTGCAGCCGCAGCATACGATGGAGATACTCGATCAGTCCAGCTCGATTGTTGGCATCAGCGTCATGTCTTCTCAGGCGGCGGCAGCCGGCCCCGCGACGTTCTTGACATTTGCCGCGCTCATCTCGTTCTCGCTGGGCTTTATGAACCTGCTGCCCATTCCGCCGCTCGACGGGGGAAAGCTGGTTATCGAGATCATCCAAAAGGTCGCCGGTCGCGAGCTGCCGCTGAAGGTGCAGACGATCGTCAGCTATGTCGGCATCGTGCTCTTTGCGCTGCTGTTTGTCTATATGCTTCGTTCCGACGTCCTTCGATTTATTTTGTAGGGGAGTGTTTGGATTGTCTTTATCCCATCCTTTGCCGCGCGAGCTGACGCGCCCCGTGCATGTGGGCGGCGTTCAGATCGGTGGCGGCGCACCGGTGGTGGTCCAATCCATGACCTGCACCGATACCGCCGACGCGCAGGCAACGCTTGCACAAGTTCGTGCACTCGCCCAGGCGGGTTGTGATGTTGTGCGCGTGAGCGTGCCCACTGAGGCTGCGCTCGAGGGCTTTCGCACGATTTGTGTGGAGTCTCCGGTGCCGATCGTTGCCGATATCCACTTTAACCATAAACTCGCCATTGGTGCCGTGGAGGCCGGTGCCGCTAAGCTCCGCATCAATCCCGGCAACATTGGCGATTGGGCTAAGGTCGATGCCGTGATCGATGCCGCGGGCGCCGCTGGGTGCGCGATTCGCATTGGCGTGAACGCCGGCTCGCTTGAGCAGGATATCGCCGAGCGCGATGACCTTACGCAGCCCGAAAAGCTTGTGATGTCGAGCGAGCGTTTCGTCAAACATTTTGAGGATCGCGGCTTTACCAATATCGTGCTTTCCGCCAAGGCTCATAGCGTGTCCACGACGCTTGACACCTATCGTGCCCTGTCGCGCGAAATCCCCCATGTTCCGCTTCATTTGGGCGTGACTGAGGCCGGAACCAAGCTCCAGGGCACCATTAAGAGCTCTGTGGGCCTGGGAATTTTGCTTTCCGAGGGCATTGGCGACACCATGCGCGTCTCGCTCACGGCCGATCCGGTCGAGGAACCGCCGGTCGCCTGGGGTATTCTGCAGTCGCTCGGCCTTCGCCGCCGTGGTCCCGAGATCGTCTCGTGCCCCACGTGCGCTCGCTGCCAGGTTAACCTCATTCCTATCGCCGAGGAGGTCACCGAGCGGCTTAAGAACTACTCCGCGCCGCTTTCGATTGCCGTGATGGGCTGTGCAGTCAATGGCCCCGGCGAGGCCTCTGACGCCGACTTGGGTGTTGCCTGCGGACGAGGTCAGGGCCTGCTCTTTTCGCACGGCAAGATCATTGGTAAAGTAGCTGAGGACCAAATTGTCGACGCGCTTATGGCCGAGGTCGACAAGTTTATTGAGGAGAAATAAATGACTCGAGCAATGTATATGTCTAAGCTGTATGCTCCGACGCTCAAAGAGGATCCGGCCGACGCCGAGCTTGCGAGCCATCGCCTGCTGCTTCGTGCCGGCATGATTCGCAAGGAGGCCGCCGGTCTCTATTCCTATCTGCCGCTCGCGTGGCGCTCGATTCGCAAGATCGAGAACATTGTGCGCGACGAGATGGACGCTGCCGGCGCCCAGGAGCTCATGATGCCTATCATGGTCGATGCCGAGCTGTGGCGCGAGTCCGGCCGTATCGATGCCTATGGCAAGGAACTCGTGCGCTTTGATGACCGCCACGGCCGCGAGTTCGTGCTTGGTCCCACGCACGAGGAGACCGTGACTGCTCTGGTGCGCAACGAGCTGCGTTCCTACAAGCAGCTGCCGGTGAATCTCTATCATATCCAGGATAAATTCCGCGACGAGTTCCGTCCCCGCTTTGGCCTGATGCGCGGCCGCGAGTTCATCATGAAGGACGCCTACAGCTTCTCTGCCACGCAGGAGAGTCTGCAGGAGGAGTACGACAAGATGAAGCAGGCCTACGCCAACATCTGCGAGCGCTGCTATATCAAGGCCCTGCCCGTTGTTGCCGACTCCGGTGAGATCGGCGGCGATACCTCCGTCGAGTACATGGCGCTGGCCGATGCCGGTGAGGCTTCGCTGGTCTACTGCGACGATTGCGGCTTTGCTGCCGATGACGAGGCTGCAAGCACCAAGGTCGTTGTGACCGAGGGCCCCGGCGACGGCACACTCACCAAGGTCGAGACTCCGGGCATGGGCACCATCGAGGCTGTTGCCAAGTTCTTCGGCTTCCCCGAGAACGGTACGCGCAAGTCCCTGGCTCTCATCGACTCCGAGGGTAAGCCGGTTGTGGCCATCGTTCCGGGCGATCATGAGCTCAACGACTGCAAGGCCGAGCACGTCTTTGGCAAGGGCTATCGCATGATGACCGACGAGGAGCTCCAGACCTACGGGCTGCATAAGGGCTTTATCGGACCGGTTAACCTGCCCGAGGGCATCCGTCTGGTCTGCGACGAGAGCCTGCGCGAGTCCAAGCAGTGGGCCTGCGGTGCCAACGAGGTCGATTATCACTTTACCGGTGCCTGCCCCGAGCGCGATTTTACCGTCGACGAGTGGGCTGATCTGGTCACCGTCGTTGCCGGTGATCCCTGTCCGCACTGCGGCAAGCCGCTCTCTGCTGCTCGCGGCATCGAGGTCTCCCAGGTGTTCCAGCTGGGCACCAAGTACTCCGAGGCCATGGGTGCCACCTTTATGGACGAGGATGGCAAGGAGAAGCCGCTCATCATGGGTTGCTATGGCGTGGGCGTGTCTCGCTCGCTCGCTGCCGTCGTGGAGCAGCATAACGACGAGCACGGTATCGTCTGGCCGGTCTCCGTTGCCCCGTACGAGGTCGCGGTGATTCCGCTCGACCCCAAGAAGGAGGAGTGCGCTACCGTCTGCGACCAAATCGTCGAGGGTCTGTGCGCCGAGGGTATCGAGGTCGTCGTCGACGATCGCGATGAGCGTCCTGGCTTTAAGTTTGCCGACAACGACCTTATGGGCTTCCCGTATCAGGTAGTGCTCGGTAAGCGTGGCCTTAAGAACGGCACCGTCGAGCTCAAGGACCGTGCCACGGGCGAGCGCGAGGATGTGGCGATTGATGAGGTCGTCGCCAAGGTTGCCGAGCTGGTGAAGGCGGCACGCCGTTAATTGGCGATTTCGCTTGTAGTTCGATAAACGGGACGGCCCCGCATTTCTCCAGATTGGGGAGATGTGGGGCCGTCCTTTTGTCTTATCGGTGTGCTCAATCGCTAAAAGGAAACCCCACAGCCCATGTGAGCTGTGGGGTTTCCTTTGTGCCTCCGATGCGAAATGAATCGCTCAGAAATTACTGATAATCGACGACGTCAATCCAGTTCTTAAGGAACTCATCGTTCACGTTGCGCTTACGAGCGAGCTCGGAAGCGGCGACGATGCTCGTCCACTGACGCACGACCTGCATGGGCATGTCGGCGCGGTCGCAGTAGAGCTCCAGGTAGACCTCAGCCTGGTCCTTGCTGTTGAGGGCAAAGAGCAGGTAGGTGGTGGCAACATCGGCAGCAGGGGAGCCCTGGGTGGCATGTGCCCAGTCGCAGACGTACAGCTGGCCGTCGTCGCCGACGATGACGTTGGAGGGGTTGAAGTCGCCGTGGCAGACCTTGAACTCCTTGGTCATGCCGTCCAGACGCTCCTGAAGGTTGTAGCGCGTGGTGGCATTGAGCTGATCGAGGCTGTCGATCATGCGGGCGAACTTGTCGCGCTGACGGTTGAGCAGCGGGGAGGTGTAGCCGTGGATCTCGATCTGGAGGTCGACGAACATCTCGAGGTACTCACCAAAGCGCTGGGGCTCGGCAGTCATCTTCTCGGCAAGGGTGGTGCCCGGAACCTTCTCGGTCACGAGCGCCCAGCCGTTGGCGTTCTCGAGCTGAGAAACCTCGAGCGCCTTGGGGCTGCAGATGCCGCACTCATTGATGCGGGCAAGATTCAAAGCCTCGTTGAACACGTCGGAGACGGGCTTGGTCTCGTTAAAGACCTTGACGATCTTGTCGCCCAGGTCGTAAACGACCTTGTTGCCGCGACGGACGAGCTCGGTCTTGGAATCGGGGAGCAGCATGATTGCATCCTTTCAACGATGCGATAGAAGCAACGGCGGGGGCGTGCGTACACCCGTGCACCCCCGCCGCAAATAACCGTGCTAAAACTAGCAGACGGCGTAGTCCTGGGGCTCGCGGCCGTAGTAGGCGTCCAGGTAGAGCTCCTTGATCTCGCTCATGAGCGGGTAGCGCGGGTTAGCGCCGGTGCACTGGTCGTTGAATGCCTGCTCGGTCATCTCGTCGAGGGTGTCGAGGAAGTACTGCTCGTCAACACCGTAGTCGGCGATGGTCTTCTTGACGCCGATGAAGTCCTTGAGCTCCTCGAGCTTCGTGATGAAGTTCTCGAAGACCTCCTTGTCGTCCTTGCCCTCGATGCCGCAGTACTTGGCCATCTCGGCGTAGTTGTGCAGCGCGTTGGGGTAAGGATACTGGGAGAAGGTACCCATCTTGACGGGAGCCTCGGCGGCGTTGTAGCGCATAACGCGGGTCAGGATGACGGCGTTTGCGAGGCCGTGGGGCAGGTGATGGAAAGCGCCGAGCTTGTGGGCCATGGAGTGGTTGAGGCCCAGGAAGGCGTTGGCGAAGGCCATACCGGCCATGCAGGAGGCGTTGTGCATCTCCTCGCGGGCATGCGGGTCCTTGGCACCGTTCGTGAAACTGGAGGGCAGGTTCTCGAAGACGAGCTTGGCAGCGCGCTCGGAGAGGCCCTTGGTGTAGTCGGAAGCCATGATGGAGACGTAGGACTCGATGGCGTGGGTCATGACGTCAATGCCGGAGGCAGCGGTCAGGCCGCGCGGGGCGGTCATGCAGTTGTCGGCGTCGACGATAGCCATGTTGGGGAGCAGCGCGTAGTCGGCGAGCGGCCACTTGATGCCGGTCTCCTTGTCGGTGATGATGGCGAACGGCGTGCACTCGGAGCCGGTACCCGAAGAGGTCGGGACGGCGACGAAGTAGGCCTTCTTGCCCATCTCGGGGAAGGTGAAGATACGCTTGCGGATGTCCATGAAGTCCATGGCCATGTCCTCAAACTTGCACTCGGGGTGCTCGTACATCATCCACATGATCTTGCCGGCGTCCATAGCGGAGCCACCGCCGACGGCGATGATGACGTCCGGCTCAAAGAGAGCCATCTGCTTGGCGCCGCGACGTGCGCACTGCAGCGACGGATCGGGCTCGACGTCGTAGAAGCAGTCGTGGGCGATGCCCATCTCGTCGAGCTTGGCCTCGATGGCGCGGGTGTTGCCATTCTTGAAGAGGAACTGGTCGGTGACGATGAAGGCGCGCTTCTTGCCCATGACGGTACCGAGCTCGTCGAGGGCGACGGGCGTGGAACCCTTCTTGAAGTAGACCTTCTCGGGAGCGCGGAACCACAGCATGTTCTCACGGCGCTCGGCCACAGTCTTAACGTTGATCAAGTGCTTCACCCCAACGTTCTCGGAGACGGAGTTGCCGCCCCAGGAGCCGCAGCCCAGGGTCAGAGACGGCTTCATGCCAAAGTTGTACAGGTCACCGATGCCGCCGTGCGAGGACGGGGTGTTGATGACGATACGGCAGGCCTTCATGACGTGCTCGAACAGGCTGATCTTCTCGGCCTGGGCGGGGTGCACGTACAGAGAGGCGGTGTGGCCCGGGCCACCGGCGAGCACCAGGTGCTCGGCCTTGTCGACGGCCTCCTGGAAGTCCTTGGCGTGGTACATGGCCAGGACCGGGGAGAGCTTCTCGTGGGAGAACTCCTCCTTGGCGGGGTCGGTGGAGGTGACCTCGGCGATCAGGATCTTGGTCTTGGCGGGAACCTCGATGCCGGCGAGCTCGGCGATCTTGGCGGCAGCCATGCCGGGGATGCGGTGGTCGAGAGAGCCGTTCTTGAACATGGCGGCACGCAGGGCCTCCATCTCGGCACCCTGCTTGACGAAGTAGCAGCCGCGCTTCTGGAACTCGGCCTTGACCTGGTCATAGATGGTGTCGATGACGGTCACGGACTGCTCGGAAGCGCAGATCATGCCGTTGTCGAAGGTCTTGGAGTGGATGATGGAGTTGACGGCGAGCAGCACGTCGGCGGTGTCGTCGATGACGACCGGGGTGTTACCGGCGCCAACGCCCAGGGCGGGCTTGCCCGAGGAGTAAGCGGCCTTGACCATGCCCGGGCCACCGGTGGCGAGGATGATGTCGACGTCGCGCATGACCATGTTGGTCAGCTCGATGGAGGGGACATCAACCCAGCCGATGATGCCCTCGGGGGCACCGGCCTTGACGGCGGCATCAAGCACGAGCTTGGCGGCGGCGATGGTGCACTTGGCGGCAGCCGGGTGCGGGGAGATGATGATGGCGTTGCGGGTCTTCAGGCTGATCAGCGTCTTGAAGATCGCGGTAGAAGTGGGGTTGGTCGTCGGGATGACGGCGCCCACGATGCCGATGGGCTCGGCGATCTTGGTGATGCCGTAAGCCTCGTCGCGCTCCAGGACACCACAGGTCTTGGTGTTCTTGTAAGCGTTGTAGATGTACTCTGCGGCGTAGTGGTTCTTGATGACCTTGTCCTCAAGAACGCCGCGGCCGGTCTCCTCGATGGCCATCTTCGCCAACGGGATACGAGCCTTGTTGGCAGCCATGGCGGCCTCATAGAAGATCTTGTCGACCTGCTCCTGCGTGTACGTAGCAAAAAGCGCCTGGGCCTCTCGCATCTGAGCGAGCTTAGCCTCAAGCGCCTCTACGTTGTCCACAATTGCGGGAGTAGTGTTTTCCGGTGACTTTTTCACCATTTGTGTCTCCTTGCGATCGGAGATTTACCCTACGTCTTGCATGATAGCAAGAAATAATTCGGTGAACGGGCAGATTCCCGTAAAAGACAAACTAAAACGCTTCAATCAAATGAATCGTTTCAACTAAATCTATCTGCCCTGCGCATCGCCCCGCTCATTGGGGACAGACTTAAATGAGTGCTTTCACTCATTTGGGACAGACATCGATTTGCCATTTTGCCGTTCTGGGCCTGTTGTTGCCGCTCATTGGATATAAATAGGTTACAGGCTCAGCATTTCGCGTTGCGTCTCTCCTTTTAGGTGTTGCCTGTACAGTTTTGAAAGGAGAGGCTATGCCCCGATGTGCCCGCGCCGTTTCTCTCACCGGCTATTACCACGTCTATGACCGCGGCAATTCTAAACAGATAATTTTTGAAGATGACTCCGACCGCTATCGGTTCTTATCTGATATCTCGGACCGATTCGCTCGCCATGAAGTGGCGGTGTTGGCTTGGTGCCTTATGGACAATCACTTCCATTTGATGGTTGATGATCCGTTTGACAATCTTTCAAAGGCAATACAGTGCGCATTGACGGCGTATGCTAAGTATTTCAATGGGAAAACGGGGAGAACGGGGCATCTGTTTGACAATCGCTATTCGCGGGTCGCGGTTGAGTCGGACACGCAGGCAGTGCAGCTGCTCGACTATATTCATCTCAATCCCGTGAAGGGTGCGCTTGACTCGCTCGAGGCGTACCGCTGGTCAAGCTATAAGGCATATCAGCTGGGCTATGATCCCTTTGACATCTGTGATGCGGCCCCTATGCTCGATGTTGTCGGAGGCTCCCGTCGCTATTGCGAGCATCTCAAGAAAGTTGGCGGGCGCATCTGGTCAGTGGAGGTTCTTCCGCGCCGGCGGATCCCCGATGAGGAGGCTCTTTCCGTTGCGCGCGAAGTCCTGCCGAGCATAGATCCTGCGCTGCTCAAGGCCCTGCCACGCCCCGAACGCGATGCCTGCCTGCTGAGGCTCAGGCGGGCACATCTCACGGTCAAGCAAATTGCCCGTATCACCGGTATCGGCGCCACAAGCGTGACCAAGGCTACTGCAAGCTGGAAGGATGCAGCGTGAGATAGGGGCCGTAGCCGATCGGGACGCCGCATGCGTGCGTCATGTCTGTCCCCAATGCGTGAAAACACTCATGTAAGTCTGTCCCCAATGAGTGCAAAAAGGCGCCCTCCGTAGGGGAGAGCGCCTTTGGTAAGTTCTATGTGAACGCGAGGTCTTTGACCCGGAGAGTCCGAGGTACTTGTTAGTAAGACCTTATTTAGGAGCGCGCAACCTTGCCGGACTTGAGGCAGGTGGAGCAAACGTTCATCTTGCGACGGTGACCATCGACGACGACGTAGACGCGCTGGATGTTGGGGCGGAACTTACGGTTGGTGACGCGGTGAGAGTGGCTGATGGAGCGACCGGCAACGGGATGCTTACCGCAAACTTCGCAAACTTTGGACATAACTGACCCTCCTTGGGCGACAAACGAACATGTCGCGTTAACAAACAAGCCTGAACTATAGCACAGAAGCAGCTCCCTGTGCGTAATCTACACAGAGATATTTCTCTTTTGGCGATAGTGCTCACGCCACGGCCCTGGACGTAGATCCGATTTGCGTGCAGCAGAGGGGATTATGCCAGCTCGTGCGCACGTTTTCAAGCTCGTCCCACAAATATATATAGGTTTATTGAGCATTGGGCTTCGTTTGCGGATTGCTCTGTATTTATGCTCGCAATTAAGTTCGAGGTTGGCTAAACTATCCCTTGACCATTAAAGGGGTACGAGATACCCACATGGAATTACATAGCTGCCAAAGAGCAGCCTTTCCTGTGGGTGTCTGGTCCGCTTTGAGCGGTCGGGCATCTATTTTTTTGACTGTGTCAGCAGTCAAGACATGTGAGGAAGGAGATCGATGGGCACGACTTCCCCCAAGGCGGTCATTATGGACGAGACCGCCGTCAATCGAGCGATGACCCGCATCGCGCACGAGATTCTCGAGCGCAACGAGGGCTGTGAAGACCTCGCTCTGGTCGGCATCGTCACGCGCGGCGACCTTCTGGCAAAGAAGCTCGCCGAGGAGATCAAGGAGATCGAGGGCGTCGACGTTCCGCTCGGCAGTCTCGACATCAGCTTCTACCGCGATGACTACGCTACCAATTTCGCTCCCGCGATCCACGCCACCAACATTCCCTTCAGTGTCGACGGCAAGCGCGTCGTGCTGGTGGACGACATCCTGTACACGGGTCGTACCATCCGCGCCGCTCTGGACGCCGTCATGGATCTGGGCCGTCCGAGCCGTATTGAGCTGGCAGTCCTCGTTGACCGCGGCCACCGTGAGCTCCCTATCTCGCCGGACTTTGTCGGCAAGAACGTTCCCTCGTCGCACGAGGAGAACGTGCACCTATATATGAAGGAAGTCGACGGCCGTACCGCCGTCGAGATCAACGACGTCGCGCCGGGTTCCCACGTGGGCTCCGCGCCGCTGGGAGGTGAGTAGTACCGTGGCGTTCAACCATAAGCACCTGATCGACATTACCGAGTACTCCGAAGAGGACATCAAGCTCATCCTCGAGACCGCCAAGGCGTTCTCCGAGGTCAACGGGCGTGCGATCAAAAAGGTCCCCACGCTCAAGGGCAAGACCATCGTCAACATGTTCAACGAGCCCTCGACGCGCACCCGCAGCTCCTTCGAGCTCGCCGAGAAGCGTCTTTCGGCCGACAGCCTCAACTTTGGCGGCTCCTCGACCTCTACGGTCAAGGGCGAGAGCCTCGTCGACACCGTCGAGACCCTCAACGCCTATAAGATCGACTGCATCGTCGTTCGCGATAAGCACGCCGGTGCTCCCTACATCGTCACGCAGAACTCGCCCGCAAGCGTCATCTGCGCCGGTGACGGCAAGCACAACCATCCCACGCAGGCCCTGCTCGACCTGTACACCATCTGGGAGCACAAGGGTGACTTCCACGGTCTGAAGGTCGCCGTCGTCGGCGATATCGCCCACTCCCGCGTGTGCGGCTCGCTGATCCCCGCCCTTAAGATCATGGGCTGCGAGACCTACGCCGTCGCCCCCGGCACGCTGCTGCCGCCGGCGCCCGAGGTCCTGGGCTGCGACCACGTGACGAGCGACCTCGATTCCGTCCTGCCCGAGCTGGACGTCGTCTACATGCTGCGCGTGCAGCAGGAGCGCCTCGAAGGTGCCCCGTTCCCGACCATTCGCGAGTACCACAAGCTCTTCGGCCTGACCAAGGACCGCGAGAAGCTCATGAAGCCCGATGCGATCATCTGCCACCCGGGCCCCATCAACCGCGGCGTCGAGTTCGACTCCTATATGGCCGACCACCCGCAACGCTCCGTCATCCTGGAGCAGGTCTACGCCGGTATCTGCGTGCGTATGGCTATCCTGTATCTGCTGCTTGGAGGTGCCGATAATGGCCTTGCTTCTTAAGAATGCCCACGTCGTCGACCCGTCCGTCGAGCTTGACGGTGTCGTTGACGTCCTGATTGACGGCGACAAGATCGCCGAGGTCGGCGAGAATCTCGCCGTCGAGGGAGCCGAGGTCCGCGACCTTTCCGGCAAGTACCTCGTCCCTGGCCTGGTGGATATGCACGTTCACCTTCGCGAGCCCGGCTATGAGGTCAAAGAGGACATCGAGAGCGGTACCCGCGCAGCTGCCAAGGGCGGCTTCACCGGCGTGTGCGCCATGCCCAACACCGATCCCGTCACCGATAACGGCACCGTCGTGGAGTTCGTCAAGTCCCGCGCTGCCGAGGTCGGTCACTGCCGCGTCTATCCGTCGGGCGCCATGACCCGCGGTCTTAAGGGCGAGGCCATGTCCGAGATGGGCGATATGGTCGCCCACGGCGCCGTCGCCTTCACCGACGACGGTCGCGGCGTGCAGGGTGCGGGCATGCTCCGTCGCTGCATGGACTACGGCAAGATGTTCGGCAAGGTCTTTATGAGCCACTGCCAGGACGAGGACCTGGTCGGCCACGGCCAGATCAACGAGGGCAAGGTCTCGACCCGTCTGGCTCTCGAGGGCTGGCCGGCTGCCGGCGAGGAGCTCCAGATCGCCCGCGACATCGAGATCGCCAAGCTGACCGGTGCCAAGCTGCACATCCAGCACATCTCCACCGCCCATGGCCTGGAGATCGTGCGTGCCGGTAAGGCCGCCGGCGTTCAGGTTACCTGCGAGGCCACCCCGCACCACATGTTCCTGACCGAGAACGACCTGGACGAGACCTACAACACCTCGCTCAAGGTCAATCCGCCGCTGCGCACCGAGGAGGATGCCGAGGCCATCCGTCAGGGCGTCATCGACGGCACCGTCGACGTTATCGTCACCGATCACGCTCCCCACACCCCGTGGGAGAAGGCCCGCGAGTTCGAGCTTGCGCCCTTTGGCATGATCGGCCTCGAGACCTCGCTGTCGCTCGTGCTCACCGAGCTGGTCAACACGGGCAAGATGAGCATTGGCCGCATGGTCGAGCTCATGGCCATCAAGCCGCGTGAGATTCTGGGCCTCGACCAGGTTCAGGTCAAGGCGGGCTCCGTTGCCGACCTGACCGTGTTCGACCCCGCCGCAACCTGGACGGTTGGCGAGGACGGTTACGAGTCGCGCGCCGAGAACTCCGGTTTCGCTGGCCGCACGCTTACCGGTCGTGCCACCGATGTGTTTGTCGGCGGTAAGCAGACGCTCGCCGACGGCTGCATCTGCTAGCATAGCCTTATCGCTTTTGTGCGCGGTGCCCTTGCGGTGCCGCGCTTTCTGTTCGTTTTGACCATGCAACCGCATGGGGGATTGGAGCGTCTATGCCCACACCTTCCACTGCACGCATGCACGACTTCGAGGTCGTATCGAACCAGGAGATCGCCGACGGCATCTTCTCGCTCGTCATCTCGGCCCCCAAGCTTGCAAGTGCGCTCAAGCCCGGTCAGTTTGTGAACATCGCCGTGCCCGGCGATGCGTCCTCGCTGCTTCGCGTGCCCCTGAGCTTCTGTCGCGCCGACGCCCAGGCCGGTACCGTCGAGCTGTGGTACGCCGTCGTGGGCGACGACACCCGTCGTCTGTCGCAGATGGCCCCCGGTTCCACCTCTAACCTGCTGGGCCCCGGCGGCCGCGGCTGGCTTGTGCCCGAGGGCACCAGGAAGGCGCTGCTCGTGGCGGGCGGCATCGGTGTTCCGCCCGTGCTGTGCCTTGCCGGCAAGCTTGCCGAGCAGGGTGTGGCCGTCGACGTGTGCCTGGGCTTTTGCACCGCGTCCAAGGCCGTGGGCATCGATGAGTTCCGCGCGCTGGGAGCTACGGTCAACGTGTGCACCGACGACGGCTCGTTGGGCACTCATGGCTTCTGCACCGATCCTGCCGCCGAGCTGCTTGGCGAGGGCAGCTACGACTACGTGGCTAGCTGCGGTCCCGCCGTCATGATGAAGAAGGTCGCCGCCGCTGCCGCCGAGGCCGGTGCGTACTGCGAGGTGTCGCTCGAGCGCATGATGAGCTGTGGCTTTGGCGCCTGCAACACCTGTAATGTCGAGACGGTCGACGGTATGAAGGGCGCCTGCATGTGCGGCCCCGTGTTCGATGCTTCAAAGGTGGTGGTCTTCTAGTGGGTACCGTGAACATGGCCGTCGATTTCGGCGGCGTCAAGATGCAGAACCCCATCAACACCGCAGCCGGTACCTTTGGCTACGGCTGGCAGTTCCAGAACTTCTTTGATGTCTCCCAGCTGGGCGCCATCACCACCAAGGGTTGTGCTGCCGAGCCCTGGCCCGGCAACCCCGCGCCTCGTATGGCCGAGATCCCGGGCGGCATGATCAACTCCGTGGGCCTTCAGAACCCCGGCGTGGCCGCCTTTGCCCGTGAGTCCGGTCCGTGGCTCGAGCAGCTTTCCAAGGACGGTTGCCAGGTCATCTGCCAGGTTGCCGGTCATTCCGTCGAGGAGTTTGTCCGCGCGCTCGAGATGTATGTCGAGCTGTGCCCCTGGGCTGCCGGCTACGAGATCAACGTGAGCTGCCCCAATATTGCCGCCGGCGGTGCCGCCATGGGCTCCTCCCCCGAGGGCGCCTCTGCCGTTATGGCTGCCTGCCGCAAGGTGACCGATAAGCCGCTGTTCGTAAAGATGGCTCCGGTTAACGTCGCCGAGATTGCCAAGGCTCTCGAGGCCGCGGGAGCCGACGGCCTTTCGGTCATCAACTCCATCCAGGGCATGGCCATTGACGTTCATACCCGCAAGTCCCGTGTGGCCAAGCCCAAGGGCGGCCTTTCGGGCCCGCTGTGCCACCACATCGCCGTTCGCATGGTCTGGGAGGTCGCTCAGGCCGTCGATATCCCCATCAACGGTGTCGGCGGCGTCATGACGGGCGAAGATGCGGCCGAGTTTATCCTGGCCGGCGCCACCTGCGTGTCGGTCGGCATGGCCAATTTCGTCGATCCGTGCGCCTCGATTAAGATCGCGCACGAGCTCGAGGCCTGGGCGGAGTCCCAGGGCGTGAAGGACATCAACGAGCTGGTAGGTGCTTTCGAATGCTAGAGACCGACGCCCGCGACCGCGTTATCGTCGCCCTCGACTGCGACCGTGAGCGTGCGCTCGAGCTCGCCCACGAGCTTTCTGGTCATGCCGCTTGGCTCAAGGTGGGCATGACGCTCTATTACGCTGAGGGACCCGAGATCGTCAAGACGTTCAAGGACCTGGGCTTTAAGGTCTTCCTCGACCTCAAGTTCCATGACATTCCGCATCAGGTGCGCGGCGCCGCCCGTTCTGCCTCGCTTGCTGGTGCCGACCTGCTCTCGGTCCATGGCCTGGGTTCTGGCGCCATGCTCGCTGCGTGCCGTGAGGGTGCCGAGGAAGCGCGCGAGGACCGCGCCAAGCTCGTTGCCATCACCGTGCTCACGAGCATGAACCAGGAGTCGCTGGCCGAGATTGGCGTCGAGTCGCCCGTGGCCGAGGAGGCCGCCCGCCTGGCAAAGCTTGCCCAGGCCAACGGTATCGATGGCATCGTGTGCTCTCCGATGGAGGCCCATGACATGCGCGAGCTGCTCGGCCCCGACGCGCTGATCGTGACTCCGGGCGTGCGTCCGGTGGGTGCCGCCCTGGGCGATCAATCCCGCGTGGCGACGCCCTCCCAGGCTATCGAGCGCGGTGCGAGCCACATCGTGGTGGGCCGACCCATCACCGGTGCCGACGACCCGGTTGCCGCATTTGATGCCATCGTTGCCGAGCTGGTCGAAAACGTCGCCTAAAAGATTCCCTCAAGTCACCACTTTTGGGTCTCATTAGCACAAATTAGCCCCTGTGCCTGCGAAAACTTTCCCATCCTTTGTGTGGAATCGCAGGTCAGGGGCTCAACTTTGACCTCCGTATATTGCACTTTTCGCAGGTATCGTCTAACCTATGGTGCCGTCGATTGGGCATTTAGTGCGTTTGACGTGCTAAAATGCCAATTATTGCATCAGATAAAACCCAACTATTTGGAGGTTCGAATGGCACTCCCTCAGCTTACCGACGAGCAGCGCAAGCAGGCTCTTGAGAAGGCTGCCGCCGCACGTCACGCCCGCGCTGAGCTTCGCGAGCAGATCAAGAAGGGCGAGAAGTCCCTCGAGTCCGTGCTCAACTCCGATGACCCCATCGCTTCCCGCATGAAGGTTTCCACCCTCATCGAGTCTCTCCCCGGTTATGGCAAGGCCAAGGCCGCCAAGATCATGGAGGAGCTCGGCATCTCCGCTACCCGTCGCGTCCAGGGCCTCGGCGTCCGTCAGCGCGAGCAGCTCCTCGAGCAGCTGACCAAATAAGTGAGCGCTCAGGATTCAAAGCTCTTTGTGATTTCTGGACCGTCAGGTGCAGGCAAGGGCACGCTCGTCACTCGTGTGCGCGAGCGCCGCTCGAACCTGGGCCTGACGGTTTCGGCTACCACGCGAGCACCACGCAAAGGTGAGGTCGACGGCGTCAACTACTTTTTTCTGACGCGCGAGGAGTTCGACCGCCGCGTGGCAAACGGTGAGTTTGTTGAGTGGGCCGAGGTCCACGGTAACTGCTACGGCACGTTGGTGAGCGAGGTCACATCCAAGCTCGCCTCTGGTTCGTCTCTGATCTTGGAGATCGATGTCCAGGGTGCCCTGCAGGTCAAGGAGCGTTTCCCCGAGGCCGTGTTGATCTTTATCAAGCCGCCTTCGCTCGAGGTGCTTCGCGATCGCCTGGTCGGTCGCGGTACCGAGACGCCCGAGACGATCGAGCTGCGTATGGCAAACGCCGCCGATGAACTTGCCCTTGCCGACCGCTACGACGACGTCGTGGTGAATGACGATCTCGACCGCGCGACCGATGAGCTCGTTCGCGTTCTCGATATGCATGAAAGGATCTGAGGTCCGTGTCCGTTGTAAAGCCTTGCATTGACGATCTTCTGGAGAAGACCGATCACAACCGCTTCCTGCTCGCCTCGCTTGCCTCCAAGCGCGCCTGCGACATTAACAGCATGCTGCGTGGCCAGCACAACCGCGTGCTTGCCGTCCAGGATGTCGACGACATCACCATTGCGCTTTCCGGCGCCGATACCATCTCGATGGCTATGGACGAGATTGTCGACGGCGACATCTCCTACGACGAGGCCCGTTACGAGAAGGCGCTCGGCCACAAGGTTGCTGAAGCCTAAATGGCAGCCCGCGTCTGCCTGGTCCACTATCACGAGGTTGGACTGAAGGGCAAGAACCGCGCACATTTTGAGCATATCCTCATGGATAACATCAAGGCGGCCTTGGCCGCCTTTTCCGTGAATGCCGTGTCTCGAATTTCCGGTTATATCCTCGTGACCTTTAACGAGCATCAGGCCGACGTGGCGGCGCGCGTCATTCGCACCGTCCCCGGCGTTGCCCGCGTGTCCCTTGCATATCACACCAACCGCGACCCGCAGGAGTACTGCGCCGCCGCCGTGAAGGCGTTGCGCGAGTTTGGTCCCTTTGAGTCGTTTAAGGTGCATGCCAAGCGCTCTAACACCGACTACGAGCTCACCTCGATTGATATCAATCGACAGGTTGGCGAGGTGCTGTGCGAGGCGTTTCCCGATAAAAAGGTCCAGATGCACGATCCCGACGCGATGGTGCACGTGCTGGTGGTCCAGGGTAGCGTCTATGTGTATGCGCGCTCTGAGCGCGGCGTTGGTGGCCTTCCGGTGGGGTCTGCCGGCAAGGTCGTGACGCTGCTTTCTTCGGGTATCGATTCCCCGGTGGCGACCTGGATGCTCGCGCGTCGCGGCGCGGTGTGCGTGCCGGTACATTTCTCCGGTCGTCCGCAGACGCCTGATACGAGTGAGTATTTGGTGCAGGACATCATCCGTGCGCTTGAGCCGGGTGTCCAGATCGGCCGCCTGTACGTGGTGCCGTTTGGTGATTGCCAACGTGAGATCTCGGTGACCTGCCCCAGCAACCTGCGCGTGATCATGTACCGTCGCATTATGTATTCGGTTGCTGAGCGCATTGCGCATATCGAGGGCGCCAAGGCTATCGTGACCGGTGAATCGCTCGGTCAGGTTGCTTCCCAGACGCTCGAGAACATTATGGCCGTCAACGAGGCTGTGAAGATCCCCGTGTTCCGTCCGTTGATCGGTTCGGACAAGCAGGAGATCATCGCACGCGCTGAGGAGATCGGTACGTTTGATATCTCGACTGAGGCCGCTCCCGACTGCTGCACGCTGTTTATGCCGCGCCGTCCCGAGACGCACGCTAAACTCGATGCCGTGCATGAGGCGTGGGAGCTGTTCGATCACGAGGAGATGATTGAGCGTTTGCTCAAACAGACTGAGTACATCGACTTCGAGAGCAACACGTATAAGGCCCCTAAGACCTTAAAACGCAAACATTCCGAGCTCGCTCCACGTGAGATTTACCAAGATCACGAATAATGTTGTGTATAGACCGGCGGTGATTTTGCATCGTCGGTCTTTTTCTATCTGGGCATTAGGCGATAAACGGTTCATTTGTCGACGTGTGCCTGAATAAATGGACACTTTTCCGCAAGGTTTTGGTCAGCTTTTGGTTTGACCGCGAAAACCGATGTGGGCGTGCGGAGGCTGCGGCGTTCGTTTCCTGACACGATGGTGTTGGGAGGTGTTTGCTATGGCGCAGCGCGAGCAACACGAACGGGTTAAACTGATGGACCGCTGGGCAGAAAAGCTGCTCGGCCATAAGGCGATGGTCGTGGCGATCCTGGTTGTCATTGCCGCCGCGAGCGGCTTGGCGATGGCAGGTTTTGGTGGTCACTCCAGCGACGTATCGTTTGAGCGTAGTGATGAGGCGAGCGCCTCGGATGTGCGCGGGGCCGGGGATGCCTCTCCTGACGATGCCGATGAGCCGTCTGCCAAGAGCTCCTCTGCTGCCGAGGTGTACGTCGATCTTGATGGCGCCGTTGTGAAGCCTGGCGTGTACCGGCTTAAAGATGGAGCACGGGTGTCCCAGGCGATTGATGCCGCCGGAGGGCTTACGGCCGAGGCGGATGTGACGGGTCTTAACCGTGCGTCCAAGATCACCGATGGTCAAAAGATCTATGTGCCGACGGTAGGGGAGCAACAAACGGCTGCGGCCGTCGGCGGCGCCGAAAGCAGCGCTTCCACGACCCCTGGTACAGGGTCTTCGTCGGGTCTTGTGAATATCAATACGGCAAGTGCGGCGGAGCTGCAGACGCTTTCGGGCATCGGGCCTTCTATGGCCCAGGCAATTATCGACGAACGGACGCAAAACGGGGCCTTTGCCTCGGTCGATGACCTTATGCGCGTATCGGGGATCGGTGAGAAGAAACTCGCCAAAATTAAAGATTGCATCTGCGTATGAGTGCGACCGAGCGCGAGCATGTGATGCCACCGCGCCCATTGATGCCGTGGACGATAGCCCTTTGTGCCGGCTTGTGTGCGAGCTGTGGGTTAGTGCTTAACATGGCGGCCGATGCGCTGCTGGGAGAGCGGGCGGCGCCCGTCACATTGCTTATGGCCATTCCCGTTGCGGCAGCAGGGTGCATTGTATTGGCTCGGTCCTGCATGCGCCTTGTGCGGTGGAGGCGATGGCTGTATGCCGCGGCCCTCGGCCTCGTGGCGGGAGCTGTAGTGTCCGCGGGTTGGGCGATAGGGGCGCTGCGCGCTTCGAGGGCGTTGGATAATCGGGCTGCGAGCAGTCTCGAGTTTGTTGTGTGTGGCGACCCGTCCATCAATGACGGTGCGTACTCCTATACCTGTGATGCGTATGCGGGCGAAAAGCGTTTGGGTCAGGTACGGCTGTCGTGTGATCGTGAGCTTGGCGCCGGTTCGCATGTACGTGCTATCGGTCGAATTTCGCGCTTTGAGAATGATGCGTATGGGCGCTCACGCGTGCTTCGGGGCGAGCTTCGAAAGGTTAAAGTCGTCCGGTTGGTATCGATCGACGAGGGCCCTCCAGGCCCGTTGTCTTGGCTTCGAAACGAGCTCCTTGCCGTTATCGCGCCCGCGACCGATCCAGCGCGCTCGCTCATTGCCGGCGTTGTCTGCGGACGCTCGGCCGAGCTGCGTGCCCAGCCGGCGGGCGATTGGTTTTCGGTAACGGGCACCGCACATCTCATCGCCGTTTCGGGCAGCCATCTTGCCATCGTCGGGTTTGTGATTGAGAGCGCCCTGCAAAAGACGCGCCTCTCTCGTGGGCTGCAGCGGGGGTTGCTGGTGCTGGCCCTTGCTGCCTATGCCGTCTTTACGGGCGCCTCGCCCTCGGCCGTGCGCGCGTGCTGTATGGTGGCGGCGACGCTTGTCGCCAACGGCGCCGGACGTCGTCGGCATGGCCTCTCGGCTCTGTTTGTCACCATGGCAATCTTTGTGTTGCTGCGCCCGACGGTATTGTTCGAGATGGGTTTTCAACTATCGTGCGCCAGTGTTTTTGCCATCCTTTGTTTTTGCCCCTACGCTACCTACGCCTTGTGCGAGCTGAGCGTGCCATCGGGGGTTGCCGGTATTTTGTCCGTCACGATGTGCTCACAACTCGCGACACTTCCTGTAACCATTCCCGCATTCGGGACGTTTTCGCTCATTGCCCCGCTTGCAAATGCCGTGATCGGTCCGGTGATAAGCGTACTGCTTGCTATATCGGTTGTGCTGGTGCCCTGCTCGCTTGTGCCGCTGTTGCGTCACGGGGCGCTCGTGGGGCCCATGATTGTCGCTCGCTGCGCCCTGTTCTTTGAGCAGCTCTTTGCTGCCGTTCCGGGCGCATCCGTAAGCGTGCCGCCCGATACGCCCCTGGTATACGTAGTGCCGTTTGTGCTGGCGGTCGTCTTGGTCTGGTGGCCACGTCCCCGCGCACGGAGCATGGCAGTGGGGCTGCTGTGTTTGATTCTTGCAGCGGGTGTTCCGTATGTCTATTGGGATCGATGTGCGCCGCCTTCTGTGACGGTCCTCGATGTTGGTCAGGCCGATGCAATTCTTATCCGCCAAGGTGGGACCGTGGCACTCGTGGACTGTGGACTCGATGAGCGCGTGGTGTCGGCGTTGGTTCGCAATAACGTTCACCATATCGACGCCGTCTTCGTGACGCATTGGGACGAAGACCATTGGGGTGGTCTTCCCGATGTGCTCGATCAGTTTTCGGTTGGAACCATTGCGGTCGCGGCTAATGCGCTGGAGGATGCGCCTGCTGAGGTTCTAAATCGCCCGGGCGTAACGTATATGCAGGTGGCTCGCGGGGACACGATCGATATCGGCACATTTCGGGCTCGTGTGATGTGGCCGTTTGACACGGTGGATGGTGAGGGCAATGAAGACTCGCTTGTCTTGCTGCTCAGTTATGCCCAAGGAGGCCAGAGTCTCCGCTTGCTGCTCACCGGTGATGCCGAGCTCGATCAGGAACGCGAGTTTGTACAGGAGGTGGGGGATATCGATGTGCTCAAGTTGGGACATCACGGCTCAAAGGTTTCTGTCGACTTAGACCTGCTGGGCACGCTTAAGCCCGAGCTCTCTATCGCGAGTGCGGGCGAGGGCAACCGCTACGGTCATCCATCCGATGCCTGCACCGATGCCGTTCGCGATGCGGGCGGCGCGTTCGCATGCACCATCGAACAGGGAGACATCACTGTCTCGCCGACTGCAACCGGTTTTGCCATGCGATGTCAGCGACCGTGATGCTGCCGTTGGCGCGGGATCAACCCGTGGGCTAGAATGGCACGGTACGAACACGAGAGCCCGCGGGAGGGGAGCGCGATGTCCGAAACCGGTCTGTTGCCGGCATATCTGATCGTCGGTACCGACGGAGTCAAACGCGACCACGCTGTCTCGCGTATGAAGGCGCGTCTGGAAAAGACGGGCATGGTCGAGTTCAACCTCGACGAGCGCGATATGACCAAGGACCCTGATATCGAGTCGATTATCGGATCGCTCAACACTTTTCCTATGGGCAGTGAGTTTCGCCTGGTAATCCTTGACGGCTGCTCAAAACTCGCCAAAGCGATCTCCGAGCCGCTTGTTGAGTATCTGGCGAGTCCCAGCCCCACGACGGTCTGTCTCGTCATAGCCGATTCACTCGCCAAGAACACACGCCTGTACAAGGCGATCGCCAAGATTGACAAGAAGGCCGTGATCGACTGTTCGGGCACCAAGCGCTGGGAGCTCCCACGCCGCGTGCAGCAGATGGCGACGCAGCACGGAAAGTCCATTTCGACGGCGGCCGCCGAGGAGCTCGTTTCGCGCTCGGGCGAGAACACCCGCATGCTCGATAACGACTTGGCCAAGCTTGCCCAGATGGTCGAGGCGCCGCAAATTGAGCTTGCCGATGTGGAGCGCTGGATCGTGCGCACGGCCGAAGTTCAGCCTTGGGACTTTCTCAATGCGGTCTCAGCCCGTGACATGCGCCGCTCGCTTGAGCTTTTCAATCTACTGCCCGCCAAGAGCTATGTGTGGACCTACACGCTGCTGTGCGGACGCATCCGCGAACTTATTGTCGCCAAGGCGCTCGACTCTCGTGGACAGGGTCGCGAGCTCGCCGCGACGCTCAAGCTTCAGGCCTGGCAGGTTAAGAATCACCTGACCTGGGCGCGGCGTTTTTCTATGGCGGAGCTTGTCGGTGCGCTCGAGGGCGCGGTCGATGTGGAGCTCGCGCTGAAGGGCTCGGCCGATTCTGAGACCGCGCTTTTGCTCTGGATTACGAACATCTTGAGAAAATCGTGATGATACCTGCCTATTTGACAAATTCGTTCTATCCCTTTGAGGGGGAGCGTGCTATAGTAGGCGCTTGCATGACCTCACCGTGTCTCAGAGGTGTCATACATTTTTTGCAAGGAACTCGAAAGGAACTCCAGAAGTGGCAAACATCAAGTCTCAGAAGAAGCGTATCCGCACCAATGAGGCAGCTCGCATGCGTAACAAGGCTGTCAAGTCCGAGCTCAAGACGCTGACCAAGCACGTCCAGTCCGCCGTCGCCGAGGGCGACGCCGAGAAGGCCCAGGCTGCCCTCAAGACCGTCACCAAGCGTCTCGACATGGCTGCCGCCAAGCATGTTATCCACAAGAACCAGGCTTCCAACCGCAAGTCCGGTCTTGCCAAGCTCGTGAACAGCATCAACGCCTAAGTTGTAAATTTCACACCACACAGATTACGCGCATAAATGGAGCCTGTTTTATGGAACAGGCTCCATTTTTTGTACCGCTCGGGTAAGATAGTCCGCATGAATACTTCAATTGACATTTCCCACATCCGCAACTTCTCGATTGTTGCGCATATCGACCATGGCAAGTCCACGATCAGTGACCGCATCCTCGAGCTCACCCATACCGTCGACGAGCGTGACATGGAGTCGCAGCTGCTCGACACCATGGATATCGAGCGCGAGCGCGGCATCACGATCAAGTCTAATGCCGTTCGCGTTTCCTATGACGCCGACGATGGCGAGACGTATCAGTTCAACCTGATCGATACGCCGGGCCACGTGGACTTTACCTACGAGGTCTCGCGTTCGCTGGCCGCCTGCGAGGGCGCAGTGCTCGTTGTCGACGCCACGCAGGGCGTCGAGGCCCAGACCGTCTCCAACGCGACGCTCGCCATGAACGCCAACCTGGATATCGTGCCCGCCATCAATAAGATCGACCTGCCGTCGGCGCACCCCGATGAGGTCAAGACCGAGATCGAGGATGACCTGGCGATTCCCGCCGACGATGCCGTATGCGTATCGGGCAAGACCGGCGAGGGTATCCACGACCTGCTGGAGTCCATCGTCTTTTTGATCTCACCGCCCAAGGGCGATGCAAACGCGCCGCTCAAGGCGCTCATCCTGGACTCGTATTTCGATGAGTACCGCGGCGTCGTTGCCACGGTCCGTGTCTTTGACGGCTCCATCAAGAAGGGCGATACCCTGCGAATGATGCAGGCCAAGGGCGACTTTTTGGTCGATGGCGTGGGCGTCAAGCGTCCCGCCGAGACCCCGGTCGATGCGCTGACGGTCGGCGAGGTGGGCTACGTGGTCACGGGCCTGAAGGATCCCGAGGCCGTACGCGTGGGCGATACCCTCACGTGGGCGTCGAATCCCTGCCCCGAGCCACTTCCCGGCTATCGCGAGGCCAAGCCCATGGTCTACACAGGCCTGTTCCCCATCGATAACAAGGATTACGAGAACCTGCGTGACGCTCTCGATAAGCTGCATGTCAACGACCCGTCGTTGGTGTGGGAACCCGAGACCTCGGTGGCGCTCGGCTTTGGCTTCCGCGTGGGCTTCTTGGGCCTGTTGCATATGGAGGTCGTCAAGGAGCGCTTGGAGCGCGAGTTCAACCTGGACCTGATTGCCACGAGCCCTTCGGTGGATTATCACGTCTACAAGACTGACGGCGAGATGATTGATGTTCGCAGCCCGCAGGATCTGCCCGAGGCTACGCGCATCGAGCGCATCGAGGAGCCTTACCTCAAGGCCAAGATTATCTGCCCGCCCGAGTATACGGGTGCCGTCATGCAGCTCGCTATCGAGCACCGCGGCATTACGACCGACATGATCCATCTCACGAGCAAATCGGTCGAGATGCGCTTTGACATGCCACTCGCCGAGCTCATCCTGGACTTCTTTGACCAGCTCAAGAGTCGCACCAAGGGCTATGCCTCGCTCGACTACGAGTTCAACGAGTACCGTCCCTCCGAACTCGTCAAGCTCGATATTTTGCTTTCGGGCGATGAGGTGGACGCGCTTTCGTTTATCGTGCACAAGGATAAGGCCTATGGCCTGGCCCGCGGCCTGTGTGACAAGCTCAAGGAAATCATCCCGCGCCAGCTGTTCGAGGTGCCTATTCAGGGCGCCATCGGCAACAAGATCATTGCCCGCTCTACCGTCAAGGCGCGTCGCAAGGACGTTTTGGCCAAGTGCTATGGCGGCGATATCTCGCGAAAGCGCAAGCTGCTCGAGAAGCAGAAAGAGGGCAAGAAGCGCATGAAGGCCATCGGTTCGGTCGAGGTCCCGCAGGAGGCCTTTATGGCGATCCTAAAGGTAGACGAGTAAGTCCATGGCGCTTTCTGAATACAGCAAGCGTCTGCTGGGCGCCTATGCCGAGCAGCCGTTCCTTATGGCTCCCATGGCGGGCGTAACCGACCCCGCCTATCGCATCATGTGTCGCCGCCGCGGTGCCAACCTTGCCTACAGCGAGATGGTGAGCGTTGCGGGCCTTGCCTATGCCAGCAACAAGACGTGGCGCCTGGTGTTGCCGGCCGACGAGGAGCAGCAGATCTGCGTGCAGCTCTTTGGTTCCAAGCCCGATCAGTTTGCGGGTGCCGTCGCTGCCGTCGAGGAACGCGTGGGCGATCGCCTGTCATTGATTGATATCAACATGGCCTGTCCGGCTCGCAAGGTCGTTACCAAGGGCGAGGGCTCGGCGCTTATGCGTACGCCCGACCTGGCCGAGCAGATTGTCGAGGCAGCGGTGGGCGCGGCGCATGTTCCCGTGACCGTGAAGATTCGCAAGGGCTTTTACGCCGAAGACCGCAATGCCGCGACGTTTGCCCAGATGCTCGAGGGGGCAGGGGCAGCTGCGGTGGCGGTGCACGGCCGCTGTGCCACGCAGCTCTATACGGGCCAGGCCGATTGGTCGGTCGTCGATGAGGTGGCCGACGCCGTCGAGATTCCCGTTATCGGTTCGGGCGATGTGTTCTGCGCCGAGGATGCGGCGGAACGCCTGCGCAACTCGGGCGCCAGTGCCGTGTTTATCGCGCGCGGTATCTATGGCAACCCCTGGGTGTTCGGTGATGCTCGAGCCCTTGCACTCGATGGCACGCCAGTACCGGTGCGTAGCTCGGTCGAGCGCCTGGATGCCCTGCGCGAGCACCTGACGCTCACGCATGAGCTGTTGCCGCTTATGTCACGTGCCCGCACGTACGCGAGCTGGTATCTTAAGGGCATGCCCCATGCCGCCGCCTGGCGCGCGCAGGTGGTGCGCTGCTCCACATACGAGGAGTTCATGGCATTGGTCGATGATATCGAGCGCGATGTGGTGGCCTGCGAGGCCGCGCTTGCCGCCGGCGAGTCGGTGCCCGCTCATCCGCTGGAGGCCTAACGGTGGCCGTTACCGCGCTGTACGTCCACGTGCCGTTTTGCGCCCAAAAGTGCCGCTATTGCGACTTTGACTCACGCAGTTTTGCTTCGTGCGACCTGAGTGCTGCGCTCGATGTCTATTTTGAGCAACTGTATGCGCGCCTCGATGCCTTTGGCGACGCAGACGCGCTTGCGCAGGTCCGCACCGTCTATGTTGGCGGCGGTACGCCGTCGCTGGCAGGAGAGCGTCTGGTGGAGCTTGCCCGGCGTATTTGCATGTGGTGCAAGCCCGTTGAGTTTACCTGCGAGGCCAATCCCGAGTCGTTGACCGCCGGGCTTGCCACTGCGCTTGCCAAGGTCGGTGTCACACGCGTCTCTCTGGGAGTTCAAACCCTTGACAACGCCGAGCTTGCTGCGATTGGCCGTATTCACGATGCCGATCGGGCGCTCGCTGCCATCACGACGGTTAAGGACGCTGGGCTCGATGTGTCCTGCGACCTGATGTGCGGACTTCCCGGGCAGACCGCCGTAAGCTGGCAACGCACGCTCGATGGCGTGCTGGCGGCGGCGCCGCATCATGTGTCGGTGTACCCGCTCACGCTCGAGGAGGGCACGCCGCTCTACCACATGGCGTGTCGCGACGAGTCGCTCGAGCCCGACGAGGATTTTCAGGCTGCGTGCATGGACGCGGCGCGTGAGTGCCTGGGTGCGGCCGGCTATCACCCGTATGAGGTGGCAAGCTACGCGCTCGACGGACATGAGTGTGCCCACAACATTGCCTATTGGACAGGACGGGGCTATCTGGGCTTGGGCCGCTCTGCCGCCGGTATGCTCGACGCCGAGGATTTCGATCGCTTGGCCGGGCTGTTTCCCGACGTGCCTGCTCGCGGCGATGCGTATCGCGTGCGCTTGGTGCAACGCGACGACGCCGCGACGACGTTTGATGCCGAGTATCTGTCGCAGCGCGAGGCTGCGGCCGAGGATTTGATGCTCGCCTGCCGCATGACGCGTGGCATTGGGCCCGATCTGTTGGTTCGCTCGGCAAGCGTGATCGCTGCAGACGAGCTGGTGGCGGCCTGTGACCGTGCGCTCGAGTTGGGTCTTGCCACTTGGGTGCCCGATTATGTCGAGGGGCATGCGGGGTGCGTCGCCTCGAAAGACGTTATCGCAGGTCGTGCCCACGCCCGTTTAGCGCCCACCCACTTGGGCTGGCTCGATGGAAATGTGCTGTTCGAGCTGTTTTGGGGTCTAGCTTAGGCCGCTCGGGTAGAATTACCGCAATATATACGCTGCTGTGAGCAGGAGGTTGCCGCGCATGGCGACGATGAACGAAAAAGATTACTACGAGATTTTGGGTGTCTCCAAGGACGCCACCTCGCGTGATATACAGAAGGCCTTCCAGCAAAAGGCCCGCAAGCTCCATCCGGACGTCAACAAAGAACCTGATGCCGAGGAAAAGTTTAAAGAGGTTTCCGAGGCCTACGCCGTGCTTTCGGACGAGCAGAAGCGTGCGCGCTACGACGCCATGCGCTCGGGCAACCCCTTCGCCGGCGCTCCTACGGCTTCGCCCTATGGCGGCGGCTACGCCGGCAGCGCAGGCTATGGCAATCCCTTTGAGGACGGCTTTCCCTTTGGTGGCGCCTGGGGCCAGCCGAGTCGCGGGCAGGCTGCCTATAATCCCGAGAACGGCGCCAACGTGGTCGTCGATATCAAGCTCGACGCTAAGGAGGCCAAGGGCGGTGCCCGCAAGACCGTCCGCTATACGCGCTTCGATACCTGTGGCCACTGTGGCGGCTCGGGTTCTGTTTCGTCCGAGCATGCACATACCTGTCCGAGCTGCGGTGGTCGCGGCCACATCGATGTCGACCTGTCCTTCCTGTTCGGTGCCGGCACGTTTCAGTCGGTCTGCCCCGAGTGCGGCGGTTCCGGTAAGGTCGTCGCCGACCCCTGCCCCGATTGCGGCGGCAGCGGCCGTGTCCGTGTGACCTCCGAGCAGACGATTGAGTTTCCTGCCGGTACGCACGATGGCGACGAGGTCCTCATTGGCGGCATGGGTCACGCCGGCACCAACGGTGCCTCGGGTGGCGATCTGGTCGGCCGCGCTCATGTCGAGGCCGAGCGTCTGGAGGGCAAGGCCCGTACCGGTTTTTACCTGATGGGCATCGTGGCGCCGTTTTTGGTGCTGTCGGCCATCTCGGGCGTGTTCTCGGCCTTTGCCGTGATGTGCTTTATTCCGTTTGCCATGGGCCTGTTCATGGTGGTCTCGGACGGCGTGCTGCACCGCAGCCTGCTGTGGTGGAAGCGCGGCGCGATGCAGTTTGCCAACGGTTTTGCCAACGGATTTATGTTTGCGCTCGTGTCGGTTTGGTTTGCGAGCTGCTCGCAACGTGCCATGCTTTCGCCCTACGCAATGCAATAACATCAACCCCTCTGTTTGCGGCCGGCCCAGCTTGGGTATAGGACGCACTGTGACAATAATGAAAGTCGGAAGGATTCGGTCGTGTCGGAAAATAGGGATTACTACGAGGTACTTGGCGTCGACAAGGATGCCGACGCGCGGACGATTAAGCGCGCGTTTCTAAAGAAGGCCCGTACCGTACACCCGGACGTTTCGGACGACCCCGAGGCCGAGGCCAAGTTCAAAGAGCTCAACGAGGCGTATTCCGTTCTTTCCGACGAGCAGAAGCGTGCTAACTACGACCGTTACGGCACCGCGGACGGCCCCGGTGGCTCTGGCTATGTCGACATCAACGATATCTTTGGTGGCATGGGCATGGACGACCTCTTCTCGTCGTTCTTTGGCGGCGGTGCCGGCGGTGGCGCCCGAAATCGCCGCGAGCGTCGTCGCGGCCGCGATATGGCCATCTCCCTTTCGGTGACCCTTGAGGAGGCGGCGCTCGGTTGCAAAAAGACGATCAGCTATGACCGCCTTGCCCCCTGCGAGGATTGCAACGGCACCGGCAGGGCCGAGGGTGCACAGGAAAAGCAGTGCAGCCGCTGCCACGGCACGGGCTATGTCACGACGGTCCAGCGCTCGTTCCTGGGCCAGGTTCAGTCCTCTTCGCCTTGTCCCGACTGCCATGGCGAGGGCACGGTCATCGACCATCCCTGCGAGACCTGCGACGGTCAGGGCCGCACGCCTTCGCACGAAAAGATCGACATCGATATTCCCGCCGGCGTTTCGACCGGTCGCCAGCTGCGTGTGAGTGGCTTTGGCGAGGCTGGTCTTCGTGGCGAGCCCTCGGGCGACCTGATCGTCAACGTGCGCGTCGCCGACCACGAGCGTTTTAAGCGCAACGGCGACGACCTGTACCTCGTAAGCGATATCTCGATTGCGCAGGCCGCGCTCGGTTGCGAGATCGAGGTCGAGGGCATTATGCCCGACGAGGTCGTCAAGCTGTGCGTCCCCGCCGGCGCCCAGTACGGTGACACCGTGAGCGTCAACAATTACGGCATGCCGCGTATCGGCGGTGGCGGTTCGCGCGGTCGCCTGATCGTGCAGCTGCGTGTGGTCGTCCCCACGAACCTTTCCAATAAGCAGCGCGAGCTGCTTCGCGCCTTTGCCGACGAGATGGGCGATGACGTCGCATCCGGTAAGAAGTCGGTGACCGACCGTATCAAGAGTGCCCTCGACGACATCCTCGATTAAGGAGCCCGCGTGCTCGCACCTCATATCTCTGTCGTCAACCTCGGCTGCCGTGTCAACCGGGTTGAGTCCGACCGTATCACTGCCGATCTAATGCGCCTGGGCTTTGCGATGGTGGAGCCTCAGGATGCTGAGCTGATCGTCATTAACACCTGTGCCGTTACGGGCGAGGCCGAGGCCAAGACCCGTAAGGCCGTTCGCCATGCGCTGGCCTATCCAAATGAGCCCTATGTGGTCGTGACCGGATGCGTGGTCAATCTGCATCCCGAGGAGCTGCTGGAGCTTTCGGACCGCGTGATCGCCGAGCCGTCCAAGATCGATGTCGCCGAACGCGTCTGTGAGGTGCTGGGCGTTGAGTCCGATGACGTTCCCGCCTGCAGCGACGGCGAGGTTGTCGACGCGCTCGGTCGCTCGCGTCTGGGCGTGAAGATCCAGGACGGCTGCAACCATCGTTGCACCTATTGCATTGTGTGGAAGGCCCGCGGCCCCGAGCGCTCCGTGCCGGTTGAGTCCGTGCTCGAGCAAGTTCGCGAGGCACAGGAGGCCGGCGTGCCCGAGGTGGTGCTGACGGGTGTGAACCTGGGCGCCTACGATGGCAAGAGCGCGACTGATGAACACGTCGAGATCGATGAGCTGCTCGAGGCGATCATGGAGCGCACGTCCATTCCGCATGTGCGCATTTCCTCGGTCGAGCCCATGGATATCTCCGAGTCCCTGCTTAAGGTCATGGCGCGCTATCCGAAGCGCATCGCCCCGTTTTTACACCTGCCCGTGCAGTCCGGCTGCACCAGGACACTGCATCGCATGGGCCGTCCCTATAGCGCCGAGGCCTTCGAGGAAACGGTGCGCATGATTCGCACCAACTTGCCTCAGGCGTCTCTTTCGTGCGACGTCATCGTCGGTTTTCCCGGAGAGACGGACGAGGAGTTTGAGGAGTCGCTGGCGCTGTGCCGCCGCGTGGGCTTTTCGCGTATGCACGTGTTCCGTTACAGCAAACGTCCTGGTACTCTTGCTGTCGATATGCCCGACCAGGTGCCGCCCGAGGTCATGGCCGAGCGTAGCCGTCGTATGCGAGCCGCTGCGCAGGAGCTTGCCATTGCCGACGCTCGCCGTCGCGTGGGCACCGTTGAGCGTGCCGTGCTCGAGTATGGCGACAACCTGACGCTTGGTTCGTTCCATCATGCCCGTCTAGACGATACCCGTGGACTCACAGCCCCGTGCCTGCTCGATGTTGCTATCATCGGAGTCGATGATTCCGGCTTGGTCCATGCGCGCAGGGAGGTTCATGGAAGCCTCGAAGATTAGACTTACCGTTCCCGAGGGAATTGATCCCTCGCGCGTTTTGGGTGCCGGCGACGGCGTCCTACGCGCGCTCGAGAGCTTGGTTCGCGCTCACGTGGTCGCCCGTGGCGACAGTATCGCCGTGAGCGGTGACCCGGACGAGGTCGAGCTCGTGGCGCGCTTTTTCGAGCACGCTTTTCGCGAGGCGGCCGCCGGACGCACGCTGTCTGTCGACGATGTCTCTCGCTGTCTTGCCGTCTTGCGCGACGGTGAGCACGAGGCTACGTCGCTTCGCGACGACGTGCTGCTTTCGTATCGCGGCCGTGCCATTCGCCCCAAGACGCTCGGCCAAAAGCGCTACGTGGATGCTATCCGCTCGCATACCATCACGTTTGGCCTAGGTCCTGCCGGTACTGGTAAGACCTATCTGGCCATGGCGCTCGCCGTCTCTGCGCTCAGGCGTCACGAGGTGGGCCGTTTGATCTTGACGCGTCCGGTTGTAGAGGCGGGGGAGAACCTGGGCTTTTTGCCCGGTACCCTCGAGGAAAAGATCGATCCTTACATGCGTCCGCTCTACGACGCCCTTTTTGACATGATGGATCGCGAGCGTACCGATGAGCTTATGGAGCGTGGCGTGATCGAGATCGCCCCGCTTGCCTACATGCGCGGCCGCACGCTGAGCGATGCCTTCGTGGTGCTCGACGAGGCGCAAAATACCACGCCCGAGCAGATGAAGATGTTCCTGACGCGTCTGGGCTTTAACTCCAAGTTTGTGATTACCGGCGACCTGAGTCAGCGCGACCTGGTGGGTCGTCGCGGCGGTCTTGCCGACGTTGAGCGGATTTTAGGCCGTGTCGACGATGTCGCATTTTCTCACCTCGAGCGTGCCGACGTGGTGCGCCATGCCTTGGTGGGGCGTATCGTTGAGGCATACGATGCTTATGATGATGTACGCGAGAAGCGCGTGCACGATCGAAAGGAGTCCCGTTGAGTGTATTGATCAGCAACGATGCCGAGCTCGATACGCTGCTCGACGCGCAGGAGGTAGAGCACATCTGCGAGGTCGTGCTTACCGCCGAGGGCGTTGAGCGTGAAGTTGAGATTTCCCTTTCGTATGTCGATGAGGACGAGATGCACGAGCTCAACCACGAGTGGCGCGGTATCGACCGCACCACCGATGTCCTCTCGTTTGAATGCGACTCGGCCTTTGACGAGGATATTCCCGCCGACGAGACGCTCGAGCTCGGCGATATCATCTTGGCCCCGCAGGTCATTGCCCGTCAGGCCCCCGGCTTTGGCAATAGCCCTGCCGACGAGTGTCGCCTGATGCTCGTTCATGGCATGCTGCACTTGCTGGGGTATGACCATATCGAGGATGACGAGGCCGAGGTCATGGAGGCCCGCGAGGACGCCATCCTGCGCGATCTGGCGCTCGAGCGCGGCGAGGACCCCAAGCTGGTCCACGTCGGCCCCATCACCAACCACGCCCACGACTAGGAGCCGTTTATGATTCCCGGATCGAACAAGGACCATCCGTCCTTCTTAAAGTCGTTCTCCTACGCTATGGAGGGCTTCGTCACCGCCGTTAAAACCGAGCGTAACATTAAGGTCATGCTCGTGGCGGGCGTGTGCACCGTCATTGCCGGCTGCATCGTGGGGCTCGACATTGCCGAGTGGGCCACGGTTATCATCTGCTGTGGCCTGGTGATTCACGGCGAGCTGTGCAACACCGCCATGGAGGCGATCGTCGACCTGGCGACTCAGGAGCTCCATCCGTTGGCAAAGCGTGCGAAGGATATCGCCGCCGCCTCCGTATACGTACTTTCCATCACCGCCGCGATTGTGGGCTTGCTGGTATTTGCCCACGCACTCGACTTTATTTAGAAAGGGATTTCCATGTCCGACACTATGCTGCCTATCGATGAAACTCTGGATGACGAGTCCCTGGATGCGGTGGATACCGAAGCGGCCGAGGCATACGAGGAGATCGAGGAGTTAGACCCGTTTGAGGGCATGAGCGACGAGGAACTCGACGCCCTGTGCGACGAGGACGATAGCCTCGTGGGCTTTGGCGACGTTGAGCCCGGTTTCCGCAGCGGCTTCGTGGCGCTTGTCGGCCGCCCCAACGCCGGCAAGTCCACGCTGCTCAACGC
>UQID01000009.1 GCA_900541045.1 uncultured Collinsella sp.
GGGCGCAGGGGCGGCCTGGCGCGGTACCTGCATGATGGGGCGGGTGGCAAAGTCATCTGCGGGCACGGATGCTGGCGCAGGCGTAGTGGCCGGAGCGGGAGCAGCGGCCGACGTAGGCTTTGGGCCTGCCGGGCGAACCCCGCCGCCCATGAGCTCATCAGCGGTCCAAGGGCGGTCGCTCATCACGTCGTCGAGGCTCAACGCAAACAGATTGTCTTCGCCCTCGTCAAACGCGCGTTTCGCATGCCTGGCGGCAGAAGCGAAGCCTCCGCGGCCGTTGCGTGATGCGTTGCTCGACCCCATTTTGTCCCATCCTTTCGAAATGCTCGCATTCATCGATTATATGGAACTTGCCTTGCGGCCGACTCTCGGATTCGCGCATTCCAGAACTCGCGCCCAAAAGGGGAGGGGCGCAGGCGCGCTGACTATTTGTCGCCGGCGGCAGCCTTTGCCTCGTTGAGGTAGCTGTAGAAGCTGTATTTGGAGATGCCAAAGAACTCGCAGGCGCGTTCGCTCGACTTGGAGATGAGGAAGGCGCCGCGACGGTCGAGGTAGCCAATGGCGCGGATGCGCTCGTCTTTGGTCATGAGCGCCGCGGGCTTGCCCACAAACTGTTCGCATTCGCGCAGCAGGTCTTCGAGCAGGTCGCCGATGTTTTTGGTAATGGGCTCGGGCTCGGTGTAGCCCGAGCCGCCGGTGCCGGTGAGCGCGTCGAGCGAACGCTCAAAAGCCTTCATGAGCGTAATGTCAAAGTTAATGCCCAAAATGCCGACGGGCTTGCCCTCGTCGTTGCGGATAAAGATGGTCGAGGACTTGAGCAGCTTGCCATCGGCGGTTTTGGTGAGGTATGGCTCGCGGTCGTGCACGTCGGCGGTGCCCTCGTGCATGGACTCAAGCACAATATGGCTGGGACCGTCACCCAGTTTGCGCCCGCTGACGTGGCCGTTTTCAATCACTACGATGGAGTGGTCCACATCCTCGGTCTCCAAGTCGTGGACGACGACTTCGCAGTTGGGGCCAAACTGGAGTGCCAGGCCGTGTGCAAGGCGCTTGTAAAACTCAATCTGTGCGGGGGTCATGGGTGCCTTCCTAAAAATTAGTTTGGGCTCACTTTGCCATAAACCCCACTTGTTCGCAAATAACGAAAGCGTCGCTGCGTTATGTGACCGTTCGTCGGCGAAAAGGTACCGATTACGGCAACAAACAATTTGTTAGGTTTAGCAATCAAAAAGTGTGATAGAACATTGCTAACAAACTTTTTGTTTGGCATCCACATAAAAGTTCAGTCGCATGAATGGGAATGGACTGGAACGCGTATGCGGGGGCCGGCAAGAGAGAACTTAAGGAGTTCACCGTATGGCCGATAAGATCCAGTGGGCGGGCAACACGATGCCCAAGAGCGATGACAAGCACTTGGGAATCATGAGCCTCGACCACGTGAAGAAGGCCCGCGCCTTCCACCAGTCGTTCCCCCAATATACCGTCACTCCGCTTGCCCGCCTGGATGGCCAGGCTGCGCGCCTGGGCCTGTCCAACCTGTGCGTTAAGGACGAGAGCTATCGCTTTGGCCTCAACGCCTTTAAAGTTCTGGGCGGTTCGTTTGCCATGGCCAACTACATTGCCGACGAGACCGGCAAGGACGTTGCCGAGTGCACCTTCGATTACCTGACCTCCGATCAGCTTGCCAAGGACTTTGGCCAGGCCACCTTCTTTACCGCTACCGACGGCAACCATGGCCGCGGCGTGGCATGGGCTGCCAACAAGCTGGGCCAGAAGGCCGTCGTGCACATGCCCAAGGGTTCCACCAAGCCCCGCTTCGATAACATCGCCGCCGAGGGCGCCACGGTGACCATCGAAGAGGTCAACTACGACGAGTGCGTGCGCATGGCCGCCGCCGAGGCCGATGCCTGCGAGCGCGGCGTCATCGTTCAGGACACCGCCTGGGAGGGCTACGAGAAGATTCCGTCTTGGATCATGGAGGGCTACGGCACCATGGCTTCCGAGGCTGCCGAGCAGCTGCGCGAGATGGCCATCAACCGCCCGACACACGTCTTTGTCCAGGCTGGCGTGGGCTCGCTGGCCGGCGCCGTGGTGGGCTACTTCACCAACCTGTATCCCGATAACCCGCCCACCTTCGTTGTGGTCGAGTGCGCTCCGGCCGCCTGCCTGTACAAGGGCGCTGCCGCCGGCGACGGCGACCCGCGCATCGTGGACGGCGACATGCCCTCCATCATGGCCGGCCTGTGCTGCGGCGAGCCCAACATCCTGGGCTGGGATATTCTGCGCAACCACACCACCGCCTTCGTGTCCTGCCCCGACTGGGTCACCGCTCGTGGCATGCGCACCCTGGGCGCTCCCGAAAAGGGTGACCCGCGCGTTATCTCCGGCGAGTCCGGCGCTGTGACCACCGGCCTGGTCGAGACCCTCATGCTCGATCCCGAGTACGCCGAGCTCAAGGAGCTCATCGGCCTGGACAAGACGAGCTCCGTGCTCTGCTTCTCCACCGAGGGCGACACCGATCCGGATCAGTACCGTCGCATCGTCTGGGAAGGCGAATATCCCACTTGCTAATCACTGGGCGGAGTAAATAGGTATCGCTCCGCCACCCCACAGGTAGATTCCTTCGTTTGAAAGGTTATGAACAATGGCTAAAGAACTCGATTTCGACGCTATCAAGGCTGCTGCTGAGTCCCATCGTGCTGATATGACGCGTTTTCTTCGCGCTATGATCTCCCACCCCTCTGAGTCTTGCGAGGAGGGTGAGGTTGTCGCTTGCATCAAGGCCGAGATGGAGAGCCTTGGCTATGACGAGGTCAAGGTCGACGGCCTGGGCAACGTTATGGGCTTTATGGGCGAGGGCGACAAGATCATCGCCATCGACTCCCACATCGACACCGTCGGCATCGGCAACATCGAGAACTGGGATGCCGATCCCTATGAGGGCTACGAGACCGACGAGATCATCTACGGCCGCGGTGGCTCCGACCAGGAGGGCGGCATGGCTTCTGCTACCTACGCTGCCAAGATGATGAAGGACATGGGCCTCATCCCCGAGGGCTACAAGATCATGGTCGTCGGTACCGTCCAGGAAGAGGACTGCGACGGCATGTGCTGGCAGTACATCTACAACAAGGACGGCATTAAGCCCGAGTTCGTCATTTCCACCGAGCCCACCGACGGCGGCATCTATCGCGGTCACCGCGGCCGCATGGAGATCCGCGTCGACGTTCACGGTACCTCCTGCCACGGCTCCGCTCCCGACCGCGGCGATAACGCCATCTACAAGATGGCCGACATCATCGCCGACGTCCGCGCCCTCAACAACAACGGCTGCGACGAGTCGACCGACATCAAGGGCCTCGTCAAGATGCTCGACCCCAAGTACAACCCCGAGCACTACGAGGACGCCCGCTTCCTGGGCCGTGGCACCTGTACCGTCAGCCAGATCTTCTACACCAGCCCCAGCCGTTGCGCCGTGGCCGACTCCTGCGCCATCTCCATCGACCGTCGTATGACCGCCGGTGAGACCTGGGAGTCCTGCCTGGACGAGATCCGCAACCTGCCGGCCGCCAAGAAGTACGGCGACGACGTGAAGGTCTCCATGTACATGTACGACCGTCCGTCCTGGACCGGCGAGGTCTACGAGACCGAGGCTTACTTCCCCACGTGGATCAACAAGGAGAGCGCTCCGCACGTCAAGGCCCTCGTCGATGCCCACAAGGCTATGTTCGGTGACGAGCGCATCGGCTGTGAGCCCAGCATGGACAAGCGCACCGGTCGTCCGCTGTGCGACAAGTGGACCTTCTCCACGAACTGCGTCTCCATCCAGGGCCGCTATGGCATCCCCTGCGTCGGCTTTGGCCCGGGTGCCGAGTCTCAGGCTCATGCCCCCAACGAGGTCACCTACAAGGACGACCTGGTCACCGCTGCCGCCATGTATGTTGCGGCTCTGAACCTCTACGATCCGAGCCAGGCCGATGGCGACGCCACCGTGTTCCGCGCCGGTCTGACCAACAACAAGATCGATTAGCCCATTCTTCGATTTTGTTGAGCCGGGGGCCATTCGTGTCCCCGGCACTCCCTGTTGACTTGGGGCCCGCGGTCGTTATCTCCCATGCTTCCTCGACGGTGGCGGGTCCTCGTCATAGTGCTCTGCATGTTCTAGCCACACGCGCATGCCGGAGCGCATCTACCCATTACCATCATTCGCATCTTTGGAAAGGACACATACATGGACGCTAAGTTTACCGAGCTCGTCGAGCAGCTGAACGGCCTCGATTTTAAGGGCATGTACGGCAGCGACTTCCTGCACACCTGGGACAAGACCACCGATGAGCTCAAGGCTCTCTACATCGTTGCCGACGCCCTGCGCGAGCTGCGCGAGAACAACGTTTCGTCCAAGATCTTCGATTCGGGTCTGGCCGTCTCCCTGTTCCGTGACAACTCCACCCGTACGCGCTTCTCCTTCTCTAAGGCAGCCAACCTGCTCGGTCTTGAGCTGCAGGACCTGGACGAGAAGAAGTCCCAGATCGCCCACGGCGAGACCGTCCGCGAGACCGCTACCATGATCTCCTTCATGGCTGACGTCATCGGCATCCGCGACGACATGTACATCGGCAAGGGCGACGCCTACATGGCCGAGGTCTCCGAGTCCGTGCAGCAGGCCTACGAGGCTGGCGTTCTGGATCACCGTCCCACGCTCATCTCCCTGCAGTCCGATTCCGATCACCCCACGCAGTCCTCTGCCGACATGCTCTACCTCATCAACGAGTTTGGCGGTCTTGAGAACCTCAAGGGCAAGAAGGTTGCCGTTACCTGGGCCTACTCGCCCTCTTACGGCAAGCCGCTGTCCTGCCCGCAGTCTCTGATCAGCCTGCTGCCCCGCTTTGGCATGGACGTCACCCTGGCTCACCCCGAGGGCTACGACCTCATGCCCGAGGTCGTCGAGCGCGCCAAGGGCTACGCCGCCGAGTCCGGCACCACCTTTAAGCAGGTCAACACCATGGCCGAGGCCTTCGAGGGCGCCGACATCGTGATCCCCAAGAGCTGGGCTCCGTTTGCCGCCATGGAGAAGCGCACCAATCTGTATGCCGAGGGCGACGACGCCGGCATCGCAGCGCTCGAGAAGGAGCTGCTCGCTCAGAACGCTACGCATCAGGATTGGTGCTCCACGACCGAGCTCATGGAGAAGACTGCCAACGGTCAGGACACCATCTTTATGCACCCGCTGCCCGCCGACATCTCCGGTGTCTCCTGCGAGCACGGCGAGGTTAACGCCGACGTCTTCGACATGCACCGCGTGGGCATGTACAAGGAGGCCAGCTACAAGCCGTACGCCATCGCAGCCATGATGTTCCTGCAGAAGGTTGCCGATCCGGCCGCTACCCTCAAGGCCCTCGACGAGCGCAACACCGCCCGTTGGCTCCAGGCCTAAAGCTGGGCTGAGAAATGGCTAAGCGTATCGTTGTCGCCCTGGGCGGAAACGCCCTCGGCGCCAACCTTCCCGAGCAGATGGAGGCCGTCAAGACGACTTCCAAGGCTATCGTCGACCTGATCGAGGAGGGCAACGAGGTCGTCATCGTGCATGGCAACGGTCCCCAGGTGGGTATGATCGCCAACGCGATGGCCGAGCTCACGCGCTCTAACCCTCAGAAGTACATTCCCTGCCCGCTGTCCGTTTGCGGCGCCATGAGCCAAGGCTACATTGGCTATGACCTGCAAAACGCCCTGCGCGAGGAAATGCTCGACCGCAATATCGACAAGGGTGTCGCCACCGTGCTCACCCAGGTCGAGGTTGCGGCGGACGACCCGGCCTTTGCCGACCCGGTCAAGCCGATCGGTCCGTGGATGAGCGAGGCCGAGGCCAAGGAGCTGGAGGCCGACCGCGGCTACCAGTTCATCCACGACGAGAAGCAGGGCTTCCGTCGCGTGGTTGCCTCGCCCAAGCCCGTGAACATCGTCGAGCTCGACACCATCAAGTCGCTCGTCGAGTCTAACCACGTGGTGATTTCCTGCGGCGGTGGCGGTATTCCCGTCACCAAGTCCCAAGGCAACCACCTTAAGGGCGCTGCCGCCGTCATCGATAAGGACTTTGCGGCCGAGAAGCTCGCCGAGCAGCTCGATGCCGATGCCCTGATTATCCTGACGGCCGTGGAGAAGGTTGCCATTGGCTTTGGCACCGACCACGAGCAGTGGCTCGACACGCTGAGCACGGCTGACGTAAAGCGTCTGTCCGAGGCCAACGAGTTCGGTCGCGGCTCCATGCTGCCCAAGGTCCAGGCCGCCTCGACGTTTGCCGAGAGCAAGCCGGGCCGCACGGCGCTCATCACGCTGCTCGAGAAGGCGCGTGACGGTCTTGCCGGCAAGACCGGTACCACGTTTACCGGCGACGCTGAGTAGGCATATCTGCACCATTGAGGAGGGTGCCCTGCGTCGCGGGGTGCCCTCCTTTGCGCTATGGAGAGCCGGGGAGTGCTCGCTGGAAAACCAGTGCGTGCCTGTTTCGACGGAGTGCGAGCTTGGTATGGTGGGTATAGCAACGTTGACGTCCAACGCAGTCAGGGGAGGGTTGCGGAGATGAAACTCGGTTGCGTGATTATGGCTTCGGGAGAGGGCAAGCGGTTTGGCTCCAACAAGATGCTTGCCGATATCTATGGTAAGCCGCTGATTGCCTGGACTATCGATTCGGTTCTCCGGGGCTTTGACGTTGTGGTTTCGACGCGTTGGCCCGAGGTCGCTCAGATTTGCGAGGATAAGCATTGCCCGTGCGTGCTGCATGATGGCGACCTGCGCAGCGAAAGCGTCCGTACGGGCCTTTCGTGGGGAGTCGAACGCAACTGGAAAGGTTGCCTCTTTTTGCCGGGCGACCAGCCGCTCGTGAGTTCGGACTCTTTTGAGGCTATGGTTCGTGCATTTGACGAGCGCGGCCACAAGCATCCGGTGCGTCTTGCGTGCAACGGTGAGCCTTCGAGCCCGGTGCTCTTTCCGGCGGAACTGTTCGATGCACTTATGTGTCTCGAGGGCAAGGACGGCGGCGGTTCGATCCTCAAGGGCCGTATCGACGTGGTGCTGGTCGAGGCGCGTGCCTACGAGCTGTGGGATGTCGATACCGCCAAGGGACAGCGACGCATAGCGGAGCATATCGCCGCCTGCTCGTATTTTGATCGCGTGGCTAACTGCATCAATCAATAAGGAGCAATTATGATCATCATCAAAAACGGCGCGTTAGTTACTCCCGAGGGGCTTCGTCGCGCCGATCTTGCCATGGACGGCGATAAGATCGTGCGAATCGCTGCGGCGATTGAGCCGGCCGAGGGCGACACCGTCGAGGATGTCGCGGGCTGTTGGGTATTCCCCGGCTTTATCGATGGGCACACGCACATGCAGTGCTGGACCGGCATGGACTGGACGGCCGATAGCTTTGAGACCGGCACGCGCGCGGCTGCTTGCGGCGGCACCACGACCATCGTGGATTACGCGACGGCCGATCGCGGCGTGACCATGCCCGATGCCTTGGCCGAGTGGCATCATCGCGCCGACGGAACCTGCACGGCCAACTACGCCTTTCATATGGCGCTTGCCGAGTGGAACGACCGTAACCGCGCCGACCTTTCGGCCATGCGCGAGGCGGGCGTGTCGTCGTTCAAGACCTACTTTGCCTACGACCATCTGCGCCTGGACGATGCCGAGACGCTCGAGGTGCTCGAGGAGCTCAAGTGCCTGGGCGGCATGCTGTGCGTGCACTGCGAGAACGGCACGCTGGTGAACGAGCTGCAGAAGCGCGTGTACGAGCAGGGGATTCACGGGCCCGAGGGCCATGCGCTCAGCCGTCCGGATGTGTGCGAGGCCGAGGCAGTGAGCCGTCTGCTATATCTGGCGCACCTGGCCGGCGACGCACCGGTCAACGTGGTGCACCTTTCGACCAAGCTGGGGATCGAGGCCATCCGTGCCGCCAAGGCGCGTGGGCAGAAGAACATCTATGTTGAGACCTGTCCTCAGTATCTGATGCTCGACGATACGTGCTACTTGGAGCAGGGCGAGGACGGCTTTGCCGGCGCCAAGTATGTGATGAGTCCGCCGCTGCGCCATGCCGGCGACCGTGCGGCTCTGCGCGAGGCACTTGTGGCCGGCGAGATTGATACCATCGCCACCGACCACTGCAGCTTTAATCTGCACGGGCAAAAGGACCGCGGGCGCGACGACTTCCGCGCGATTCCCAACGGCGGACCCGGTGTGGAGCATCGTCCCGTCGCGATCGCTACGAGCTTTGAGGGACAGCTGGGCCCCGAGGACCTCTGCCGCCTGATGAGCGAGAACCCGGCGCGCGTCTTTGGCATGTATCCGCGCAAGGGCTGTCTTGCCGAGGGTGCCGATGCCGACGTGTGCGTGTGGGATCCCCAGGCGCGCTGGACCATTCGCGCGGCGACGCAGCATCAGGCTGTGGACTACACGCCGCTCGAGGGTTTTGAGGCACATGGCCGCGCCAAGGCTGTGTTTGTGAACGGCGTGCTGGCTGCGCGCGACGGCGAGCCCACCGGAGCCCAGCCCGGCCGCTACGTCCCCCGCTAACAGGAAGATCACCGGATTCCCCTCCGCAGTTGCGGTGAAATAGTTCCTGTTTAGCCGCCAAATAGGCCGTTTCAGGAACTATTCCACCGCAACTTATAGATCTGCTGGGGCGGCGCCGGCTATTTGAGGCTGGTGGCGATGAGGGGGCGGCCGAGGGCGGCCTCAAAGCGGTCGGCCATCGTGGGGTCGCTGAGCGTATCGACTTGGTTGAGCATGATGCGGGCATTATTGAGGTTCAGCATCCGCAGCTCGGCATTGAGCACCATGGCGACGCGCTCTGGGGTGGCAGCGTCGGTGGGCTCGCAGCCGCAACGCTCGCAAAAGAGCTCGGGGCGGTGGACAACCTCGGCGACGGGCTTGTCCAGCCCCGAGGCGCCGACGACCCAGACAACGTCTGCCGTGGCGGCGGGAATTACCGGCTCCCAGGCGGCATGCGCCTTGAGCGGGAGTCGCTTGCTGCCATCTGCCTCGGCCAACACATAGTCAAAGCGCTGCGCCAGCTCGTTGAGCGGCTCGGCGGGGGCGGAGAGCTTGCCTGTCTCCGGGTCCAAAACACCTGCCTGGCAGATGCTTCCGCGGGCAAGTCCCGTGCATGCCTCGCAGGTGCAGCCGGGAACATGCAGGGTCCCCGGCTTCCAAGGCGCGGCGCCCAGGCGACGGCTCGACCCGTCCCATGGCACGCCGGCGACGGGAAACATGTGCGTGGTGGTACAGAGGAGCACGCGGCCGCCGGCGCGCATAAGCTCAAGGCCGAGCGTCTTTAGTAGGGTCGACTTGCCGCCACTGCCGATAATTGCGGTAATGCCCGGCTCGATCTTGAGCGTGGAGGCAAGGTTTCCGCTCGTCGTTTCCATCTGTTCACCGCCGTATAATACTGTGATAATAAATAATCATCAGAGTAGAGGTCGAACCGCTTTTGCTCTGCTCAAACCGTAGCACAGGGAGGTGCCCCGGGAATGCTCGTTTATATTCGCGGTGCCGGCGATATCGCCACGGGCGTCGCCGCTCGCTTGGTGCGCGCTGGCGTGTCGGTCGTTATGGCCGATATCGCGGTTCCCACGTGCATCCGCCGCACAATCAGTTTTTGCGAGGCCATTCGCCTGGGCGAGGTCCAGGTCGAGGGCATTCGCGCCCGCTTGGCGCAGACGCCGGCAGAGGCGCTCGAGATTACCCAAGCGGGAGACGTCGCCGTTGTGGTGGACCCCCAGGCCAAGATGCTCGGCGAGCTGAAACCCGCTGCCGTGGTCGACGCGATTCTGGCTAAGCGCAACTTGGGCACCACGCGCGATATGGCTCCTGTCGTCATCGCCGTGGGGCCGGGCTTTACCGCGCCGGTCGATTGCGACGCCGTGGTCGAGACCATGCGCGGGCATTTTCTGGGCCGCGTCATCACCCAGGGTTCGCCCCAGCCCAACACGGGCGTGCCAGGCATTATCGCCGGCTATGGCAAAGAGCGCGTTATTCACAGCCCCGCCGCCGGCGTGTTTCGGTCCGACCGCGCAATCGGCGACATCGTGAGTGCCGGAAACGTGATTGGCTTCGCGGGCGATACGCCCATGTGCACGCAGATCGATGGCTGTCTGCGCGGACTTTTGGCGAACGGCGTGCAGGTGACTGAGGGCTTTAAATGCGCCGATGTCGATCCGCGCGGCGATGCCAGCTATATCAACTACATTTCGGACAAGGCGACGTCGGTCGGCGGCGGCGTGCTCGAGGCACTCGCCATGCTCACCGATGTCTTTAGAGGATAGAAGGCGGCAATGGAAAAGCTCGATGTTGTGAATGCGGCGCTTGCCGCCCTGCGTGCTGGCGAGACGTGCGAGCTCGTGGTCGTGGCCGGTACGGCGGGGTCATCGCCGCGCGGTGTGGGCGCCTGGATGACTGTCTTTGCCGATGGCAGCCAGGCGGGCACCATCGGCGGCGGCAAGATTGAGCTCTTTGCGCTGGATGAGGCGCGCGAGCTCCTGAGCGCGGGACAGTCGCGTCTGGTCCGCTACACCATGGGCGGCGAGAACTCCGATACCGGCATGATCTGCGGCGGAGCCATCTGCCTGTGCTACCTGCATCTGGATGCGACTCAGGCGTCGTTGTTCCAGGAAATAGCCGACGTCTTGGCCTATCGGCGCATCGGCGACTTCGTCATCGACTTTGAGCCGTTTATCGCGAGCGCGCTCGAGGGCGATGTGGCCGAGTGCCATGGCAAGGAATCGCGCCACACCATTGCGGGCTGCCCCGGGCTTTCGCTGGTGGAGGAGGGGAGTAAGGTCACCTACACCAACGCCGCCTCCGAGATTCCCGTGGCTCACATCGAGACGCTCTGCCCCGAGGGCCTGACCTACATCTTTGGCTGTGGCCACGTGGGCGCTGCGACGGCGCGGGTGCTCACGGCGGCGGGCTTTGCCGTCGTGGCTTGCGACGACCGCCCCGGCACGCTGACCCCCGAATGGGTGCCCAACGTCTACGATCGTCGTCTGGTCGATTACAAGAACCTGAGCAAGCAGTGCCCCATCGGCCCGCGCGACCTGGTGGTCGTCGCCACGGCGGGTCACAAGTCCGATATCGACGTGGTGATTCAGGCCATGCGCGCCAAACCCGCCTATCTGGGCTGCTTGGGCTCGCGCCGTAAGACGGCCTTTGTGCGCGCCCGCCTGGAGCAGGAGGGCTTTACGCAGGACCAGATCGACGAGCTGCACCTGCCGATCGGCGTTGCCATTCAGGCCGAGGACCCCGAGGAGATCGCCATCTCCATCGCCGCCGAGATGATCCACCTGCGCCGTACCAAACTCGTCCCCCGCAAGCGCTAGTCGCATCCCCATCAATAAGTTGCGGTGAAATACGGACTGTTTAAGCCTGTTGAGCCGCCAAACAGTCCCTATTTCACCGCAACTTAATTGGGGTTGGTTGGATACCGAGGCTTCACTCGGCAATGTTGCGCAACAACATTTGACAATTCGCTCCTAGCATATGCTTAGAAGAGATTGCGCTCCGCCATGCACGTGGGCGCTCAAGCATGCCCGTCTTGAACGGGTACCGAACGAGGGGGAGCTTGGATGTTCTGCCGAAACTGTGGGTCGAAAATCGAGGACGGAGCCCAGTTCTGCGCCGTATGCGGCGCATCCGTCGCACCAGATGATCAAGCGCAAACGGGAGGGGCGAACCCCTCGCCCGTTGATGTCGCAGCACCTACCGGGTCGCAGCAAGTTGATATGGCGGCTGAGGCGGTCGCGTCCAGCCCCAAACGTTCCAAGAAGCCGTTCATCATCGCTGCCGTCGTGGTGGCGCTGCTCGCCGTGGGTGGCGGGTCCGGTTATTACTTTGGTATCTATGCACCCGAGCAGGCGCGCGAGGCTGCCGAGCAGGAGGCCCTCGCCACAAAGCACGCCGTGCGGTTTACGGTCTCGGCCGAGGGGTGGGACACATCGGCCGGTGCGAGTAGGCTGCCGCTGCACATCACCGGCAAGGAGGCGCGCGGCAAGAGGGTCGACGTCGTTCGCTATGTCGACAGCACGGGAGCGGGCGTCGAGCTCCGTCGCGGCAGCTATAAGGTCGAGGTCGCGGCCTCGCCCATTGCAGCCGATGGCACCATCTACGCCATGCCGGGCGAAAAGGTCGACGTCAAGGTTAGCAAGAAGGCGGAGGGCAAAAAGAGCATCGATGCCGGCAACGTTTCGCTCGCCCCGATCGAGGCAACCGAGGTGACCGACGAGGAGGTTGCCGCCGCCAAGAAATATGCCGAGGAAGACACGGGCGCCAAGAAGGCGGGCTTTTCCTTTGATGCCGACGCGTTGGCCCAAGCGGCAACCAAGCGCCGCGATGACGCCGTAGCCGCCAAGCAAGCCGAGGAAGAGGCCAAGCGCCAGGCAGAAGAGGCAAGGCAGGCAAGAACCATCGATACGGACTACTTCACTATGGTCCTCCCCGACTGGTTCCCTATTGATGATTACGAGGTCACCGAAAGCCAGGCATCCGGCTCATTTGCCAAGTGGTTCAGGGTTCATAGGACCGGCGCGGATAAAGATGACTGCTCCGCAGACTTTTCCATTATCGTGCACGATAACAGCTTGGGTGGTTTCGGACCTGTTTTCTTTAGAGATCTAGGCAAAACGTCGGAAGGTTACTCGGTTTGGCTTTCAGGTGGATCGGCCCATCCGGTAGAAGGCTCATACAAGCTCGAGGCAGACGATGCTTTCGGCATGCCGGCGGAAGACTACGCCAACATCCTCGCCTCCTGCGTCACGCTCAAGTAGTCGGCACGCTCAAACAAAAGCAATCTCCCAAGAACGGGGGAACGGATCGCTCAGAGGTTCAGTCGACCCAAGTGATCCGTTTTTCTCCGTCCCGTGCGAATCAATTTGTACGGGGGAGTTGTGGAGTTGTGCAGGCAGACGAGGTTTTTCTGGAAATACGCACCCAATGCGCGTATAGTACCGATTGTTTTGTCGGCTCCTGCTGCGTCGAGTCCAAACCGCGAAATGCCATGAGCGGCGCGGATGCAGCCAGGAGGCACGAGGACAACCCATCGTGGCCACGCCCCGTGCTTAAAACCCCAAGAAGGAGTGAACAATGGCAGAAGAGAAGTATGTGCCGCGTCTGAAGACCAAGTACAACAACGAGGTCAAGCAGCAGCTTCAGGACAAGTTCCAGTACGAGAACGTCATGATGATCCCCAAGTTTGAGAAGATCGTCGTGAACATGGGTGTCGGCGAGGCCGCTACCGATTCCAAGGCCATCGACGGTGCCGTGCGCGACCTGCGCGCTATCACCGGCCAGCAGCCGATGATCACCCGTGCCCGCAAGTCCATCGCTACCTTCCGCCTGCGCGCTGGTATGCCGATCGGCTGCAAGGTTACCCTGCGTGGCGACCGTATGTGGGAGTTCTTCGATCGTCTGACCTCCGTCGCGATCCCCCGTATCCGCGACTTCCGCGGCATCTCCGCCAAGAGCTTCGACGGCCGTGGTAACTTCTCCATGGGCGTCACCGAGCAGCTCATCTTCCCCGAGATCGACTTCGACTCCGTCGATCACCAGCGTGGTATGGACATCACCTTCGTGACCACCGCCAACACCGATGAGGAGGCCAAGGCCCTTCTGGACGCCTTCGGTTTCCCGTTCAAGAAATAGGTTCACCTGCCCTAAAAGCGCCGTTTCCACAAGGGGACGGCGCTTGGGGCGAACAATACTCTATGTGAGGAGGATATAAGTGGCTAAGACATCGATGATCGTCAAGTGCAATCGCAAGCAGAAGTTCTCTACTCGTGAGTACACGCGCTGCCAGCGCTGCGGCCGTCCGCACTCTGTGTACCGCAAGTTCGGCCTGTGCCGTGTCTGCTTCCGTGAGCTTGCACTCAAGGGCGAGCTTCCCGGCGTTAAGAAGGCCAGCTGGTAAGTCACTACCAGCGTTTCAAGCATCCGTTTGGAACAGGGAAAACGCGCTAGTTAGGCTTTGCCGTTAAGGGCGGCGAAGAACCAAGAGCACGTGTTCATCAAGAACGAAGGAGAATCTGTATGAACCTTACAGACCCGATCGCAGATATGCTTACGCGCATCCGTAACGCTAACTCTGTGAACAAGGCCACGGTCTCTATGCCGAGCAGCAAGAAGCTCGTCGAGATCGCTCGTGTTCTGCACGAGGAGGGCTACATCGAGGGCTACGATGTCGAGGACACCGTTCCCCAGAAGACTCTGCACATCACGCTTAAGTATGGTCCCAAGAAGGCTAAGGTCATCAACGGCATCCGCCGCATTTCCAAGCCGGGCCTGCGTAAGTACACCGGCGTTGCCGACATGCCCCGCGTCCGCGGTGGCCTTGGTACCGCCATTATTTCCACCAGCCATGGCGTCATGACCGACCGCGATGCTCGCAAGCACAACGTCGGCGGCGAGATCATCGCTTACGTCTGGTAATTCGCTCGGTAGGTAGAAGGAAAGGAGATCACCGTGTCTCGTATCGGTAATAAGCCTGTCCAGATTCCCGCCGGAGTCGAAGTGGCAGTCAACGGCAACAACGTTGTCGTCAAGGGCCCCAAGGGCCAGCTCGAGCTCGATGTCTTTGAGAAGCTCGCTATCAACGTCGAGGACAACGTCCTCACCGTTTCCCGTCCCGACGACGAGCGTGAGACCCGTGCCCGCCACGGCCTCACCCGCGCCCTCATCCACAACATGGTTGTTGGCGTTTCCGAGGGCTTCGAGAAGAAGCTCGAGCTCGCCGGCGTCGGTTACCGCGTGCAGCAGAAGGGTAAGAACCTCGAGTTCTCCCTGGGCTTCTCGCACCCCGTGATCGTCGAGGCTCCCGAGGGCATCACCTTCGAGGTTCCCGACAACACCCACGTGAACGTCAAGGGTATCAACAAGCAGCAGGTCGGTCAGATCGCCGCTGAGATCCGCGGCCATCGTCCTCCCGAGCCTTACAAGGGCAAGGGTATCCACTATGTTGGCGAGCACATCCGCCGCAAGCTGGGTAAGGCCGCCAAGTAGTCGTAACCGACTCACTCGCATAAGACCAGCACCCCGTTAGGTGCTGGCAAGATCAACCTTTTTAGGAGTTTACGTATGAACAAGCATAAGGCGAAGCTGGAAGGCCTCAAGCGTCGTCAGCGTCGTGTTCGCGGCAAGGTCTCGGGTACCGCCGAGCGTCCGCGTCTTCGCGTGACCCGTACTAACGCCAACATCTATGCCCAGATCATCGACGACAGCAAGGGCTCCAGCCTGACGCTCGTCTCCGCCTCGACCCTCGAGGCCGAGTTCAAGGGCACCCACACCTCGAACAAGGAGGCTGCGGAGAAGGTCGGTCAGCTCGTTGGCAAGCGCGCCATCGAGGCCGGCATCACCAAGGTCGCCTTCGATCGTGGTGGCCGTATCTACCATGGCCGCGTCAAGGCCCTCGCCGACGGTGCTCGTGCCGCCGGTCTCGAGTTCTAGGAGGTATGTAGCACATGGCTCGTAATCAGAAGCAGCAGCGCGAGGCCTCCGAGTTCGAGGAGCGCGTCGTTTACATCAACCGCGTGTCGAAGACCGTCAAGGGTGGTCGTCGCATGAGCCTCGTCGCTCTCGTCGTCGTTGGCGACGGCAAGGGCAACGTCGGCGTTGGCATGGGCAAGTCCGCTGAGGTGCCCCTGGCCATCTCCAAGGCGTCTCTCGATGCCAAGAAGAACATGTTCCACGTGCCGGTGACCGAGCAGGGCACCATCCCGCACGAGGTTCTCGGCCACTTTGGTGCCGGCCGCATCATCATCAAGCCCGCTGTCGAGGGTACCGGTGTTATCGCCGGCGGCGCTGTGCGTCCCCTCTTCGAGCTTGCTGGCATCAAGAACGTCCTGTCCAAGTCCCTCGGTACCGACAACGGCCTCAACATCATCAAGGCTGCCGTCGAGGGCCTCAAGGAGCTCTCCAGCCCTGAGGACGTCGCGGCTCGCCGTGGCCTGACGGTCTCCGAGATGTTCGTCGGTAAGGAGAACTAAGCATGGCTGACACCATCAAGATCAAGCAGGTCCGCAGCACCAATGGTTGCAAGCAGGACCAGGTCCGTACTGTCCGTGCCCTCGGTCTCCACAGGATCCGCGAGGTTCGCGAGATTGCTGACAACGAGTCCGTCCGCGGCATGATCTTCAAGGTCAAGCACCTTGTCGAGATTGTAGAGGAGTAGCAAATGCAGCTTCACGATCTTACTCCCGCGCCCGGTTCCACCAAGAACCGCAAGCGCGTCGGCCGTGGCAATTCTTCGGGTCACGGCACCACTTCTGGCCGCGGCCAGAAGGGCCAGGGTTCCCGCTCTGGCGGCACCAAGGGTGCCGGCTTCGAGGGTGGCCAGACTCCGCTGGCTATGCGCCTGCCCAAGCTTCCGGGCTTCCGCAACCCCCGTCGTATCGAGTACACCGCCGTTAACGTTGAGCGTCTTGAGCGTAAGTTCGAGGATGGCGCTGTGATCGACGGTGCCGCTCTTAAGGCCGCTCGCATCACCAAGAGCGAGTTCGAGCCCGTCAAGGTGCTCGGCAATGGTGAGCTCACCAAGAAGTTCACGGTCAAGGTCGACAAGGTCAGCGCTTCTGCGCAGGCCAAGATCGAGGCCGCCGGCGGAAAGGTCGAGCTGCCGTGCTAAATGGTCTTAAGAATGCTTTCCGCATCAAAGAACTGCGCGAAAAGATTCTTTTTACCATAGCTATGCTCGTCGTGTACCGCATTGGTGCGCACGTTCCTGTGCCCGGCATTCCCTTCCAGGGGATGCTGGGCCTTTTCTCGACCGGGAGCAACTCGGTCGCCGCAGGTGCTATGGCCCTCCTGAATCTTTTCTCTGGTGGCGCGTTGAGCTATGTCTCGGTGTTCTCTTTGGGCATCATGCCGTACATCACGAGCTCGATTATCCTCCAGATGCTCCAGGCCGTCGTGCCTTCCCTGCATGAGCTTGCCCGCGAGGGCGAGGTCGGTCAGACCAAGATTACGCAGTATTCGCGTTACCTCACCTTGGCTCTGGCTATCCTCAACTCCGTGGGTTACCTCTTCCTCTTTAAGAGCTTCGGCATTAGCTTCAACGGTGCCGGTGCTCCCGAGATCATCTTTGACCTCATGATCGTCGGTACGCTCACCGCGGGCGCCATGCTGATCATGTGGATTGGTGAGCTCATCACCCAGCGCGGTATCGGCAATGGCATGTCGCTGATCATCTTCGCGAACATCATGGCCGGTCTTCCGCAGGCGATCTTCTCCAGCACTGAGGGTAACGCCGGTGGCATCATCACCATGGTGATCATCTGCGCCATCATCTTGCTGGTCATCCCGCTGATCGTTTTCCTTGAGCGCGGCCAGCGCCGCATCCCGGTCTCCTACGCCAAGCGCGTCGTGGGCCGTCGCATGATGGGTGGCCAGACCACCTACCTGCCCATCAAGGTCAACACCGCGGGCGTCGTGCCGATCATCTTTGCTTCGGCGCTGCTGTACTTCCCGGCCCAGATTGCCGTGTTCTTCCCCGGCATCGGCTGGATTCAGGCAGTTGCCTCTGCGCTTTCGACCGGTTGGCTCAACTGGGTGCTTAACGTTGTCCTCATCGTGTTCTTCGCCTACTTCTACACCTCCATGGTGTTCAACCCCGATGACACGGCCGACAACCTTAAGAAGCAGGGCGGCTTTATTCCGGGCGTCCGTCCGGGTAGGGCCACCGCGGCCTACATCAAGAACGCGCTCAACAAGATTACGCTTCCCAGCGCTGTCTTCTTGGCGCTCATCGCTATTGTGCCTTCGATCATCTTCTCCTTCACGGGTAACCATCTGATCCAGGCATTTGGCGGCACGTCCATCCTCATCATGGTCGGCGTCGTGCTCGACACGGTCGATAAGCTCGAAGGCCAGATCAAGATGTATGATTACGATGGATTCTTTAAATAGGCTAGAGGAGGATTGCTCATGAACCTCGTATTGCTCGGAGCTCCGGGTGCCGGTAAGGGCACCGTCGCACAGGAGCTCGTCGCCGAGTTTGGCGTCGCTCACATTTCCACGGGCGACCTGCTGCGTGCTGCCGTCAAGGGTGGCACCGAGCTTGGTATTCAGGCTAAGAAGTACATGGACGCCGGCGAGCTCGTTCCCGACCAGCTCGTGATCGACCTTGTCAAGGAGCGCCTTGCCGCCGATGACGCCCAGCAGGGCTTCATCCTCGATGGCTTCCCGCGCAACACCGCCCAGGCTGTGACGCTCGATTCCGAGCTCTCCGCCATGGGTCGCGAGATCGACTGCGCCCTTCTGGTTGACGTGGCCCCCGAGGTCATCATCGACCGTCTGTCTTCGCGTCGCACCTGCCGCGCCTGCGGTTACACCGGAACCGCTGCCGATGCTACCTGCCCCAAGTGTGGTGGCGAGATGTATCAGCGCGACGACGACAAGCCTGAGACCATCAAGAACCGTCTCGACGTCTACGAGAAGTCCACGAGTCCGCTCGTCGACTACTATCGTGGCCAGGGTCTGCTCAAGTCGGTCAATGGTGACCAGGCTCGCGAGACCGTGTACGGGGATGTCAAAGAGGCTCTCGGTCTATGATCAAGATTAAGTCTGCAACGCAAATTGAGCAGATGAAGAAGGCAGGAGCGCTATCTAAGATGGCGCTCCGCCACGTTGGAGCCATGGTTCGCCCTGGTGTTTCGACCTTTGAGCTTGATCAGCTTGCGGAGCAGATTATCCGCATGCATGGTGGCACCCCGGCCTTTAAGGGCTACGGCGGGTTCCCCGGTACCATTTGTGCATCGATTAACGATGCTGTGGTGCACGGTATTCCCAATCCCGACATGATCCTGCGCGATGGCGATATCATCTCCATCGATACGGGTGCCGTTGTCGACGGTTGGGTCGGCGATAACGCTTGGACGTTTTTCGTCGGTACCCCCACGCCCGAGGCCAAGGCCCTGTGCGAGGTTACGCGCGATTGCCTTAAGGCTGCCATCGAGCAGGCTGTTCCCGGTAACCATATCGGGGACATTGGTTATGCCGTCCAGTCCCTCGCCGAGTCTCACGGCTATGGCGTGCTTCGCGATTATGTGGGGCACGGTATTGGCCATGTGATGCACGAGGACCCCAACGTTCCGAATTACGGAAAGAAGGGGAGGGGCGTTCGTCTCCAGGCCGGTATGGTCATTGCCATCGAGCCGATGGTCACGATGGGATCCAATCATGTGAGCACGGGCTCCGATGGTTGGATCGTCACGACCAACGACCACCTGCCCGCCGCGCACTACGAGAACACCGTCGCCATCACCGATGACGGCCCGGTGATTCTCACCACCGACGCGCAAGGCGCTTGGTGCTCCTTGCAAGGCGGCGAAATGTAAAAGTCGCCGCCCCCTGATGCCCAACCTCGCCTTTCAATTTCGAAGGCATGACCCCAAGGTCTATGCCTTCTCATTTCAAGGCGATCTTGGACATCAGGGAACGGCTTTGTTTTACATTTCGAATGTAACAGGTTCCACTTAGTTGTGGAGCCATTACGAAGATATTACGATACGTGCACGCGTATTGTAGAATACTCAATCGCTGTCGTTTTCTAGAGAAAGATGATTGCTTGTGAAGAAGGAAGACGCAATTGAGCTCGAGGGTACGGTAAAGGAACCGCTGCCCAACGCCATGTTTAAGGTCGAGCTCGAGAACGGTCATTCGGTTCTGTGCAACATTTCTGGCAAGATTCGAATGAATTACATCCGCATTCTCCCCGGTGACAGGGTTGTCGTGGAGCTTTCCCCGTACGACCTGACCCGCGGTCGCATCACCTATCGCTATAAATAGCGACACGCATACACGCTCTTTTCCGACTGCAGGCTTAGCTCAACCTACGGTCGGTTTGCGTGTGAAGACCAGCCATAGTTTTAAACGCCTGCGGCTGGGCGAGTAGATAGTAGGGAAGTAGTTTGAGCGCTACCGAAAGGAAGAACGATGAAGGTACGTCCTTCGGTCAAGAAGATGTGCGATAAGTGCAAAATCATTAGGCGCCACGGCAAGGTCCTCGTCATTTGCGAGAACCCCCGTCATAAGCAGCGTCAGGGTTAAGAGAGGAGACTACGTTGGCCCGTATTAATGGTGTCGACCTCCCGCGTGAGAAGCGCGTTGAGATCGGTCTGACCTACATTTACGGCATCGGCCGCACCACTGCGACGAAGATTTGCGTCGAGTGCAACGTTAACGTGGATACGCGCGTTAAGGACCTCACCGAGGATGAGGTTAACGCCATCCGCGATTATATCGATAAGAATCAGATCATGGTTGAGGGCGACCTCCGCCGTGAGCGCAACCAGAACGTCAAGCGCCTTATGGACATCGGCTGCAACCGCGGCCTTCGTCACCGCAAGGGCCTCCCGGTCCGCGGCCAGCGCACCCACACTAACGCTCGTACCCGTAAGGGCCCGAAGCGTCAGATCGGTGCTAAGAAGAAGAAATAAGGAGCGCTAGATAGATGGCTACTGCTAAGAAGAACGTTCGCGCTGCCCGTCTGAAGCGCGCGGACCGTAAGAACATTTCCGTGGGCCAGGCTCACATTCGTTCTACGTTCAACAACACGATCGTTTCGATCACCGATCCCCAGGGCAACGTCATTTCCTGGAAGTCGGCTGGCCAGGTGGGCTTCAAGGGCTCCCGTAAGTCCACGCCGTTCGCTGCCCAGATGGCTGCCGAGGCTGCTGCCAAGCAGGCCATGGAGCACGGTATGAAGAAGGTTTCCGTCTTCGTCAAGGGCCCCGGCTCCGGTCGTGAGACCGCCATCCGCTCCCTCCAGGCTGCTGGCCTCGAGGTCTCGAGCATCCAGGACAAGACCCCCATTCCGCACAACGGCTGCCGCCCCAAGAAGCGTCGCCGCGTGTAACTGAAAGGATCGTATCAATATGGCAATCGACAGGACTCCTGTTCTTAAGCGCTGCCGTCAGCTCGGGATCGATCCCGCTGAGCTCGGTTACAGCAGCAAGAAGGAATCTATCCGTCAGCCCAAGCGCCGTCGCAAGGAATCTGAGTACGGCATGCAGCTGCGTGAGAAGCAGAAGGTCAAGTTTATCTATGGCGTTCTGGAGAAGCAGTTCCACGGCTACTTCAACAAGGCCCGTAAGATGAACGGCGTCACCGGTGAGAACCTCATGATCATTCTTGAGTCTCGCCTCGACAACGTCGTCTTCCGTCTTGGCTTCGCCCGCACCCGCAAAGAGGCTCGTCAGTCCGTCCGTCACGGTCACTTCACCGTGAACGGCAAGCGCGTGGACATTCCGTCCTACCGCGTCAAGGCCGGCGACGTCGTCGCTGTCGGCGAGAAGTTCCGTGACCTCCTCCCCATCAAGGAGGCCCTGATTTCCTCCGAGCGCTTTGAGGTCCCTGGCTGGCTCGAGGTCGATATCGAGAAGCTGTCTGGTAACGTGCTCGCTCTGCCGACGCGTGAGCAGATCAGCGGTGATATCAACGAGCAGCTCATCGTCGAGCTCTACTCTAAGTAGTCCATCCGGGCTGCTGAGGCTGGAGGTAATACATGTCAGAATTCATTAGGCCTCAGGTTCAGGTCGAAGAGATCAACGAGACCTCTGCTCGTGTCTCCGTCGAGCCGCTCGAGCGTGGCTACGGCGATACGCTGGGTAACTCGCTTCGTCGTGTTCTTCTGTCCTCGCTCGAGGGTGCCGCCGTCGAGGCCATTCAGATCGATGGTGCGCAGCACGAGTTCATGACCATCCCTAACATGGTCGAGGATGTCACCGACATCGTCCTGAATGTCAAGGGTCTTGTCTTCAGGGCTCTCGGCACGACCGACGAGGCGACCGCCACCATCTCGGTTGACGGCCCCTGCGAGGTCACCGGTGCGGACTTCTTTATTCCGTCCGAGTTTGAGCTGGTCAACCCCGAGCAGCACATTGCTACGCTCACCGAGGGTGGCCATCTCACCATGAGCATGCGCATCGGCTATGGCCGCGGCTATGTCTCTGGCGAGGCTAACAAGCGTGACAACGATCCCATCGGTGTGATCAACGTCGACTCGCTGTACTCGCCGGTGTCCCGTTGCGCCAAGCTCGTTGAGGCTTGCCGTGTCGGCCAGCATACCGACTACGACCGCCTTGTCCTCGAGATCGAGACCAACGGTTCCATCGCCCCGCGCGACGCCGTGGTCCAGGCTGCCAATATCATCAACCAGCATATGGCCGCCTTTATGAACCTTGCCGAGACCCCCGAGGTCGAGGAGGAGGCTTCGATCTTCGCTCCCGAGGTCACCAACGACAATGCCGAGCTGGACAAGCAGATCGAGGATCTGGACCTTTCCGTCCGTTCCTACAACTGCCTTAAGCGCGCCAGCATTCACTCGGTCCGTCAGCTCGTTGAGTTCTCGGAGAACGATCTGCTCAACATCCGTAACTTCGGTGTTAAGTCGATCGAGGAAGTGAAGGACAAGCTTGAGTCCATGGGCCTGAGCCTGAAGGCTTAATGCTTCGCATATTTGAGGAGAAACTAGACCATGCGTCACAACGTTAAGAAGGGCCTGAAGCTCGGCACCGATGCGAGCCACACCAAGGCCATGAAGAAGAGCCTTGCTAAGGCCCTCTTCGAGAACGACCGCATCAAGACCACCGAGACCCGCGCTAAGGCGCTGCGTTCGGTCGTCGACCCGATCATCACCTGGGCTAAGAAGGGCGACCTGCACTCTCGTCGTCTGGCTATCGCCAAGCTCGGCGATAAGCAGCTCGTTGCCGAGATCTTCGACAAGGCTGCTCAGGGCATGTGGCAGGACCGCAACGGCGGTTACACCCGCATCATGAAGCTCGGTAACCGTAAGGGCGATAACGCTCCTATCGTTATCATGGAGCTCGTCACCGAGCCTTGCACGCCTAAGGCCAAGAAGGCTGCTCCGGCCCCCAAGAAGGCCGCTGCTCCCAAGAAGGTCGAGGCCGTCGAGGAGGCTCCTGCTGAGGAGACCGCTGAGTAGACATTCTGTCTGCATAGGCTATATTCGAGGGGTACGTTCGCGTACCCCTCTTTTTTTGTCGCAATACCGTTTCTAGTTTGTTGGGAGCGCCCATGACTGCGCCGTCTGATTTCAATTCGTCCCCCGAGCTTGACGCCACCCTTGTATTTCGCGTGGCCTACGATGGCTCCTCCTATAGCGGATTTGCCGAGCAGCCGGGCCAGACGACGGTTGCAGGCGAGCTGCGCCGTGCAATCGAGACGTTGCTGCGCCGCCCAATCGATCTGACGTGCGCGGGGCGTACCGATGCCGGCGTTCATGCGGTGGCCCAATACATCAGCGTGCCCGTAACGGACGCTGAGCTCGCGTGTACGCGCCGTAGGTGGCTGAGGGCTATGGATGCCCTCCTGGGCAAAGATATCGCCATAAACGAGGTCTACAAGGCTCGTAAGGGCTTTTCTGCACGTTTTGACGCGCGTTCTCGCACGTACACCTATCGCATTGCCGACCGTGATGCGCGACCCGTGCTGTCGCGCGGTGCCGTGTGGTGGCATCGCTATCCCCTCGACGTCGACGCGATGGCGGCCGCCTGTCCTGCGCTTTTGGGCGAGCAGGACTTTAAGAGCTTTTGCAAGGTCGCCTCTGCCGTGGGCAAGCCCACGCACCGTTGCGTAATGCGGGCCGAGTTTGGCCATGAGGTCGCCTTTGGCGAGGACATCCTCACGTTTACCATCGAGGGCAATGCGTTTTTGCATTCGATGGTGCGAACCATTGTGGGCACCCTTGTCGAGATCGGCATGCATCGCCGCGATCCCGAGTGGATGCGCGAGGTAATTGACGCCTGCGATCGCACCGCAGCTGGTCCTACGGCACCCGCATGCGGTCTTACTTTTATGGGCGTGGACTACGACCCCACCGAGCTTGTGGTGCTCGATTAGGGAAGTGGCTGCCTGACGGCGATCTTTGTGTGCGGCGCCTGTGGGCGGGGCGTGTGCAACATCTGTTCTTGACGTGCATCGCGGCGGACGACCGCCCGCATTAATTGACGGGGTGTACCATGAACGACAGTTTGTTACTAGCTGTCGAGAGGACGGAAAACTTGGTTCGACGTGGTTCGCATCCGCGACTTTCGGTGATCCTGATTGTTGAGGGTTCGCCCAGTTATGCGATGCGCGCTCTCGAGAGCGTCCAGAACCAAGACCTCTACGATTTGCAAATTGTCGTCGTTTGCCGCGGCGTGGTAGCTGGTGTGCGCCATTCGCTCGAAGTTGCTGCCGACAGAGACACTCATATTGATTTGATTGATGTTGAGGACTCAGCGCCTGGCGCCTGCCTGCGTGCCGGCTTTGCGGCTTCGCGCGGCTCCCAGATCATTGCGATGAATGCCAATGAGTGGTTTGCGCCGCAGTCCCTTTCGCAGATGGTCGAAAGCTCCTGCGACGCTTCTGCTGACATCGTGTTTCCCTCTGTTTCGCTCGATCGCTACGATGTTCACCGCGAACGTCATTCCCGAGTTTTGGACGCGACATCCGTTTCTGAAGATGAGAACCGGGCGGCTTGCCTGACCCAATTGGTTTCCTGTGGTTTAGTCCGGCAGTCCTCTGGCGTGCTGTATGATCGCGCTCTCTTTGAGGCGTGCCTTGCGCATGGCGATGCATTTCGCACGGTGTCTTTTTTGACGTTCGCGCTTTCGCAGGCAAAGCGCGTATCGGGATGTGGCCGTGCCCGTTTTCATGCAGTGGCGCCGTCGATTACGGAGACGTTTGACCCCACGATGTTTGCCAGGCTTTCTGATGATATCGGGGCGCTCGATAGGCTTGCCGACTCGCTTGCCGTCGCGGGCGGTAGCGATCAGTTGAAACTGGTCTGCCAGCGGCATTACTACACCGGCCTGGTCGCCTGCATCGAAAATTTGTGTCTGAGCCCCCATGGGGTGTCTTCAATAGAGCGTTCGGCCCGTTTGCATGATATGCTCGAAGCGCAGCGTACCCGTCAGATGGTTGCGGCTCTTAAAGGCAATCATCGGGGCTTAGGTCTGCTCTATGGTTCGATAGCTAGTGCCAAGCCTATGCGGTGTGCGTTGTATACGCATCTGGCGGCCTTTTTCAATCGTTCGGGCGTCAGGACTGTCTAATAGCGTGATTTTCGAAATAAATTGCATGGAATTGTTTCGAAATGCGTTCTTATTCACTAAAACCCTCAAATAGCGCTAAACTATTCAATCACTAAGTGATTGTCTCCACCATCTTTTGGAGTGAGGTTTTGTATGGCCAAAAAACGCAATGGGCGCCAGGATGCCATCAGAGATATTGTTCGCAATAAGGACGTACGTACGCAGCGCGTTTTGGTAGACGAGCTTCGCGCCATGGGTTTCGATTGCACGCAGGCGACCGTTTCGCGCGACATCGCGGACATGGGACTGCGTAAGCTCCCCGAGGGCATCTATGTCCTTGCCGAGGACCTGCATCTGCAGCGCATGGTTTCCGAGTTGGTTACCGGCGTACTGCGCACCGATAATCTGGTTATGATCAAGGCACAGCCCGGTACGGCTTCTGGTATTGCCGCAGCGGTCGATGCCGCGGAGCTGCCCGACGTGCTTGGCTCGCTTGCCGGCAACGACACGATTTTAGTCATTGCGCAGACGGCCGAGGACGGCGAACGCCTTGAGGCGCTCATCAACAAGCTGAGTAACTCTCACAAGTAGGGGATGCGTGGCACTGCTGCTGTGCCGATTGTTGCTATAGGTAATTGCCGAGGGCGTTGACGAAGGTCAGCGCCCTTTTGCATGCCGGCACCCGTTGCTCTATCGGTCCTGCAGCCGGGGCCGTCGTGGCATCTTGTGACATCTGCCGAAATAAAGAAGCGCCCGAGCAGCGTACGTGCTGCTCGGGCGCCTTGGTGTCAGATGCCGCTTTGCGTCTACTGGCCCGTAGAGGGGTCGGGCGTGGGCGTAGGATCGGGGGTAGGCGTCGGCGTGCCACCGTCGCCACCCGTGCCACCATTGCCACCCGTGCCACCGTCGCCACCTGTCGTACCGCTATCGCCGGTGGTGTTGCCGCCCGGGGTTTCAGTGGTCGTGGTTGTCGTTGTCGTTGTGGTGGTCGTGGTCTCTTCCTCTTCTTTTCCCTCGTCTTTATCCTCTTCGTCTTTCTTTTTGTTGTTTGTGCCGTAGAACTTCCAGACGTTATTGTTCTTGTACGTGGGAGCCGTTCCGGTCGAGAATTCCTCGCGCTCGGTGCCCGCAAGAACGGTGTCCATGAACTTCTTAAAGACGGGCAGGTTGGTGCTGTCGCCCAGCAGGTCCGAACCGTACTTTTGGATGGGAATCTCGCCTGCGGAATAACCGGTCCACAGGGCGCATGTCAGTTGCGGCGTGAAGCCGCAGAACCACAGGTTGGTGGTGTTGTCAGTGGTGCCCGTCTTGCCGGCATAGGGCTGATTGACGTTCAGCGCGCCGGCGGCACCCGTGCCGCTGCCCTGCATGACGCCGGATAGAACATCGGTAACCGCGGCAGCCTCGCCTTCGGTGAGCACCTGCGTGGGATTGTCAGTGTGCTGGTACAGAACCGAGCCGGTACGCGAGTCGATCTCGGTAATGGCGATGGGCTGACGGTAGTAGCCACCGTTGGCAAACGTTGCGTAGGCAGATGCCATCTCGAGCGGTGAGATGGACCCGGTGCCGAGCGTCATGACGGGAACGTCCTCGATATTGTCCTTGGCGGGATCGATGCCAAGCTTTTTGACGAGCGACATGATCTTGTCATTGCCGATGGCTTCGGCCACCTGAATGTAGCCGGTGTTGGATGAGTATGCCGTTGCCTGCTTAAGCGTGATGTTGCCATAGCTCTGGTTGCCGTAGTTTTGCACCTCGGTCGTGGTGCCCTTGGCCTTGAGCGGCGAGTTGCAGTTGAGGGTGACGTTGGGGTTCATGCCGTTTTGGATGGCAGTTGCCAGCGTAAAGGCCTTAAACGTGGAGCCCACGGGGCGCTTTGCCGTAGCGTGGTTCACGTGATTCTCGTCGGCGTTGTAGTCGTAGCCGCCTACCATGCACTTGATGTAACCGGTCTTGGGGTCAACGACGACCATGCCCATGTCCAGGCCGTCGAGCGAAAGCGTGTCGAGCTGCGAGCGCACGGCCTCCTCGGCCACCTGCTGCATGGTGGGGTCGATGGTGGTCTTGACGGTCAGACCGCCCTTAAAGAGCACGTCGGTGGAGAACTCCTGCTCAAGCAGCTGCTTAACGTAGGCGACAAAGTAGGGCTGAGAGTACACATCGACGCCACTGCCCGAAATCTCGGTCACGTTAAGCGTGATGGGCTCAGCCTGCGCGGCATCGTGCTCTTCCTGCGTGATGTGGCCCAGACGCAGCATGTTGTCCAGAACCTTGTTGCGGCGGGACAGCGCCAAGTCGGGATTAACCGTGGGGTCGTACTGCGAGGGCGAGTTGGGAAGGCCGATCAGCAGCGCGGCCTCGCTCAGGGTGAGGTCGGCGGCGGTTTTGGACAGATAGGTCTCGGCGGCGGCCTCGATGCCATATGCTCCATGGCCGTAGTAGATGGTGTTGAGGTACATCATGAGGATCTCGTCTTTGGAGTACATATCCTCCATCTTGATGGCGATATAGGCCTCGCGCACCTTACGCTCGATGGTCGAGTCGAATTGTTCCTCCTGCAAGATGGTGTTGCGAACCAGCTGCTGGGTGATGGTCGATGCGCCCTCGTGGCCGCCGGTGAGGGTTGCCACCGATGCGCGTGCAATGCCCCAGAGGTCGATGCCGCCGTGCTCGTAGAAGCGCTCGTCCTCAACGTCAACGGTGCCCTGCAGCACGTACGGGGACACTTGGTCCTTGGTGATGGACTTGCGGTTTTGCGTGTAGAAACTCGCAATGGTGTTGCCGTTGCAGTCGACGATGTCGGTGGGCTCGCTCACCAGATACGCGTTGGCATCGGTGTAGTCGGGCAGATCGGACAGCCAGCGGTTGACGTTGCCGATCATGCCGATGCCAAACGCTACGCCCGCGATAAGCAGAAAGCCCAAAAACGAGAGCAAGATCATGGGAAGGGCATGCGTCTTAGAGCGACTGCGCCCCTGTCGTTGGCGAGGACCCATATATTGACCTCCAGGTATGTCGTGCCAGGCGGCAGGTGTTATGCCTGGCAGGATGGACATAAGTTATTACACGATAAACCAAACGAGGCACGCGGGGCCTCGTGTATGCTGGATGACGGCATTTTTCAGAGTGAATGCATACCTTGGTGAGGAGTTTACCGATGGCGATTCGGCCGATGGAACCGAGCGGACAATGCGAAAGCGAGTTGGCGGCGGCTGGAGTGGCGCTGCCCGAACTGCTGGCGCCTGCTGGCGGGCTCGACCAGATGCTCGCGGCGATTGCGGCGGGTGCCGATGCCATCTATGCGGGGCTGGACGGATTCAACGCTCGAGTGAGCGCGCATGGCTTTAGCGATGATGAGTTCGCGCGCGGTTGTGCCGTGGCCCATGCCCGTGGCGTGCGTGTGTACGTGACGCTCAACGTGTTCGTGTTCGATGATGAGCTTGCCGACGCCGTGGCGTTGGGGGCGCATGCGCACGCGTTGGGTGCCGATGCGTTGATTGTGGCCGATGCCGGGCTGGCTTGTGCACTTCGTGCGGCGATTCCGGGGGTCGAGATTCACCTGTCCACTCAGGCGGGCGCTCATAGCGAGGGTGCCGTGCAGTTGGCTGCCAAGGAGTTGGGCGTTGAGCGCGTGACGACTGCGCGCGAGCTGAGCGTGGCAGAGATTGAGACGCTTTGCGCTACTGGCGTGCCCATCGAGGTGTTCTGTCACGGCGCTATTTGCATTGGATACTCGGGTGCGTGTGAGTTTTCGGCCCTGAGGCGCGGACGGTCGGCGATGCGCGGTGATTGCACGCAACCGTGCCGTCTGTCCTATGACTTGGTGGACGAGGAGGGGCAGAGTGTTGTCGCTGTCGAAGGGGATCGCCTGCTTTGTCCGCGTGACTATCTGGGCATCGCGCATCTGCCCGAGCTTGTTGCCGCCGGCGTGGCATCGCTCAAGATCGAGGGCCGCATGAAGAATCCCGACTACGTCTTTAACGTGGTAAGGGTGTGGCGTCGGGCGCTCAATATGCTGCGCGACGGCACATGGGATGCCGATGCGGTGCCGACGCTTGAGCGCGAGCTGGGAAGGTCGTTCAACCGCGGCTTTACCGATGCGTATCTGCGGGGCCGTTCGGGCGCCGAGCTCATGAGCTTTGAGCGCGCGATCAACCAGGGCGTGCGCGTGGGCCACTTGGTGGCGGTGGGTCACGAAGAGGTGACGGTTGAGCTTGATGCCGCCGTGGCGGCGGGCGATACGCTCGAGATCCGATTTTACCCGGGTGCCGACGCGCGTCCCGATGTGCCCAAGCGCTGGCCACAGGTGCCTTGCCCCGTGGATGCCGCTGCGGGAGAGCGCATCGTCGTGCATTGCAAACGCAAGGTGGACGCGGGCTGTGAGGTCTATCTGATTCGCAGTGCCGGCGTGCTGGGGCAGACGGCAACGGTGTTGGAGCGCATGCGGGTCGAGGCAGATGCGGTCGCGCCTGCTGAGCGGTCCGTTGAGGTGCTGCCGTTTGAGGGCGTTCTGGCAGATGGCGACGTGCCGACGGAGTTGGCGGGACCGGCGGAGCCGGCAAAGCATGAGGCTTTTGCTCGTATGGTCTTTGCCTGGGAGCTGATGGATTTGGATCCGCGCGATGAGCGGGATCTGTCCGATGCGACGGTGGTGCTCGACGAAGTGTGCCGCGCAGGCGACGCCGAGCGGACTCGAGCGCTTATGCAACGTGCCGGGCGTATTGTTTGCCGCAACCTGGGGCAGGTGGCGATGGCCCGCGAGCTGGGCACGACGTTTGACGTGGCGGCGCCGGTGTTCTGCGCCAATCGGGCCACGCTTGCCTGGCTGCGCGGGCTTGGCGCGAGGTGGGTATACTTGCCTGCCGAGTTGCTCAGCAATGATAGGGAGCGTATTGCCGAGCTGGCTGCTGAACCCGGCGTCTTGGGTCCGTTCGACGCCGACTGTCCCGAGCTTATGGTGTGCGAGCACTGCCTGCTGACCGCCGAGGGCGTCTGCGCCACCGATGCGACGGGGCAGGTCCGTTGCCGCGACTGCTTGCGTCGTCGGCAGGTGCGCTATCTGGTCGAGCGTGACGGTACGCGTCTGCCAGTTGCCATCGACGCATGCGGCAGGACGAGGATTTTCCTGTCGTAGATGCTGCGTCGCGTCAGTTTGTTATCATAAGAGAGTTTATGGACTTCCAGCACCGCCGTTTTCGGCGAGGGTGCTATAGCAAAAGGAGGATACCCAATGCTGTCTGTTGACGAGCAAATGCGTATCATCACCTCGGGCGCCGCGCAGATCGTCCCCGAGGCCGACCTTCGCAAGAAGCTTGAGAAGGGCGAGCCCCTCAACATCAAGCTCGGCGTCGATCCCACCAGCCCCGACCTGCACCTGGGCCACGCCGTGCCGCTGCGCAAGATGCGTCAGTTCCAGGACCTGGGCCACAACGTCACCCTCATCATCGGCAACGGTACCGCGCTGATTGGCGATCCTTCGGGCAAGAACTCCACCCGCCCGCAGCTTTCGCAGGAGCAGATCGAGGCCAACGCCGAGACCTACGTGAGCCAGGCCATGAAGATCCTGGATCCCGAGAAGACCACCATCGTGCACAACGGCGACTGGATCTTGTCGATGGATCTGGCCGGCCTGCTGCAGGTGTGCTCCAAGTTCACCGTCGCCCGTATTCTCGAGCGCGACGACTTTACCAAGCGCTACCAGTCCCAGACGCCGATCGCCCTGCATGAGTTCCTGTATCCCGTGATGCAGGCTTACGACTCCGTGCAGATCAAGGCCGACGTGGAAATGGGCGGCACCGATCAGCTCTTCAACCTGCTCGCCGGCCGTGAGCTCATGGAGAAGATGGGCATGGAGCCCCAGATCGCGCTCACCATGCCGCTGCTCGAGGGCACCGATGGCGTCCGTAAGATGTCCAAGTCCTACGGTAACTACATCGGCCTGACCGATACGCCCAAGGATATGTTCGGCAAGACCATGTCCATCCCCGACGAGATGATCGGTAAGTACTACCGCCTGGCGAGCTCGCTCACCCCGGCCGAGGTCGACAAGATTGACGCCGCCCTGGCTGACGGTTCCGCCGATCCCTATGAGCTCAAGCGCGCTCTGGGCCGCGACCTGTGCGACACCTACCACGGCGCCGGTGCCGGCGACGAGGCTCAGGCCGAGTTCGACCGCGTGTTCAAGGAGGGCCAGCTCGCCGACTTCCCCGAGAAGCATGTTGAGCTGACTGTTAACGACGAGGGCCAGATCTACCTCGCCGGTCTGCTCAAGGACCTGGGCCTTTCGGCCAGCGCCGGCCAGGCCCGTCGCGACATCGACGGCGGCGGCGTCAAGATCAATGGCAAGGCCGTGGCTCCCAAGAGCTACAACATCGACCCCAGCGCCCTCAAGCTGGGCGACACCCTCTCCGTAGGCAAGCGCAAGGGCTTTAAGTTGGTCTAGCAAGTAGGTCAACCTAACATGTGCAATAGGGCCGCAGCCGGGATTCCCGACTGCGGCCTTTTTAGATGATCCCTTGGGGACGGAGGAAAACGGATCACCGAGGGGGTCGGTTTGGCCCGGTGATCCGTTTTCCTCCGTCCCCAAGGGATCATTTGGCAGTGCCGTTAAGCGGGGAGGCGTATTGCTGACCCATCGTTTGGGCATACAATGGCTATTGGTTTGCTGCGGTGAAGGCCTGTCCGCTCCGCAGCTTTTTTCTACGGTTAAAGGAGTATGTATGTCCGTTGAGGTCATGAGATCTGTGATCGAGGCCGCCGAGGGTCGTGTGCCCGTTGACACGCTGTTTGCCAACGCACAGATTGTCGATGTGTACGGCCAGCGCGTGGCGCCCGGTAGCGTTGCCGTCAAGGATGGCGTGATCGTCGGTGTGCTCTACGATGGTCGCGACGATGCCGCCGGTACGTATGAGGCTGCCGAGGTCATCGATTGCCAGGGCCGCTATCTTGCCCCCGGTTTTATTGACGGACACTTGCATATCGAGTCTTCGAACATCCGCCCTGCCGAGTATGCGCGCATGGCGGCGACGCGCGGTACCACCACTGCCATTGCCGACAGCCACGAGATCGCCAACGTTTCCGGCCTGGACGGCCTGCGCTTTATGATCGAGGACGGCCGTCGCGCGCCCATTTCCATCAAGTACATGATGCCCTCGTGCGTGCCCGCGCTGCCCGATGAGCAAGCAGGCGCTGTGATTACCGCCGCTGACATGCAGGCGTTTTTTGCCGAGCATCCGGGCGATGTCTTTGGCCTGGGCGAGATGATGAACCTGCCGGGCGTCTTTATGGCCGATCCCGAGACCTGCGCTCGAATCGACGCTGCCAACCAGACGCCGTCCAAGCAGGTTGACGGTCACGCGCCGCTCGTTGCCGGCAAGGACCTCAACGCCTATGCCGCAGCAGGTATTATCGCTGACCATGAGTCGACGATTCCCGAGGAGGCACTCGACAAGCTGTCTCGCGGCATGTATGTGATGCTGCGCGAGGGTACGTGCAGCCATGACCTGGCCAACCTGTCGCCGATGCTGCTGGAGAATCCTGCCCGTGCCCGCCGTTGCTGCTTTGCGACCGACGACCGCGCTCCTTCCGATGCGCTTGCGTCCGGCATGATCGATAACGCCTGCCGCGTGGCGATTGAGGCCGGTATCGACCCGGTGGTCGCTATCTCCATGGCGTCCCTTTCCACGGCTGAGGCGTTTGGCCTGGATCACGGCTGCCGCGACCCGCACGAACTGCGTGGCGCCATCGCCCCGGGCAAGCGTGCCGACCTGCTGGTGCTCAATGACCTGACGTTCACCACGGCTCCGCATCGCGTATACGCCGCCGGTGCTCTGGTGGCGCAGGACGGCACCTTTGTGGGCGAGATCGCACCCGAGATGGCCGAGGTTGCGGCCCTTGCCGATGAGCTGCGCGCCTCCGTTAAGCTGCCGAAGCTTTCGCTCGACGTATTCGACTATGCCTTTAAGCCGGGCGAGGCCGTGATTGACGTGGTGCCGGGTAAGGCCATCACGGGTATGGCTCGCCCCGAGAGCGCCGAGGGCCTGCGTCGCATTATGCTGATCGAGCGCCACGGCCGCGGTGTGTCGCTGCAGGCCGAGGGCGCCGACGGTGATGGTCCTGCGGGCCTGGGCCTTGTCGGCAAGCATATCGGTCGCGGCTGGGTGCGTGGCTTCACCATCACCGGTGGCGCCATTGCCTCCACGATCGGCCACGACTCGCACAACGTGTGCGTCGTGGGTGATAACGCAGCCGATATGATGGCTGCTGTTGAGGCTGTGGGCCAGGGTGGTCACGTGCTGGTGCGCAACGGCGAGGTCGTGGCGCGCATTCCGCTGGCGCTCGGCGGTCTGATGAGCGAAGGCACGGCCGAGGATGTCGCCGCGCAGCACGACGACTTTATGGTCAAGGCGCGCGCCATGGGCATCGAGCCGCCGCTCGACCCCATCATGGGCATCATCTTCCTGCCCCTGCCGGTTATCCCGACGCTCCGCATCCGCCCCGAGGGCATGTTCGACGTCACAACCTTCACCTACGCCGACTAGTCATCGGGGACGTTCTTAAACGTCTAGTCGCCTGCGACACTCTTTGACGTGTTGCCTGGCGCTGCGAATGTGGGACCCCTGGTGCGCGTGAGCTATTTGCCAGGTCCTTGTAACGTTTGCGCCCGCGGAGTCTTACCTGAGCTCCCTTTGGGTACGTTGGAATTGGATACACGTTCGATTCCAACAAGCCCGAAGGGAGCTTTTCTATGTTTAAACTGATTGCATCCGATATGGACGGCACGTTGCTTGACGAAAACAGCCAGGTGCCTCCCGAGACCTACGAACTGATTCTGGCGCTACACGAGCATGGCGTGCATTTCGCCGCATCGTCAGGTCGTCGCTACGATCGCCTGTGCGAGTTCTTTGCGCCCGTTCGCGACAAGATGGACTTTGTCGCCGCTAACGGTGCCCAGGTCTACGCCGACGGCAAAATGGTAGACCGTGAGGTGTATTCGCACCTGGCGATTCGAAGGCTCGCCCAGGCTGTCGCGACGTTTCCCAATCTGCATCTTGCGCTCTTTGACCGAACCAAATCCTTCTTGCTCGATGACGAGTGCAAGATCGTACGCGAGGTCGATAAGGACCTTCCCAATGCCGAGCGCATTTGGGAACTGCCCGATCCCAGCGTAAATATCATCAAGGCGAGTATCTTTTGCGATGACTGTGCCGTTATGGACAGTGCGTACGTGCTACAGCGAGAACTCGGTCAGCTCTTTACCTTTGCGCCTTCTGGAAACGCGTGGATCGATGCCATGCAGCCCGGTGTGTCGAAGGCCTCGGGCATCGCACAGCTTGCGGAGCATTACGGCATTGGACGCGACGAGATCATGGCGTTTGGCGACTCGATGAACGACTACGAGATCATTCGCTTTGTCGGCACGGGCTGTGCGATGGAAAACGCGCGCCCCGCGCTCAAAGCGGTTGCCGATCGCGTCGTGGGCTGCAACCGCGACCACGCCGTCCAGCAGGAACTTCGCCGTGTTCTGGAGAGCCTCGCCTAATCCGGCAGTTAGGGACGTTCCTTTTCTGCCGGCAGCCGGGGACAGTCTTTGCGGCGCCCCGCGAGGAGTGTCCCCAACGACTACTTAGCTACCCTGCCGGGTTGATGTTGCTAGGCGAGGGCGGCCATGATGGTGCGGGCGACGCCGTCATGGTCGTTGTCGTATTCGGTGATGGCGTCGGCGGCGTCGCGGTCCTCGGGCTCGGCGTTGATCATGGCCATGCCATGGCCCGCTGCCTGCAGCATGGGGATGTCGTTGATGTTGTCGCCGAACGCCCAGGCGTCGGCGAGACGCTCGCCCAGGTGTTCGCATAGCCACGTGAGGGCCGTGCCCTTGGTAGTGCCCGCGCCCATGACCTCGATATTCATGGCGTACGAACGCGTGACCTCAATGCCTCCGAGCGTGTCGAGCTCAGCCGCGATGGCGTCGCGATCGGCCGGGTCGTGCCAGTACATGGCGATGCGTTCGAGCGTCTCGACCTCGTCGATCTTGCTGTCGATATCCATGTCGATCGGCGTTCGTGTGCGCTTGAGCGAAGCCGCAATGTGGGGATCGCCGCCGCAGAATTCGTCCAGGCGCGTGTAGAGCGAGCGGGGGAGGAAGCACTGCCCGTCCGCGAAGATATCGAAGGTCACATCGTGGCCGGCGGCGATGCTATGGATGCGGTGGGCGATGGCACGGTCGAGCGGTCGGCTCAAAATGCGCGTAGCGCGTAAAGTATCGGTGGGCGTACCGTCGTCGAGCTGCCAGACGCTGGCACCGTTGGCGCAGACCGCGTAGTGTACGGCGGGGTGGGCGAGGATGGGCTCAAAGATACCCGACAGCGGGCGCCCCGTGCAGGGCACAAATTCAATCCCGCGTCGAGCGAGTTCGTCGAGCATCGCCCAGGTGGCGTCGCTCATCTGCTTATCGCTCGTCAGCAGCGTTCCATCCATATCGGAAAACACAATCATTCGTTGCGATCCTTTCTACTGGCATAAAAAGCGTGGCCGAGGGCGGTGATGCCCTGGCCACGCTCGGGTTCTATGACGGTCCGCGTCCTAGCGGTCGGCGAGCGGCTTATACTCCAGCGGCTCGATCACCGGACGATAGGCCGGGCGGATGATGCGATGCGCGCAGAAGAGCTCTTCCATGCGGTGCGCCGACCAGCCGGCCATGCGGGCGACGGCGAACAGCGGCGTAAAGAGCGTCTCGGGCACGCCGAGCATCTTGTAGATAAAGCCCGTGTACAGGTCGATGTTGGCGCAGATGGGCTTGGCCATGCCGTGATCGCGCATCACCTGCGGGGCCAGGCGCTCGATGCGCTCGATGAGCGCGAACTCCTCGCCCAAGTCCTTCTTGGCGGCAAGCGTGCGCGCGTAACGGCGGCACACCTCGGCGCGCGGGTCGCTCAGCGTGTAGACGGCGTGGCCCATACCGTAGATGAGGCCCGTGCCGTCGAAGGCCTGCTTGTCGAGGATCTTGCCCAGGTAGGCTGCGACCTCGTCCTCGTCCTCCCAATTGGAGACATGCGCACGGATATCCTCGTGCATGGACACGACCTTGGCGTTGGCGCCGCCGTGGCGCGGACCCTTGAGCGAGCCGATAGCCGCGGCGTAGGCGGAATACGGGTCGGTGGCCGAGGAGGACAGCACGCGGCAGGCAAACGTGGAATTGTTGCCGCCGCCGTGCTCGGCATGCAGCATGAGCATCACGTCGAGCAGCATGGCTTCGTCGCGGGTGAACGCCATGCCGCCGCGCAACACCTGCAGGATGGTCTCAGCGGTGGAAAGGCCGGGTGTGGGGTGCGGTACGTGAACCTCGGAGCCGCGGCGCTTGGCGACCGAGGCCATATGCGCGAAGGCGGCGATGCGGGGGAGACGTGCGAGCATGGAAATGGCGACGTCGATTTCGTGCTCGGGCGTGATCACGTCTGGTTCGGCATCGAAGGCGTAGAGCAGCAGCACGGCGCGCTGGAGCACGTTCATGATGCTCGACGACACCGTGGTCATAGGGAACTCTTTGACGTATTCGTCGCTCAGATGTCTAAAGGCGCCCAGGCGCTCGCAAAAGCCGTCGAGCTCCTCTTTGTTGGGCAGCGAGCCCGTGATGAGCAGGTAGGCGACCTCTTCGTAGCCATAGCGATTCTCGGCCTGGGCGTTGTTGACCAGGTCCTCGATGCTATAGCCGCGCAGCGTGAGCTTGCCCTGGTCGGGTACGACCTTGCCGTCGACCTTGTTGTAGCCGTGCACGTCCGAGATGCGGGTAAGGCCCGCAACCACGCCCGAGCCGTCGGCATTGCGTAGGCCGCGCTTGACGTTATGCTCGACGAACAGACCCTCGTCATACGGATTAGTCGGCATGCCGTGGTAGAGGTTTTCGCTTTCGGGCGAAATCTGGCGGCTCGCCTCATAATCCAAGACCAGGCGGCTCAGATGGTCATCGAAGCGGTAGTAGATTTTCTTGGCGTCGTAAGCCATGCGCGCTCCTCTCGGGGCCGTGTGGGGGCGGCGTGCTTGGGTGCAGATGCGCCGGCCTGTTCCCGCACGGCCTGTTCGCTACAGGCGGTACATAAAGTTAAAGACGTCCTCGCGCTGGATGGACACGTTGACGCCCGAAAGCTCGCCGGCCTCGGCCAGGGCCTTCTGCAGCTCGGCGAAGTCGAGCTTGGACTCGGCGGTGTCGGCCAGCATGGTCATGGTGAAGATGTCCTCGATAATGGACTGCGTGATGTCGCGGATGTCGACGTTGGCCTCGCCCAGAACGCGGGTGACGCCGGCGACGATGCCGGGGCGGTTCTTGCCAAGGACGGTGATGACGATACGGGAGGACGAGATCTCGGCCATGGGAAACCCTTTCGCGTGATTGCGGCGCGCGCGGGGCGCTCCGCTACGGTACAGTGTTCATCATTGTACCTGTCTGGCGCAAAAAAGGGCACCTTTGCTGCGGCGTTACACGTCTGCAACATGGGAGAAGGGGCAAAGGCGCCCGTTTGCCGCGATTCGTCGTGTCGTCTGCCGTGCCTTGGGCGCGATGCACAACGCAAAGACCGTGAACCTTTTGTGGGACACGCGGCGCCGTGGTACCATAGCCAAGTTTGTTGTCTTGGTCGGAAACCAAGACGCCTTATGCGCTGATCGGTAACCAGCGCCTGACCAATAAGGAGTCCTACCATGAAGCAGGGTATCCATCCCCAGTATGTCGAGTGCACGGTGACGTGCTCCTGCGGCAACACCTTCAAGACGCACGCTACCGTGTCCGAGATGAAGGTTGAGCTTTGCAACGAGTGCCACCCGTTCTACACCGGCCAGCAGAAGTTCGTCGACACCGGTGGACGCGTCCAGCGCTTCGCCGACAAGTTCGGTGGCGCCGCTGCCGCCCAGCTCAAGAAGGCCGAGGAGGCCAAGGCTGCCAAGGCTGCCAAGGCTGCTGAGGCCGAGGCCGCTCGCAAGGCCGCCGCTGAGGCTAAGGCTGCCGAGAAGGCCAAGCGTGCTGCTAAGTTTGCCGAGGAGGCTGCCAAGCAGGCCGCCGAGGCTCCCGCAGAGGCTCCCGTCGAGGAGGCCGCTGCCGAGGCCGAGACCACCGAGGCTGCTGAGTAAATAGCTCGCCGAGGAATCGCTCGCATTCGTGGCTAAAGGGCCGCGTATCCATTTGGGTGCGCGGCCCTTTTCCTTTATTGGTGCAAGCTAACCCGTCCCCATTGCACCAGATTGGTGCGAAGGGGACGGGTTCGTTTGCACCAAATGGCAGAGATACAGCGTTTTCCCAGATAAAAACTGCCAAAATAAACCAGTCCCCTTTTGGCAGGTTGGTCGTAGTTATTACGTGGCGGTCGAGGTCGACCGTATAGGCCGCGCCTTGTTTGGCTAAAGTACAATCATCTGTGTTTAACTCGCCCGCAGCTGCACGGCGTGGGCGATGGCCAAAAAGGAAAACCACATGGGATTCATGTCAAAGCTGCTGTCCTTTGGATCCGATAAGGACCTGAAGCGCTACTACAAGATCGTCGACAAGATCAACGGTCTTGAGCCCCAGTTTGAGAAGATGACCGAGGAGGAGCTCCGCGCCCAGACCGATAAGTTTCGTGAGCGCTACGCCAACGGCGAGTCGCTCGACGACATGCTCCCCGAGGCCTTTGCCACCGTGCGCGAAGCTTCCAAGCGCACCATGGGCATGCGTCACTTTGATGTACAGCTCATCGGCGCCATGGCGCTGCACGAGGGCCACATCGCCGAGATGAAGACCGGCGAAGGCAAGACTCTCGTCTCCACGCTGGCCGGCTATCTCAACGCTATCGCCGGTAAGGGCGTGCACGTCGTCACCGTCAACGACTACCTGGCCAAGCGCGACTCCGAGTGGATGGGTCGCATCTACAAGTATCTGGGCATGACCGTCGGTCTGCTGCAGAACAACATGCCGCTCGAGCTGAAGCGCCCAGCCTACCAGGCCGACGTCACGTACGGCACCAACTCCGAGTTCGGTTTCGATTATCTGCGCGACAACATGGTTACCCGCCCCGAGCAGCGTGTTCAGCGCGGCCACAGCTACGCCATCGTCGACGAGGTCGACTCCATCCTGATCGACGAGGCCAGAACGCCGCTCATCATCTCGGGCGCCGGCACCAAGTCCGCCAGCACTTACAAGGACTTCGCGCGCGCCGTGCGCGGCCTTGAGCGCGGTGAGGACGTCTCGCACGACATGCTCACCGCCACCGAGGACGTGGAGCCCACGGGCGACTTCGTCATGGACGAGGCCAAGCACACCATCGCCGCCACCGAGCGCGGTCTTAAGAAGATTGAGCGCCGCCTGGGTATCGATGACATCTATGCCGATCTCTCCGGCCAGCTGGTCAACCACCTGCAGCAGGCGCTGAAGGCCCAGTACATGTTCCACCGCGACAAGCAGTACGTGGTCACCAACGGCGAGGTCAAGATCGTCGACGAGTTCACCGGTCGTATCATGGAGGGTCGCCGCTATTCCGAGGGCCTGCACCAGGCCATCGAGGCCAAAGAGGGCGTGCTCGTGCGCGAGGAGAACCAGACCCTTGCCACCATCACCCTGCAGAACTACTTCCGCCTGTATGACAAGCTCTCCGGCATGACCGGTACGGCGCTCACCGAGGACGCCGAGTTCCGCGAGATCTACAAGTTGCCCGTCGAGGTCATTCCCCCCAACAAGCCCGTGCAGCGTGTTGACCACGAGGACCTGGTCTACCGCACCATCCAGGCCAAGTACAACGCCGTTGCCGACGACGTTGAGCGTCGTCACGCCAAGGGCCAGCCGGTCCTGGTGGGCACCGTCTCCATCGAGAGCTCCGAGAAACTGTCCGCCGCCCTCACTAAGCGCGGTATCGCGCACGAGGTCCTCAACGCCAAGCACCACGAGCGCGAGGCCCATATCGTGGCCCAGGCTGGTCGCTATGGCGCCGTGACCATCGCTACCAACATGGCCGGCCGTGGTACCGACATCTTGCTGGGCGGCAACCCCGACGAGCTGGTGCGCGAGCGCCTGGAGTACGAGGGCCTGACCATGGAGGACGTGACGCCCGAGCAGCTCGAGCAGTTTAACGCCGAGGCCAAGGAGACCTGCAAGGCCGAGCGCGAGCGCGTGCTTGCCGCCGGCGGCCTGACCGTTATCGGCACCGAGCGCCATGAGTCCCGCCGTATCGACAACCAGCTGCGTGGCCGTTCCGGTCGTCAGGGCGATCCGGGCGAGACCCAGTTCTACCTGTCACTCGAGGATGACCTCATGCGCCTGTTCGGCGGCGACAGGATGGACCGCGTCTCCAAGATGATGGTCACGGCCGACATGGGCGACGACATGCCCATCCAGCACAAGATCATTTCCAAGGCCGTCGAGAATGCCCAGCACAAGGTCGAGAGCATCAACTTCTCCATGCGTAAGAGCGTTCTTGAGTACGACGACGTCATGAACAAGCAGCGCCAGGTCATCTACGCCGAGCGCAACAAGATTCTGGACGGCAAGGACCTGACCGACCACATCACCGAGGTCATGCACGACACCGTGTACCGCTGCGTGCAGGAGTTCTGCACCAAGGACAGCCACGAGGGCGAGCGCGATCTCGAGGGCCTGCGCAAGTGGGTCGTTGAGCTCACCGGCCATATCGATACGCCGAAGTTCCCCGACGAGGACTTCGAGGCCCTTGCTGCCGATGTCCTGGCCTACGTTGAGAAGTGCTACAACATGAAGGCCGAGCGTCTGGGCGAGGACCTGATGCGCGAGCTCAATACCCAGGTCATGCTGCGCGTCATCGATACGCGTTGGATGAACTACCTGCAGGAAATGGACTACCTCAAGACCGGTATCGGCCTGCGCGGCTTTGGCCAGCGCGACCCGCTGGTTGAGTACAAGACCGAGGCCTACGGTGCGTTCCAGATACTCGTCGATACCATGTACGAGGATTACCTGCGCACTGTTCTGCGCATTGAGCTCAAAGCTGCCCCGCAGGCTGTGGAGCACAAGGAGGACCCCGCCCTTAAGGGTGCGCGCTTCTCTGGTCCCGCCGAAGTCGATGGCGACAACAGCGATTCGGTACTGCGCAAGCAGGCTCAGGTGCAGGCCCGCACCGCCGTCCAGGGTGGTCCGGCTGCCGTTAACAACGGTGGCAAGGTGACGACCTACCGCAAGTCCGAGAGCGATGACCCCTATGTCAACGTGGGCCGCAACGACCTTTGCCCTTGCGGTAGCGGTAAGAAGTTTAAGTACTGCCACGGCAGGAATCGTTAATGGCCGAGACTCTAGAGGTAACTCCCGCCGAGTTGGACGCGTTTGCGGACCGACTCGGCGAGGTCGAGTCGTATCTCCATTTGGACGAGAAGCGCACCCGCGTGGCGGAGCTCGAGGCCAAAAGCGTCGCCCCGGGCTTTTGGGACGACGCCGATGCCGCTCGCGCCACGATGGAGGAGATCGCACGCGCCAAGGAGGACATCGCCGCCGTGGATACCGCGCGCGGTGAGCTTTCCGATGCTCGCGCCGCGCTGGAGCTTGCCGAGGAAATGGGCGATGACCCCGATGCCGCTGCGCTGCGTGAGGAGGCTGCCGCCACGGCGGAGCGCCTATCCCGCGCCATCGACGAGCTTGAGCTTGCGAGCTGGTTTACCGGCGAGTTCGATCACGGCGACGCAATTGTGACCATCAAGCCCGGGCAGGGTGGCTTGGAGGCGCAGGACTGGACCTTCATGCTCTTTAAGATGTACATGAAGTACTGCCAGCGCCGCGGTTGGAAGGTCACCATCAACGATTGCCCCGCGGCCGAGGTCATCGGCATCGATCGCGCGACCTTTACCGTCGAAGGCAAGGATGCCTTTGGCATGCTTCGTGCCGAGGCCGGTGTTCACCGCCTGGTGCGCATTAGCCCCACCGACGACAAGAAGCGCCGCCAGACTACGTTTGCCGGCGTCGAGGTCATTCCGGTACTGCCCGACGATATCGATATCGAGATTAGTCCCGATGACATTCGCGTCGACGTGTACCATGCAAGCGGCCCGGGCGGCCAGGGTGTCAACACCACCGACTCCGCCGTGCGCGTGACGCATTTCCCCAGCGGTATCGTGGTCACGTGTCAAAACGAGCGCAGCCAGATTCAAAACAAGGCCGCGTGCATGCAGATCCTCAAGGCGCGCCTGTACGAGATTGAGCTCGAAAAGCGCGCCGAGGCCCTGGATGAGATTCGCGGACCCAAGACCACAATTGGTTTTGGCAACCAGATCCGCAGCTACGTGCTCTACCCGTACCAGATGGTTAAGGACCTGCGCACGGGCGTGGAGACTAGCAACGTCGAGGCAGTTCTTGACGACGGCGACCTGGATCCGTTTGTGATTGGCTATCACCGTTGGGCTACCGGCAACGCTGACGCGGAGGCCCCGTCTGCCTAAACCGCTCGGTTTATGTGGAAATGGATCAAGGCCTTCCGAGCAAGGCGGTTTTGTATCCAGAACAAACCCTGCACAGGGGTGGTTTTTGTCCGGCGAATCAGTAGAATCGAATACAAGAAGAAGTTCAAAGCGCATCCGATGTGGTGCGCTTTTTTGAGGGAGGCAGCATGGCATATCGTCTGGACATCAAGCGCATTCTTTCGATGAACTTCTTTCACGATCTGCCCCAGATCATGTTGGGGTGTGCCTTGGCCGCCATCGCGACCGACCTGTTTTTGATTCCCAACGGTCTTGCAGCCGGTGGCGTTACGGGCCTTGCGACGATTATCCAGGCAGTCGGCGCAGCGCGAGGCGTGTCGCTTCCTGTCGGTATCCAGACCATCGTGATGAATGCCTTGCTGCTGCTGATCGTTATGCGCGAGGGCGGCATGTTCTATGTAGTGCAGACGGCGACGGGCTTTGTGCTGCTGGGCTTCTTTACCGATCTGTTTGCCCCGTTTGTAGCGCCTTTGGCACATGCGGACCTGATGCTTCCCGCTATGTGGGGCGGCATTATCACGGGCATTGGTTACGGCATGGTGTTGCGCGCCGGCGCCAACACCGGCGGCTCGGACACGATTGGCCAAATCATCTCGCGTAACACCTCGCTGCCGGTGGGCTCGACCGTCATGGCAATCGACGTCGCCGTATGTGCGGCATCTGCTCCGGTATTCTCGCTCGAAAATGCTCTATACGCAGGACTTTCGATGGTGATTAGCGGCTATGTTATCGATGCTGTGGTCGATGGCGGCAATAAGCGTCGTATGGTGCTCATCATCTCGGATAACTTTCCCGATATCGCGGCTGACATCATGTATGGTCTGGGCCGCGGCTGCACCAAATTAAAGGCGACCGGTATGTATTCGGGCGTCGAGAAGCCGGTGATCATGGTGATCGTTAGCCGTCGAGAGCTCAACACCCTCAAAACGATCGTGCGCGAGCGCGATCCTCACGCCATTGTGACGGTCGCCGACGTTACGGAAGCCTTCGGTGAGGGTTTCAAGGACATTAACGCGTAGGCTGAATTTCGGTTTGCGGATCATTTTTGTGCCGGGGCGAGAGGTAGCCACCGCATCCAAAAGACGTTCACATTGATAAACCGTTTCATCAGCGGTTCTGCCTGCTAAATTGTTCAAATAATGATAAAAACTCTGGTAAAGCCATCGGTTTCCAGCATAATGAATGACGTACGTGCATTGCGGCTGTGTTGGGATTACCTTCGGTGCCGTGCGCATCTTGTCTTAAGAGGATGAAAGGAAGGCACAATGAGCGACGAAGAGCTCACAAAGGTTGCCAACGAGGTAAGGAAGGGCATCGTCACCGGCGTGCACGCTGCCAAGTCCGGCCATCCGGGCGGTTCGCTCGGCGCCGCCGACATCATGACCTATCTGTACTTTGAGGAAATGAACGTCGACCCGGCCGATCCCCGCAAGGCCGATCGCGACCGCTTTGTGCTTTCCAAGGGCCATTGCGCTCCGGGCCTGTACGCCGTGCTCGCCGAGCGCGGGTTCTTCCCCAAGGAGGACCTCGAGACGCTGCGCCATATCGGCAGCCACCTGCAGGGTCACCCTAACATGAACGACACCCCGGGCGTCGACATGTCCACCGGCTCGCTCGGCCAGGGCATCTCCGCTGCCGTGGGTATGGCCGTCGCTGCCAAGCACTGGGGCGATACTTATCGCACGTACGCCCTGCTGGGCGATGGCGAGAGCGAGGAGGGCCAGGTCTGGGAGGCCGCCATGTTTGCCGGCAACCAGCAGCTCGACAACCTCTGCGTGATCGTCGACCACAACGGTCTGCAGATCGATGGCCCCGTCGAGGAGGTCAACGACCCCATGCCGCTGGCAGACAAGTTCCGCGCCTTTAAGTTCCACGTGGTGGAGCTTGCCGACGGCAACGACTTCGATCAGATCCGCGCCGCCTTTGCCGAGGCCCGCGCCACCAAGGGTCAGCCGACCGCCATTATCGCCGAGACCACAAAGGGCAAGGGCGTCTCCTTTATGGAGAACCAGGTGGGTTGGCACGGTAAGGCCCCCAACGATGAACAGTTTGAGCAGGCCATGGCAGAGCTCACGGCTGCCGGAGAGGAGCTCTAGGATGGCAGATGTCAAGAAAATCGCCACGCGCGTAAGCTACGGCGAGGCCCTCGTCGAGCTCGCCAACGAGCACGATGACTTTGTGGTCCTCGACGCCGACCTGGCCGCCGCCACGCAGACCGGCAAGTTCAAGGCAGCCCGCCCCGACCGCTTCTTCGATGTGGGCATTGCCGAGAGCAACCTGATGGGTGTTGCCGCCGGTATCGCGACCACCGGCCGCGTCGCCTTCGCGAGCACCTTTGCCATGTTTGCCGCCGGCCGCGCCTTTGAGCAGGTCCGCAATTCCATCGGTTACCCGCACCTCAACGTCAAGATCGGCGCCACGCACGCCGGCATCTCTGTGGGCGAGGACGGCGCCACGCACCAGTGCTGCGAGGATATCGCCCTGATGCGCGTCATTCCCGGCATGACCGTCATCGTTCCCGCCGACGACGTCGAGGCCCGCGCCGTGACGCGCGCCGCCTACGAGTGCGACGGTCCCGTGTATATGCGCTTTGCCCGCCTGGCCTCGCCGGTCATCAACGACCCCGAGACCTACAAGTTCGAGTTGGGCAAGGGCATCGTTATGCGCGAGGGCGCCGACGTCACCATCATCGCCTGTGGCCTGATGGTCGGCGAGGCCCTCGAGGCCGCCGAGCAGCTCGCTGCCGAGGGTATCGACGCCGAGGTCATCAACATGCACACCATCAAGCCCATCGACTCCGACCTGATCGTCAAGAGCGCCACCAAGACCGGTCACGTCGTGACCGTCGAGGAGCACTCCGTGATCGGTGGCCTGGGCAGCGCCGTTGCCGATGTCCTGTGCGAGCAGTGCCCGACGCCGCTCAAGAAGATCGGCGTCAACGACACGTTCGGCGAGTCCGGCCCGGGCGCCGAGCTCCTGCACAAGTACGGCCTGGATGCCGCCAACATCGTGGCGACCACCAAGGAGTTCTTGGCATAAGGCAAGGCGGATCTCAAGGACTGCTTCGCCAGAACTATAAAACTGCTTCGCCAGTACTATGGAAACCCGGCAGGGGCGCTCTCTTGGAGGGCGCCCCTGTTTCAGTTGCGGTGAAATAAGGACTGTTTTGCCAGCCTAAAGGCTCAATTTATCCGCATTTCACCGCAACTTCCGAAGGCGTTCCCGCTTGTGCTGGCTCCATCGCGACGATTGATTGCGGCTTGGCACAGTGCAGCGACATCGGGGGCATCGCCGCCTCTGTATGTCATGGCGAGCAAAGCGGCATCATAGATTTCATCATTGGTCACATCGGCGGCATCAATGGGGCAGAAGGCGAGAATCGAATCCTGTTCTGCAAGCTCGGCCAGATCGATCGTTTCACCCATGGCAAAGGCATCATCGAGGACGAGTGTGGCACTCGTGCATGGAATTTGATAGATCGTGCCATCCGCAGCGATAGGGGAACCTGCTGCCTCGAGCGTGTATACACCTTGCGTGAGATTGATGCCAGAGCCATCGGAGGCGATGAACTCAATCCTGTCGACCGTTATTCCGTCGATGGTCTTGCCCGTAATATGTATCGGAACGTGCGATGCCCCGTTATCGGTGTCCCAGCCCGCAGCCGCGACATCCAGCACAATGGCGTGCTCCGAATGGGCAGATATAAAGTGCGACAACACCCGCCGCAGATGAAGACCCATACAGCTACCGCCGACAATGCCAATTACCAGCATGCAGACAAGAATGACCGCAACGTGGTTCCGAGGCTTTACCCGAAGCTCAGAATCAGCAGAGATGCCATTGACGGCAGCCCCGCACGCTGTGCAGTACCTCACGCCATCGCGCAACTCAGCCCCACAATAAGGACAATTCATACCGGCCCCCACAACCATAGACGTTCCTATCGAGGCCACTGTAAATCGACAATCCAAATCCAAGTTGCGCAACAATTAAATCAAAGACGCGTCAAGCAAAAGTTTCTACCGGGAAAAGGGCCAATATCAGCAAAGTGCAATTCAGACCCCCCCAAGCATGCATTTGCTGCACCTAATAGAAACGCGGCGACTCCTTGGTAGCGGCAGGCCGCGCACAGGGTTACCTCCCAAATCTTTCCGCAGGACGGAGGAGTCCCCGCAGCGCGAAGCGCACAGCGGGGGCTCCGACATGTCCGAGGACGATTTGGGAGGTAACCCTGTGCGCGGCCGGTGAGACCAAAACCCCGCCATGCTTCTTATGTGCAGCGAAGTTAATGCTGCTAAAATACAAAGCGCTCATGTAGTTTAAACGTACGACGATAAGGAGCACCAGTGGGTAACCACTTCCGTACCTCCGGTGCGGGCGATGACGCCCCCAAGACGCAGCCAGGCGCCGCGGGCACTCGTTTCGCCACCCCGGATTCAGAGGATCAGCTGTTTAGCCCGATCCCCGCACAGCCGGCAGATCAGGCACAGCCGGCATCAGATCCCTTTGCCTACAATCCCACCAATGATGTCGAGCTTTCCGAGGCCGCGGGTTTTGAGCCCGTGCAGAAGGTGACCGCTCGCGTGGATCAGCCCCAGGCGGACGCTGTCGCGCCGCAACCTGTCATGGCCGGTATTCCCGACCCCATGGTTCCTGCGACTCCGGCGCCACAGCCTGCGCAGTCCGGTCTTTTTGCCGGTATTCCCGATCCTACGCAGCCCGCGGCTCCCGTAGTCGAGAGCGATCAGGCCGCCGAGGTCGCAAGCCTCGACAATGCGCTCAACAACCCCGACTTTACGTCGGTGTTTGCGCCCATCGATCCGCAGGCCAGCCGCAAGAAGATGGCCAAGCAGGCCGGTGTCGAGCCCGTCATCCTCATGGAGCACGTCACCAAAATCTACCCGGCACAGCCCAACAAGCCCGCGCTCGACGACATCAACATCGAGATCTATCCTGGTGAGTTTGTCTTCCTGGTCGGTCACTCCGGCTCGGGTAAGACCACGCTGCTTTCGACGCTCAACCGCGACGTCAAGCCGACGAGCGGCCGCATTTTGGTCGCCGGCCAGGACCTCATGAAGATCAAGAACCGCAAAGTTCCGTTCTTGCGTCGCCAGATCGGTGCCGTGTTCCAGGACTTTAAGCTCCTGCCGCAGAAGACCGCCTACGAAAACGTGGCGTTTGCCCTGCAGTGCATCGGCAAGCCCAAGGGCGTCATTCGCAGCCAGGTGCCCGAGGTGCTTCGCCTGGTCGGTCTGGCCGATCAGATGGACTCTCTGCCCGATCAGCTGTCCGGTGGCGAGCAGCAGCGTGTCGCCGTTGCCCGCGCTATGGTCAACCGTCCGCCGCTGCTTATCTGCGACGAGCCCACGGGCAACCTCGACCCCGCGATTTCGCTGGGCATTATGAAGCTGCTCGAGCGCATTAACCGTACCGGCACCACCGTGATCGTCGCCACGCACGACCGCGAGATGGTCGATAGCATGCACCGTCGCGTGATCGCCCTCGAGGGCGGCCACGTAATCCGCGACCAGGAGAGGGGAGGTTACGGCAACTATGGCACCAACTAACGTGGGCTATTCGCTCAAAGAGGCTATCAGCCACTTCTTCCGTAACTGGACCACCTCGCTCGGCGCCGTCATCACGATCTTCCTTTCGCTGTTTATCATCGGCCTGTTCATTATGGGTTCCGCGATGCTGAACTCCGTGATCGGTACCGTCGAGGATCAGGTTGTCATCAATGCCTTTATTAGCGATGACGCCGATCAGGCAGATGTTCAGGCCTTTGAGGCCGAGCTCAAGACGTGGAGCAACGTCAAGTCCGTGACCTATAAGGATAAGGACGACGCGCTGGCCGAGTACACGAGCAAGATGTCGGGCAACGCCGACGCCACCATGAGTGCGCTCGACGGCCAGAACCCGCTGCCCGCCTCGTTTGCGATTGAGATGGACGATCCGTCTCAGGTCGAGAGCACGGCCAAGAAGCTCAAGAAGAACGCCGACTTCCAAAAGATCGCGGACGACGGCGACGTCAACGCGAGCGTGCTGTATGGCCAGGAGGAAGTGAGCCGCCTGTTCCAGGTGACCAACTACATTCGTATCGCCGCCGTGGTGCTCGTCGGCCTGCTGACCTTTATCGCGTTCATCTTTATCAACAACACGATTCGCCTGTCCATTACGGCGCGTCGTCGCGAGATTGCGATTATGCGCCTGGTGGGCGCCAGCAACGGCTTCATTCGCGGGCCGTTCATTACCGAGGGCGTGTTGCAGGCCATTCTGGGCTCGCTGCTTTCCATCGGTGTTTTGGAGCTGCTGCGCAATCTGATGATTCCGCGCCTGCAGGCGAGCGTCGGCTGGATGTCGTTTGCGCTGCCGATGCAGTACTATCTGGTGACCTACGCCGCACTGATTCTTGTCGGCGTGCTCATCGGCCTCTTTGGCTCTGCCATCGCCATGCGCCGTTATCTGCGCGTGTAGGTATGCTTGGAATTCGTTCCTTCCAACGGGTCGTTCCTTTTGGGACGGCCCGTTTTTTGATCCCTAGGGGACGGAGGAAAACGGATCACTCGAATAGACCGACCCCCTAAGTGATCCGTTTTCCTCCGTCCCCTAGGGATCATTTGGGTAGACTCTTGGGGTGTAAACGGCTATCGATAGTAAGGAGGCGCCATGGGGCGCAATAACAAACATAAGCGTGGAGCTCGCAATAAACGCGGGCCGGTGCGCAGCGAGCGTCGTCCAAGCATGACTGGCCGCGTGCAGCTCCATGAGCACAGTGCCTATGTCATAACCGAAAACGGCGACTACAAGGTCATGGGCCGCGGCAAGCGCGAGATCATGGATGGCGATACCGTTGCCGTGAGCATTAAGAACAGCCCGCATGGTGAGCGTCGCGCCGTGATTGAGGGCGTCATCGAGCGTGCCGCCATCAGCGTGGTGGGCACGTATCAGACGGCCGGCCCGCTTGGTGTGATCGAGCCGCTCGATTCGCGTCTCAAAGCCGATTTCTTTATTTTGCCCGAGGACACTTCGGCGGAGCGCCTGGGCGTGCGTCCTGGCGATGTCGTCGTCGCGCGCATCCTAACGTATCCGACGCGTCTGGAATCGGGCACGGTGACGATCGATCGCCGCATTGGCGGCGATGACGCGCCCGATTTGGGTGTTCAGTATGTGATGGCGCGTTATGGCTATACCGACAGCTATCCCGAGGCCGCACTTGCCGAGGCCGAGGCGCTTACGCTCGATGTGACCGCAGCGCTTAAAGACCCGCTTCGTCGTGACCTGCGCGATCGTTTTGTCATCACCATCGACCCGGTTGATGCGCGCGACTTTGACGATGCCATCTCGCTCGAGCGCACGCCCGAGGGCGGCTATAAGCTGGGCGTGCATATCGCCGACGTTTCGCACTATGTTGCCTGGGACGGGCATATCGACCTGGAGGCCCGCCATCGCACGACGTCGGTGTACCTTGCCGATCGCGTGCTTCCCATGCTGCCCGAGCGCCTGTCTAATGACCTGTGTTCCCTGCGCCCCGATGAGGATCGCCTGGCGTTTACCGTCGACATCGAGCTCGACGCGCAGGGCCGTGTGCGTCATTATGATCCCTATCCCAGTGTGATTCGCTCGCGTGTGCGTATGGACTATGACGGTGCCGAGGCGCTGCTGGTGCGTGCCGGCGCAGTTGAGTATTCCGTGTTGGAGGGCGCTGCGGAGGATGTCGCTGTGGCCGAAGCCTCGCGCGAAAAAGCGCTTGAGCGCGGGCTTGCGTGCGAGGACACTGCTCACAGCTGTAACGTTGACCTGGCCGATTTCCTGGTCGCCGCAAACGAACTCGCGGAGCTTCGGCGTCGCATACGTCGCGCACGCGGTTCGGTCGACTTTGATACGGCCGAGATTCGCGCGCTGCTGGATGAGGACGGCGTGCCTGTGCAGATTGTGGCACGCGAGCGTTCCTGCGCAACCTCGCTTATCGAGGAGGCAATGCTGCTGGCTAACGAGTGCGTGGCCGAGTGGCTGGCCGACCGCGATATCGAGGCGTGCTATCGTGTGCATGATGACCCCAGCCCCGACAGCCTACACGGTGCTGCTGTGGCGCTGACGCAGCTCGGCATCATCGATGATCGCCGTGCGGCGGGTATTGCCCTGGGAAGTCCTGATGAGTTGCAGGCGACGGTTGACGCCGCTGCCGGCACGGCTAACGCGCCACTCGTCAACACGCTCCTTTTGCGAAGTATGCAGCGTGCGTTGTATAAGCCTCGCAACGAGGGCCACTTTGCGCTCGCTGCGTCGCGCTACTGCCACTTTACAAGCCCCATTCGCCGTTATCCCGATCTGGTGGTGCATCGCGTACTCAAGCTGCAGCTGGCATACGAGCAGCTGGGTGGAAAAGACGCCTTGGTGCGTACGCCGAGGCTGATCGGAAAAGGCCGAGAGTCGCTTCCGCGCATCCTGCCGCAAATCTGCCGCGCGTGCAGCGATGCCGAGCGTGCGGCCGACGCTGCCAGCCATGCGACGCAAAAAATCAAGATTGCGCAGTACTACGAGGATCGCCTGGGCGAGCGCTATGCCGGAACGGTCTCATGGGTCAGCAGCATGGGGCTATTTGTGCGCCTTGATCTAACGCAGGTCGAGGGACTGGTTTCCATTAAGAGTTTGGGTAACGAGTGGTTTGAGTTTGACGAGGACGCGCTCACGTTGACGGGTGCCGACACGGGGCGTCGTTTTGAGTTGGGGCAGCGCGTGATTATCGAGGTCTCGCGCGTCAACACTACTCGCGGACATTTGGACTTTAAGCTCATTCATTAACCGGCACGGAGTGAGTATCGGCAGAGCGTAGAGGGCGGTCTTTCGGGGCCGCCCTCTTTGCGTGTCTCTTGATTACCCTGCCATGAGCTCGGCCGCTTCTTCATATGCTTTTGGGAGATAGGACCTACCAAAACAAACCTGTCCCTATTTGGCAGGTTTACGAGAGAGCGGGGATGTTGTGGCAACGGTATATGGGTATGCGCGAGTGAGCTCGCGCGATCAAAATTTGAATCGCCAGTTGGATGCGCTGAGCGCCTATGGCGTGGAGCCGGCGAATGTCTTTGCCGACCGTGCGAGCGGTAAGGACTTTGATCGCCCGCGGTATCGGGAATTGCTTCATGTCTTGGCTTCCGGCGACGTGTTGGTGGTGCTTTCCATCGATCGGCTGGGTCGAAACTACAGCGAGATACTCGAGGAATGGCGTCGTATAACCAAGGAACTTGGTGCGGCCATCGTTGTGCTGGACATGCCGTTGCTCGATACGCGTGCGAGAGATTGCGGCGGATCGGATGTGACCAGCACGCTGATCGCCGATATCGTTTTACAGCTGTTGAGCTATGTGGCGCAGGTGGAACGAGAGAACATCCACCGTCGTCAGGCGGAGGGAATCGCGGCGGCGCGGCCGCGCGGCGTGCGTTTTGGTCGACCCCGCAAGCCGTGCCCTCCGCAATTTGAACGAGTGCGCGATATCTATGAGGCGGGCAATATTACCCGGAGTCAGGCGGCAAAGCGCCTAGGTGTGTGCGTGGGGACCTTCGATCGCTGGATGCGCGAGACGGAGTAGGGGAGCCGGGGATGCGGACTCAGCGACTACCGCCGCCCATCCCGACCCGCTTGCCCCCGTTCGCATATGGATGGGCACCAACATCCGTCGTGTCGCCCATACCGTAGAGTTCTTCTTTGTTGGGCTGTTTGTCTCGTTGGCGGCGGTGTGCTTGGATAAGCGCACGACCCGTCCCATTGGCGCCCACGCGAGACGCTGTTAACAACCCTGTTACGAATAATGCGACCTTGATGAATCATTTTGTGTCGCGCGTATTTCCGAGCGGTCGGATTTGAGGGGCGAGCGGTAGAACGCTCGCCCTTTGTGCGCCACGATGCGGCACAATGTACCGCAAAAGCTGTTTGTATCCGGTACGAATCGTTCGTTGGTCTTTAATTCTTCTCAACGGAGGTGTTTGAGATGGCAAACGGATTGCTTTTGCGGCTTCGCGAGCGTGAGCTCAGCGCGAGCCCGGCGGAACGCAATGTCATCGCATATGTAAGCGCTCATCCGCACGAGGTGGTCGGGCTGTCCGTCCGCGGTCTTGCCGATGTCACGTTCTCCTCGCCCTCGAGCATTTTGCGCTTTTGCAAGCGTTTGGGTTTTGCGGGCTACAAGGAGTTCCAGCGCGAACTGATTGCCGAGCTGGCGCTCTTAGGTGACAAGAAAGACATAGCCCTCGAGGACATCTCCATGGATGACAGCGTCGAACGTATCGTGGGGAAGGTGATGAAAAGCAACGTGCGCACGATCGAGGCGACGGCGCGAACGCTCGATTACACCGTCTTGGAGCGATGCGCGGCCCGTCTTAAGCGGGCGCGCGCGGTCAATCTGTTCGGTATTGGTGCCTCTCGTTTGGTCGCGCACGACCTGGCGCAAAAGCTCATGCGTGTCGACAAAGAGTGCCATCTGTACGACGACTGGCATGATCAGCTCTTATGTGCCAAGAACATGCATGAGGGCGATATGGCAATCGCCTTTAGCTACTCGGGCTTGACGCAAGAGGTGCTGGACTGCACCGCCGAGGCTCAACGTCACAACTGTCCCGTTGTGGCCGTTACCAAAGTAGATGGATCATCCAAGCTTGCCACCATGGCCGATGCCGTGCTCGGCGTCGCTGCGAGTGAACCCTTGGTCCGCAGCGGTGCCATGGCTTCGCGTATGGCCCAGCTTATGGTTGTCGATGCCCTGTACGCTGCTTACGTTGCCAGCGACTACGAACGGGCGACGCATGTCATAAAGCAAAACTACATCGAGAAACAGGAAAGATGAGGTGAATGAAATGCTCGATTTAACAAAATTCACGACCGAACAGCGTAATCAAAGGTCAATGGACCTCGATACGATGACATCGCTGCAAATCGTCACGACGATGAACGATGAGGATCTTCGTGCCGTCCAGTCGGTCACGAAAGTGTTGCCCCAGGTTGCCATGGCAATCGACTGGGCTGCTGAGACACTCGAGCGCGGCGGGCGCGTCTTTTACATGGGCGCAGGCACCAGCGGTCGTCTGGGCGTACTCGACGCTTCGGAGTGTCCGCCCACGTTTGGCGTGTCACCCGATCTGATTGTCGGGCTCATTGCCGGAGGCGAGACGGCGTTTATCAAGGCTGTCGAAGGTGCCGAAGACAGCGAGGAGCTTGGCGCGAGCGACCTGCGGGAGCGTGGACTCTCGGACAAGGATCTTGTCGTTGGCCTGGCGGCAAGCGGCCGTACTCCCTATGTGGTGGGCGGCCTTGCGTACGCCAAGGCAACTGGGTGCAAGACCATTGCAATTGCCTGCAACCAAGGGTCGAAGATCGGGGAGAGCGCAGATCTTGCCATTGAGCCCGTGCCCGGTCCCGAGGTACTGACCGGCTCAACGAGGCTCAAGGCGGGAACGGTTCAAAAGCTCATTCTCAACATGATTTCGACCGGTGCCATGGTCAAGATCGGCAAGGTATACCAAAACCTGATGGTCGATGTGCAGCAGACGAACGAGAAGTTGGTGGTGCGCGGCCAGAACATCGTGATGGAGGCGACCGGCTGCACGCGCGAGCGCGCTGTTCAGGCGCTTGCAGATGCCGGTGGCCACGTAAAAACCGCTATTGTCTCGGTACTGCTGGACTGCGATGCCGAGCAGGCTGCGGTGGCTCTTGAGCGTGCGCGAGGCCATGTCCGTGCTGCGGTGAGTGGCCATGAGAAGAGCAATGCCGATGCCCAATAGGTGCGCGGCGTGAGCTGATATGACATCCAGACGAGATACCCAATACAAGGAGGAGTTATGACGAACAAAGAGCTGGCTCAAAAGCTGCTGGACCTTTTGGGCGGTAAAGACAACGTGCTCGCAAACGCGGCGTGCATGACGCGCCTGCGCGTGACCGTCAAAGACACGGGCAACGTCGACACGGAGGGCATTAAGGCACTCGACGGCGTGATGGGCCTGGTCGAGGACGACACGATGCAGATCGTGCTGGGTCCGGGCAAGGTGAATAAGGTGCTCGAGGAGTTCTCCAAGCTCACCGGCCTTGCGAAAGGCGTTGCTGACGAGAGCGTGGTTGACGCTGCGGCCACAAACAAGGCCGCGCAGAAGGCCAAGTACGAGTCCAAGCCGGTTCAGGCCTTCCTCAAGAAGATTTCCAATGTCTTCGTCGCCCTGCTTCCCGGCATCATTGCGGCTGGCCTCATCAACGGTATCTGCAACGTCATTAACGTCTCGACGGCAGGCGCGCTTGCAGGCGAGTGGTGGTACCAGGGCATTCGTTCCATGGGCTGGGCCCTGTTTGCCTATCTGCCCATCTTGGTGGGCTATAACGCGGCACGTGAGTTTGGTGGCTCCGCTGCGCTGGGCGGCATCGCCGGCATGATGTGTATCGCCAACAGTGCCATGCCCCTGCTTGCGCCTGGCGCGGCTGATCCTGCCACTGCCATTCTGCTGCCGCTCACCAGTGCGCAGTACAACCCCGCAGCGGGCGGCATGATCGCGGCTCTCATCGCTGGCGCATTTTTTGCCTGGATGGAGCGTCAGATTCGCAAGGTTATGCCCAACGCACTCGACACGTTCTTGTCCCCGCTGCTGGTGCTCATCATCGGCGCCTTTGCTCTGATGCTCGTCATCCAGCCGGTTGGCGCATGGCTGACGACTGCCATCTTTAGCGTTTTGACCTTTATCTTCGAGAAGCTGGGCGTTCTGGGCGGCTATATCCTGTCGGCAGGCTTCTTGCCGCTGGTGTCCGTCGGCCTGCATCAGGCGCTCACGCCGATCCACGCTATGCTCAACGATCCCGACGGCGCTACCAAGGGTATCAATTACCTGCTTCCCATCCTTATGATGGCTGGCGGCGGCCAGGTCGGTGCCGGTTTGGCGCTGTACTTTAAGACCAAGAACGCCAAGCTCAAGAAGTACGTCGCAGAGTCCATTCCCGTTGGAATCCTGGGTGTGGGCGAGCCTCTGATGTATGCTGTTACGCTGCCGCTCGTTCGTCCGTTTGTGACGGCCTGCCTGGGTGCCGGATTTGGCGGCGCGCTCGCGGCGCTGCTTCACATCGGCACGGTTTCTCAGGGCGTTTCCGGTCTGTTTGGCCTGCTGATCGTCGTTCCTGGCCAGCAGCTCGGCTACGTTGCCGCTATGCTGCTTGCCTATGCCGCCGGCTTTGTCCTGACGTGGTTCTTTGGCGTCGACGAGCAGAAGATTAACGAGTTCTTTGGCGAGTAGTTTGATATCGCGAGCCGTGTTGCTCGGGGTTCGCGGCGCGCGGCAGATTTCTTGATGTTATGGTTGTGCCGGCGGGGCTAGCTGCTCCGCCGGCCTTTTTTAAAGGAGCTTTGAAGCGTGAAAACGGGTATTTCAATTTATCTTTCCAGCCCTTTGCAGGATATTGAGCGGACGATTGAGCGTGGCGCCGCGGCGGGTGCGCGCTACGCGTTCACCTCGCTGCATATTCCCGAGGATGGGGGAGCGGCGTATACCGATAAGGTCCGTCATGTGCTGTCGCTGCTTTCCGCCCGCGGCATTGCGCTGATTGCCGATGTGGGGCCTCGCACGTGCGATTTGCTCGGGCTTGAGCGCATTGAGGACCTGCGCGATCTGGGGTTGGAATACCTTCGTTTGGACTATGGCTTTAGCGCCCAGCGGGTCGCGGAGCTGTCCGGTGTATTTCACATTGTGGTTAATGCATCGACGGTGAGTTCTGATGAAATCGCATCGTGGCGTGAGGTCGGTGCCGATGTGACTCGTTTTGCCGCCTGCCACAATTTTTACCCCAAGCCTTATACCGGTTTAGCTCTGGAGGACATTGCTCGGGTGAATCTTCGTCTTGCGGCGCTTGGATTCGAAATCATGGCTTTTGTGCCGGGTGATGCTAACGTTCGCGGGCCGGTATTCGAGGGACTGCCGACGGTCGAGGCGCAGCGCGGTCGCGCGTCAAAGGTTGCCCTCAATATGCTTGAGCTTGCACATGGCGCCGATTGCGACATTGTGTTGGTCGGCGACCCCGATCTTTCCGATGCGGGCTGGGCGCAGTTTGCCCAGATTTCCGCGGGGTATGTTGACATGCCGTGCCAGCTCGACCCCGGATACTCCTATTTGTTGGGTCAAGTCCATCACGATCGGCCTGACTCGAGCGCCCTTATTTTTAGGTCTCAGGAGTCGCGTACGTCGCTTAAGCCGGATTCCGTGTCGACGGATGCCGGTGCAGGTCTGCCGCGAAAAGCGGGGTCGATTGCTGTGAGCAATAGCGGCTATGGGCGCTACGAAGGCGAGTTTGAGATTGCGCGGGTCGATCTTCCCGGTGACGAGCGCATGAACGTTGTAGGCCATATAACGCCCGAGGCGATGGAGTTGCTGCCGTTCGTTAAGCGAGGCTTTGGGGTGCGGTTCGTTTAACGTGTGGCGCATGGACTACAATTGCCCCATTGCGCGAATGCACCACGTTTGTCGCGTGCTCGCATTGGCCGATCTATATTTGGAGGATTCTCATGACCGTGCTGTTTGTTGAATATCCCAAATGCTCGACGTGTAAAAAGGCCAAGGCCTGGTTGGACGAGCATGGGGTTGAGTACGTCGATCGCGATATCGTTACGGACAATCCCGCGGCCGATGAACTTGCGACCTGGATTGCACGTTCGGGGTTGCCGGTGCGACGCTTCTTTAACTCGTCGGGTATGAAGTATCGAGAGCTTGGCCTGAAGGCGCGCCTGGACGCGGGGATGACGGATCAGGAATGTTACGGGCTGTTGGCGACCGACGGCATGCTGGTTAAGCGTCCGCTGCTGGTGGGCGATGACTTTGCGATTCCAGGCTTTAAGGAAGCAGCCTGGGCCGAGGCGCTGCTGTAGCAACTGCGGAAAGTGCATCCCGTTTTGGATGGGGATTCTGGGGTGTACTTTCCGTCGGCGGGTTCGCTCCGGTCAGTCCTCAAGCTGTGCCCACTTATGCGGGTCGTAGATCTTTACCTGCTTGTTGGGCTTGCCGCTCCAGTACTCTTCGTCCATAAAGGGCAGATATGCCTGAATGCCGGGGCAGATGAACGGAATCCGCTGTCGCTGCAGGCGTTCGCGCTGTCGTCGCCCCAGATGCGTCTCGGATATGACGGTCGGCATGCCTGATAACTTGACGAGGCTCGCCTGGATGCGCTTGAGGTCGGGGAGCGCCGCGTGCCATGACGTCCGTATAATTAAAAACGAGGCGTGACGGTATTCCGCTTGCATCACCGTGATGGCGGGACGGAGCGTGGGGTGGATTTTGTCCCGGTCGGGCCAAGGTCTGGCGGATATCTCGAGGCCCAGGGTCTCCCATAGGTAATCAAGCTCTTCATCCATGTCGCCTCGATGTCCGCGCGATAATTGGCATCCTGATTGTGTCACTATTGACGGCGACCAGAATGCAGCAATCTGCCAACGGTAATTACGGTGCGCTTACGGCATTTTGCCCCTTGCATGCGGTCTGGCTTCACAGGTCCTTCATGGGTCGGAGCAAATTGGCCGATTTTCAAAAAAGTTAAAAATGGGGCTTGCGTCACCGTAGAACTTCCCGTATATTTCTTTCTTGCGCAAAGGCACAGCCGAGCGCAGCGATGCAGTCATTGGGATGTCGTCTAATGGCAGGACAGCGGATTCTGGTTCCGTCAATGGGGGTTCGACTCCCTCCATCCCAGCCATTGCATTTGCTACATATGGCCCGTTCGTCTAGCGGTTTAGGACGCCGCCCTCTCAAGGCGGAGATCACCAGTTCGAATCTGGTACGGGCTACCACAAAATGAACGCCCGGGCCTCGCAAGAGACCCGGGTTTTGTGTATTGACCGTATATGCGGCGTCTGCCGTGTTTCGCTCAGATCGAGGAGTAGCCATGGATCTGCCCATCAGCTTGCAAGACATCACGTATGCCGAGAACTATCTGGCGCAGGGCGACCTAGCCACGGCGACGCCGCTGTTGGAGCGTCTGGTTGAGCTCGCCGAGGAGTATATCGATGCCGAGTGCAAGACGGAGGAGAACCGCCAGTACTTTAGCTTCGATAGCAAGTTTGAGCGTCTGGCCTACCGCCGCGTGGAAAAGGATCCGCGCGAGCTGGTGCAGGTCGAGGTGCCCTTTGATCGCCTGTATTCCGACATGGCGTATGCCTACATTCGCCAGCAGGATTATGTGAGTGCTCGCAACGCCTTGATGCAGGCCGTGCGCTGGGACCCCATGAACTGCAACTACCGCCTGGATCTGGCCGAGCTGTTCCGTGCGCTCGAGGACAAGCAGGAGTGGGCATCGCTTTCGTTTTCGGTGCTAGAGCGTGCGAGCGACGGCAAGTGCGCCGCCCGCGCCTACGCCAACTTGGGCCAGTATTTCCTTGAGCCCGAGACCGAGAACGTCTCGGCGGCTGTGGGTTGCGCGCGTCTGGCGCTGCGCTTGGCCCCTGGCGACGCGCATACGACGCGCCTGCTCAACAAGATTCATACTGCCTATCCGGATGCCGCCGATGAGAGCGACGACCACGTGATGGGCGAGCTGAGCCTGCAAGGCGTGCCGACCTCGCCTTCGGCCGAGATTGCCATCTGCCTGATCATGTGTGCGACCGATGCTGCAAGCGACGGCGACAAGCAGGAGGCGACGCGCCTGACGGTCCGTGCCCGCGACCTTGTGGGCGAGGAGGCATGTGCGGCGATCATTAAGCTGGTGCGCGAGAGCGATGCCGAGCTCAACGCCGAGCGCAAGGCAAAGCGCGCAGGCGCCGACAAGGGAGCCGACGGCGTCAAGGAGGCCGGCGATGCCCAGTAAGCGCGAACGCAAGCTCATTTCCAAGAATCGTTCGGCGCATCACGAGTACTTTATCGACGAGACGTTCGAATGCGGCATTGAGCTGAGCGGTACCGAGGTCAAGTCGATTCGCGAGCGCGCCTGTCAGATCACTGACACCTTTGCGCTGATTCGCGGCGGCGAGTGCTGGCTGGTGGGCCTGCACATTCACCCTTACAGCCACGGTGGCGTGTGGAACCGTGACCCCGATCGCCGTCGCCGTCTGCTGCTGCATCGCAAGGAGATTGATTTTCTTGACGGCAAACTGCGCAACCGCGGCTATGCGCTGGTGCCGTTGGAGCTCTACTTTAATACCGATGGTCGTGTAAAGCTGCTGCTGGGCCTGGGTCGCGGCAAAAAGCTCTACGACAAGCGCGAAGACATGGCCAAGCGCGACGTTCAGCGCGAAATCGATCGCGCGCTCAAGGAGCGCAACCGCTAGGCACGTGGCTTGCTGGGAGGTGGCCTACTGCGACCGTCTCGCCTTCCTAACCGTTTTGACACATATGTCTCAAAGGTGGCGTCCGGTATGGGCGCCGCCTTTTTGTGGGTACATACTTCCGTGAGGTTCCAACCCGGGTTAGGGGAGTGGTTGTTATGGACAAAACTGCGTTCTTTACCATGCCGAGCGGCCTGTATGTGGTGAGTGCTGCGGCCGACGGGCTGCGTGCCGGCTGCATCATCAACACCGCGGTGCAGGTGACGTCCATGCCGCCGCGCATTTCGGTTGCCGTGAACAAGGAAAATGTCACGTCTGGTGTTATCTCGTCTGCCAAGGCCTTTGCGCTGACCGTGATCGATCAGACGGCCGATATGCTCTACATTGGCAACTTTGGATTCCGTACCAGTAGCGACTATGACAAGTTTGCCAAATACGAGACGCGCGAGACCGCACTGGGCATGCCCTATGTGCCCGAGCACGCGGCGGCCCTGTTTAGCTGCCGTTTGATCGACACTGTTGACGTGGGCACACATCTGCTCTTTATTGGCGAGGTCGAAGATGCCGAGCGTCTGAGCGGCGAGACTCCGTTGACCTATGACTACTACCACAAGGTGCTGAAGGGCAAGACGCCGCCCAAGGCGTCTTCGTACCAAGGGTAGAAATGCTGTAAAACTACTTGCATAATATTATTGAGAATATATACTAATAAGCAAGTACACCAGCAGTCACGTTCGAGAGGAGAACATCATGGCTGAGGAGAAGAAGACGTATAAGTTCGTTTGCGTCGTTTGTGGTTACGAGGTTGAGGTCGATACGCCCGAGCTGCCCGAGGATTACGTGTGCCCGGTGTGCGGCGTCGGCCCCGATCAGTTTGAGCTCGTCGAGGAGTAACTCGCAGGCACACGGCGAAAGCCGAACATAGCTCTGTCCAAGGGCCCCGGTCGGATATCCCGGCCGGGGCCCTTTTGATCCCTTCGGGACGGAGGAAAACGGATCACCCGGTGTCGTCGGTGTGGCGGGTGATCCGTTTTCCTCCGTCCCCAAGGGATCACGGCTGCTGTTAGCCGATCCTGTCTGTCGTGAGTCCGGCCGACCTTTGGTCTTAATCTGTAACATCTAACGGCTCAAAACGGGTCTATCTGTTACAGATTGAGACAAAAGGTTGGAGCTGAAGAAATGTCTCGATCTGTAACATCTGGAAGTGGAAATTGGGCCCACTTGTTACAGATCAAGACAAACCAAAACCGTCCGGCAGAAGATCTCGATCTGTAACATCTAGCAGTGAAAACGGGGTCTACGTGTTACAGATTGAGACAAACGGAGCTGTCCCTCGGAATGATCTCGATCTGTAACATCTAGACATCAAAAGCGTGTCTAGATGTTACAGATCGAGACTTTTGCCTGGGTAGGTGCCCCGTCCCATTACATCCCTGTCAACAACACGACATCGAGAATCGTCACGATGGCGCCGATCCCTACGAGCAACGCGTTGAGCGGGCGTGAATTGGCGTATTTGCCCATAACGCGGGGCGAACTGGTGAGCCGTATGAGCACAAAGACCGTAATCGGCAACTGAAGCGACAGCAGCGCCTGACTCCAAATGAGACCCTCAAAAGGATTCGGGACGACCAAGCACGCCGCCACTGCGCCGACGAAACAGGCCGCCACCCCGATCGAGGAATGTCGGTCGTGGATGTCGTATTCCTCGTCGAACATGCCCGCGGTGATAGTTCCCGCCGCCATGCCCGCTGTCACGCTGCTCGATAGTCCCGCGAACAGCAGCGCTACCGCAAAGATGGTCGAGCTCGCCGGGCCCAAGATGGGGGAGAGCGTGGCTGCCGCGACGGCGAGGTCGTCTACGACAATGTCGTGCGCAAAGAAGGTCGTTGCGGCCAGGATGACCATGGCCGAGTTGATTGCCCAGCCCATGCCCATCGAAAAGAGCGTGTCGAAGAGCTCGTAGCGCAGACGTTCTTCGATAACCTGCTCGCCTTGGCCTTCGAAGTGCATGGATTGGATGACCTCGGAGTGCAGGAAGAGGTTGTGGGGCATAACGACCGCGCCTAGGACACTTACGATAATCGCTGCCGAGCCGGTGGGCATACTGGGTGTGATCCAGCTTGTGGCGGCTTGCGGCCAGTCGATCTTGACTAGTGCAAGCTCGGCTAAAAACGAAAGTCCCACCACGCCCACGAAGGCGATGATCCAGCGTTCGGCACGCTTGTAGGAGTTCGTCATGAGCATGGCAATCGATGCCGTCGCGACGATGACGCAGCCGGCGCGTACGGGCAGGCCAAAGAGCATTTGAAGCGCGATTGCACCGCCCAGGACTTCGGCCATGGCGGTGGCGACCGTGGCTAGATACGCGCTGCCGAGTATCGCGCGCCCGACGAGGCGGGGCAGGTGGCGCGTCGTGGCCTCGGCAAGACACATGCCCGTGGCGATGCCCAAGTGCGCCGCGTTGTGCTGCAGCACGATGAGCATGATCGTGGACAGCGTGACGATCCACAGCAGCGCGTAGCCAAACTGCGAGCCGGCGGCCATATTGGAGGCCCAATTGCCCGGGTCGATAAAGCCGACGGTCACGAGCAGCCCAGGGCCGATATGCCGTGCAATGTCTAGGCCTCCGTGACCGCCGGTGCGCCGGGAACCAAAGTGTTGTTTGAGATGGTTGATCATGGTGCGCTCCTGTGTGCCGTTTGCTTGACGCCGCAAAGGATACCCGTTTTAGGCTCGAAGTTAACCAAGACTAACAAAATAGCTGTATTTGAATAGGATGAGGAAGGGGGGCTGCGAAATGTCTTGATCTGTAACAGCTGACCGCCAAAACCGGCCCTTCGTGTTACAGACTGAGACATTCGGAGCCGTCTCTCAAAAACATCTCAATCTGTAACAGTTGGTCGTCGAAATTGGGTCTTCCTGTTACAGATTGAGATGTTTGAAGCGGTGAGCTTGCAGGCCGAACTTGGGGCCCTTGTTGTCGCCCTTGAGGTCGGCGGCGCCCACTCGTAGGGCGTGCGTTACGCGATTGTTTCGAAACGGGCGGGAAACACAGCGGGCCGGCGATGCTCCTACTATGCCTATTCAACTGACTGTCTAATATCTAGAGGAGGATCGCGATGCAGGCAGATTTCGCTCAGCAGCAGGGCCTTTATCGCCCCGAATTCGACCACGATGCATGTGGTATCGGCGCGCTTGCCGATATCAACGGTGAGCGCCATCACCAGATTCTGGACGACGCGCTGTCCATTCTGGTCAACTTGGAGCACCGCGGCGGCACGGGACTCGAGAAGAACACCGGCGACGGCGCTGGCATCCTGTTCCAGGTTCCGCATCACTTTTTCCGTAAAGAGGCTCAAAAGTGCGGCCAGATTCTGCCGGCAGAGGGCGACTATGGCGTGGCCATGCTGTTCTTCCCGCAGGACGACAAGGGAGTAGAGGACGCCCGTCGCGTGTTTGAGGAGGGCTGCGCCGAGGCCGGCGTGCCGCTGCTCTTTTGGCGCGAGGTGCCGGTCGACCCGCACGACCTGGGCGAGACGGCCCGCGCCTGCATGCCCACCATCCTGCAGGCCTTCCTGGGCCGTCCGGACGACACACCTGCCGGCGATGCCTTTGAGCGCCGCCTGTATGTGTGCCGCCGCACCATCGAAAAGAAGGCCGACGCCGAGTTCGCCCTGCGCGACAAGATCTTCTACGTGTGCTCCATGAGCTCGCGCACCATCGTTTACAAGGGCATGCTTGTGGCCACGCAGATGCGCCGCTTCTTCATCGACCTCAACGACGCCGCCGTCAAGACGGCCGTGGCGCTCGTTCACTCGCGCTACTCCACCAACACCACGCCCAGCTGGGAGCGCGCGCACCCCAACCGCTTTATCATCCACAACGGCGAGATCAACACCCTCAAGGGCAACGTCAACTGGATTCGCGCCCGCGAACCCAACCTGTACAGCCCCGTGCTGCAGCATGATCTTGAGCGTGTGATGCCCATCATCAACCGCGAGGGTTCCGACTCCGCGATTCTGGACAATGTACTTGAGTTCCTGGTCATGAACGGTCGTCCGCTCACGCGCGCCGCATCCATGTTGCTGCCCGAGCCGTGGGACCACAACGACAGCCTGAGTGAGGAGCGCCGCGCCTACGACGCCTACCAGTCCATGCTCATGGAGCCGTGGGACGGTCCTGCCGCCATCGCCTTTACCGACGGCCGTACCCTGGGTGCCGCTCTCGACCGTAACGGCCTGCGCCCGGCTCGCTACTACGTGACGCGCGACGGCCGCTTTATGCTGGCGAGCGAGGTGGGCACCATCGAGGTGAGCCCCGAGAACATCCTGACGAGCGGCTGTCTGGGGCCGGGCCAGATGCTCGAGGTCGACTTTGCCCGCGGACGCGTTATCTACAACGAAGAGCTGCGCGCCCGTTACGCCAAGGAAAAGCCCTACCGCGACTGGATTGCCGAGGAGACGCTGACGGTCGAGGCGCTCGATAGGCCCGCCGCGGCAACGCCCGCCGAGGACGCCGAGGTGCCCGCCGCCGTGCGCATGGCTAAGCTCGGGTATCACTGGGATGATGTTGACGAGGTCGTGCGTCCCATGGCCCAGCAGGGCAAGGCGCCGCTCGCCTCGATGGGCATCGATGCGCCGCTGGCCTGCCTGTCCAAGAAGACGCGTTCGTTCTTCGACTACTTCTATCAGCTGTTCGCCCAGGTCACGAATCCGCCGATCGATGCCCTGCGCGAGCACATGGTGACTTCGACCACGCTCTACCTGGGCAATCACGGCAACCTGCTCGAGGACTCCCGTACGGCCTGCCAGCTGGTTCGCTTGGAGCGCCCATTGCTCAACGAGGAGGAGTTTGACCGCATCTGCGCCATCGACCGCGTGGGCTTTAAGACCCGCCGTTTCCGTGCCGTGTACCGCCGTGATGCCGGCGAGGGCGCACTGCAGGCTGCGCTCAAGCAGCTTGCAGAGGACGTTGAGGCTGCGGTCCGCGACGGCGTGAACATCGTGGTGCTGAGCGATCGCGCCACTGCGGGCGAGGTGCCCGTGCCCTCGCTGCTCGCCGTGGGCTGCGTGCACAACCATCTGATCCGCGCCGGCGTGCGTACCTTTGCCGACATCGTGGTAGAGTGCGGCGACGCCGTGTCCCCGCACGACTTTGCGGCACTGGTGGGCTACTCTGCGAGCGGCATCTATCCGTACAACGCACATGCGTGCATCCGCGATCTGGCGGCACGCGGCGACCTGGACGTGACGGCCGAGCAGGGCATCGCCAACTACAATAAGGCTGCGACCGCCGGCATCGTCTCCATCATGTCCAAGATGGGCATCTCCACGGTGCAGAGCTACCATTCGGCGCAGATCTTCGAGGCCGTGGGCTTTACGCCGGAGTTCGTCAACGCGTACTTCGCCGGCACGGTGAGCCGTGTGGGCGGTATGGGTGTCGAGGACGTTGAGCGCGAGCAAAACGAGCGCTACGACGCCGCGCTCGCTATCCTTAAGAGCCCGGCTCCCGATCAGCTGCCCACGCTGGGTCTGACCAAGTGGCGCCCGCTCGGCGGCGAGGATCACCTCATCGATCCGCAAACTGTCTACCTGCTGCAGACCGCCTGCCGTGAGGACAGCTACGACACCTTTAAGGAGTACAGCGCCCGCCTGCACCGCACCGGCCGTGCCGTGCGCCTGCGCGACCTGCTGGACTTTGATGCCAGCGGCCGCACTCCGGTGGCACTCGACGAGGTCGAGTCCGCACTCAACATCGTCCGCCGCTTTAACACCGGCGCCATGTCATATGGCTCCATCAGCAAAGAGGCACACGAGTGCATGGCCATCGCCATGAACCGCCTGCACGGCCGTTCCAACTCCGGCGAGGGCGGCGAGGATCCGCGTCGCGAGACCCCGCTGGCTAACGGAGACTCCAAGAACTCCGCCATCAAGCAGGTAGCAAGTGCGCGCTTTGGCGTGACGAGCCGCTATCTGTGCAGCGCCTTCGAGATTCAGATCAAGATGGCCCAGGGCGCCAAGCCCGGCGAGGGTGGCCACCTGCCCGGCAAGAAGGTCTACCCCTGGATCGCCGAGGTCCGTCAGTCTACGCCCGGCATCGGCCTGATCTCGCCTCCGCCGCACCACGACATCTACTCTATCGAGGACCTGGCAGAGCTGATCTTTGACCTTAAGAACGCCAACCCCGGCGCGCGCGTGTCGGTCAAGCTGGTCAGCGAGGCTGGCGTCGGCACCATCGCCACCGGTGTGGCCAAGGGTGCTGCCGACAAGATCTTGATCAGCGGCCACAATGGCGGCTCGGGTGCCGCTGCGCGCGACTCTATCTGGCATGCGGGTCTGCCGTTGGAGCTTGGCCTCGCCGAGGCTCAGCAGACGCTGCTGCAAAACGGCCTGCGCTCGCGCGTGGTGCTCGAAGCCGACGGCAAGCTCATGGACGGCACCGACGTCGCCGTCGCCTGTCTGCTGGGTGCCGAGGAGTTTGGCTTTGCGACCATGCCGCTCATCTCCATGGGTTGCCTCATGCAGCGCGACTGCCAGCAGGACACCTGCCCGGCCGGCATCGCTACGCAAAACTGCCGCCTGCGTCGCGGCTTCCGCGGCAAGCCCGAGCACGTTGAGCACTTTATGCTCTTTGTTGCCGAGCAGCTGCGCGAGGTCATGGCGAGCCTGGGCTTCCGCACCGTCGACGAGATGGTCGGTCATCCCGAGTGCTTACGCCAGATCGAGGTCCCGGGCAACCGCAAAGCAAACCTGCTCGATCTGTCGCCCGTGCTGGCGAGCGCGACCTGCGAGTTCGGTGCGCATATTCCGGGCGCCGACGGTCGCCACTTCCTGCCGCAGATGGCCGCGGACAGCGAGCTCGACAAGACGCTCGACTCCACGTTGTTTGTGCCCTATACGGCCGATGCCCGTGCGCACCTGCGTCCGATTCGCTTCCGCGCCGATATCGCCAACGTCAACCGCTGCGTCGGCACCATCTTGGGCAACGCGGTGACTAAGGCGCATCCCGAGGGTCTGCCCGCCGGCTCCATCACCATCGATTGCGATGGCTCGGCCGGTCAGAGCTTTGGCGCCTTCCTGCCGCGCGGCATTACGCTCAACGTGTGCGGCGACGCCAACGACTACTTTGGCAAGGGCCTTTCGGGCGGCGAGGTGTCGGTGCGCCCCAACCCGCATGCGACCTACAAGTTCGACGAGAACATCATCGTGGGCAACGTTGCGTTCTTTGGCGCCACGAGCGGCCGTGGCTTCATTAACGGTCTTGCCGGCCAGCGTTTTGCCGTGCGCAACTCCGGTGCCACCGTGGTGGTCGAAGGCTGCGGCAACCATGGCTGCGAGTATATGACGGGCGGTCTGGCGCTCATCCTGGGCGAGGTCGGGCAGAATTTTGCCGCCGGCATGACAGGCGGCGTGGCCTATGTCTTTGACCAGTACGGCACGCTCGATGCCCGTGTGAACCACGAGAGCGTTGAGCTCAAGGCCCCGACGGCCGGCGAGCTGGCGCAGATTCGCGAGCTCATCCAAGAGCACGTGGACGCGACGCAGAGCCCGCGCGGCATTAAGCTGCTCTACAGCTTTGAGACGATGAGCAAGCACTTTGTGAAGGTCATTCCGACCGAGTACGAGCGCGTGCTGGCGATTGTCGCTGCGGCCGAGGCTGTGGGCAAGACGCATGCGCAGGCTGAGGAGCTGGCGTTTGACATCGTGACCGGTCGCGCGAGTGCCGCGGATGTCGCTCGCTTTGATGCCGCGGGCGGTGCTGTAGGCGCTGCGTCCGTGGCTGCCAGCTCTGTTGCTTCGACCAAGAAGGAGGCGTAAGTGCCATGGGTAAGCCCGGTGCTTTTCTTGATATCGATCGCGTGGCCCACGAGCTTCGCCCCGTGGAGGAGCGCAGCCGCGATTTCGATCCGCTGTACGTGGAGCTCGATGACGATGCGCGCCGCGCCCAGGCGAGCCGCTGCATGATGTGCGGCGTGGCGTTTTGCCAGATGGGTGCGAGCTTTGGCAAGGCACGCCCGAGCGGCTGCCCCCTGCACAACCTGATTCCCGAGTGGAACGAGCTGGTGTACCGCGGCCGCTGGGACGAGGCTGCCGAGCGCCTGTCGCTCACCTCGCCCATGCCCGAGTTTACGAGTCGCGTGTGCCCGGCGCTTTGCGAGGCCGCGTGCAACCTGGGTTCGGTCGACGGTCAGCCCACGACGATTCACGACAACGAGCGTGCGATCAGCGACCACGAATGGGCAAATGGCGGTCCGCGTCGTTTTGAGCCGGCGGGGGAGGGCGCACCCACGGTTGCCGTGGTGGGCTCCGGTCCTGCTGGTCTGGTGGCGGCATGGGAGCTTGCGCGTCGTGGCGCCCGCGTGACGGTGTTTGAGCGTGACGACCGCCCGGGTGGTCTGCTCATGTACGGCATTCCCAACATGAAGCTCGAGAAGTCCGTGGTCGAGCGTCGCGTGGCGCTCATGCGTGAGTTGGGTATTGTCTTTGAGCTGGGTGCTGACGTTACGAACCCTGCGGTGGCGGCCAAGCTCAATGGCTTTGACGCCGTTGTGGTGGCTGCCGGTGCTCGTGCGCCCCGCGGTCTTTCGGCTACGAATGTGGATGCCCCGGGCGTGGTGTATGCCGTGGACTACCTGACGGCTTCGACTGTCTCGGTGCTCGATGGCGGCGAGCCCGCGGTGAACGCGCGCGGCCTGGACGTTGCGGTCATTGGCGGCGGCGATACCGGCAACGACTGCGTGGGTACCGCGGTGCGCCAGGGTGCGCGCAGCGTGCGTCAGTTTGAGTTCTTGCCGGCTGCGCCCGATAAGCGTGCGGCGAGCAGCCCCTGGCCGCAGTGGCCCAACGTTAAGAAGACCGACTACGGCCAGCAGGAGGCTATCGCTGCGATGGGTGGCGAGATGCGTGCCTGGGGCGTGGACACGCTCGAGGTGTTGCTGGACAAGAAGGGCGCGGCAGCGGGCCTGCGCGTGGCCGATCTGGATTGGTCGGCCGGCAAGCCCGAACGCATTGCGGGCTCCGAGCACGAGGTGCCGGCGCAGCTGGTGCTCATCGCCTGCGGCTTTACGGGTCCCGAGCACAGCGTGTTCGATGCGGTGAGCGTGCCTGTTGCCACCTCTGGTCGTCCGCTGCCGGTGATGGCTGCCGAGGGCTCGCACCTCGCGGCTCGCACGGAGGGTGTCGCCGCGGATGCCGCGCCGGTGTATGTGGCGGGTGATGCCCGCAACGGCAGCTCGCTCGTTGTGAACGCCATGGCCGATGCCCTGACCTGCGCAGCCGAAGTCGCCGAGGCGTTGGAGCTGTAAAGTAGTCATTTAAGAACGTCCCCAACGACTAGTCATTTTTTTGTCTAGTCGTTGGGGACACTCTTTGCGGGGCGCCTGTTCGTTTGTCGACGTACAAGTGTTCATTCGTCGACGTTTGCGCCTGTGCTACTCTGCTCTTTCTGTGGTGGCTGCGGGCATCTGGCTCAAAAGGGCGGGTTGGCTGTCTATGTCTACCTGCGGTTTCTTTGCGGTGCGCTCATTCGGTCAAGTGTCCCGTCAAGTGTTTGGTTAGCATCTGGTTTGCAGTCGAAGGCCTATTTTGCCCGTGCTTGCCTCGGTTGCCCACCCTCCTCGTAAGCTCAAATTGTGGTCCATCAGTTTGAGGAGGATGCCATGACTGACCAAGGTTTTAACCGAGCACAGCTGGCCGAAGCCGTCGGCAACGATATTGCCGACATGGCTCACTTTTGGATGCTGCGGAAGTTTCAATTCCTGGAGCCGGCGCGCGAGCAGTTCGAGATTATCGTCGATCCGTGGCTCAGCTATTGCGAGGAACCTTCTCAAAACGAAATCATGGCCTACAACATGGCGTTTACCGATTGGCTGTTGTTTGAGCGCCCCTATTACCACGGCAAGACGCTGCTGGAACTGTATGTGGACGAGCCGCCAGCGTCAATTTCTCCTGCTTCGCTCGGGCGTCTTAAGCAGGTGCGTGACACGCAGTATTTCTCGCGCTTTGGCATTTTGGACAAGGATCCCGCGACCGGCATGGTCGCGCTGAAAGACACGCGCACCGACCGTCGCTTTGACGCCTACGACCCACATATCGTGCAAAAGGAGCATTGGAATGACGGTGCTATTGCGGTGCGCATCGCGTGCGTCGACGACGTCTGGCTAACGGCGGGGCAGCTCTACCTGTATGACATCGCGCGCCTGAGCGACACGGCGGTCGACGGGCCGGGCGCGGTGCATCCCGAGGACCTAGAGGACGGTTTCGACACCTCGTGCGTCAGCTTCTTTTTGCGCCTGGTCCGCGACATCATGGGCGCCCAGGGGCGGTACGTGAAGTCGCTCAATATTTACGAGCAGGAATGGGAATAGGGGGCGGGCAGTTGTCGCCTGCCTTGCCCTCTGCCTTTATGTCTCGATCTGTAACGTTCAGGGACAAAAACCGGTCTACCTGTTACAGATTGAGACAAAGAGGTGCAATGCTGCACGAATATCTCGATCTGTAACGTTTGGCGGCTGCTTGTGCCCGTAATTGTTACAGATCAAGACGTTTGCCGGCGGCAGCAACAGCGGCGATGGCCCATTTGTCCGATGTGGTGGTGATGGAAGTGTCTAATACCGTTTTCAAACAGAAGCATGCAACGCGTAACACCTTGGCGCGGAATAGGATGCTTGCCAGGCTCACGAAGGCGGCTGAACAAGGCGCACTGCTCGTGACACACGACGATGCCGAGCTCATGTGGCTGCGGCGTCATGTGGGAACTGATGATATTGCGGAACCCGAGCCGTATTTGTTCTGTTTTCAACATGATTGGGATGCGTTGACGCCGGCGGAGCGAGCGCTGCGTACCATCAAAGGGCTTGCGGAGTTTCATCCCGATTGGGCGTTTTGGGGTTATGACGCGGCGCTTTTGTGGGGTCTGGAGGTGCCGAATGACCTGCTCGGGCCGCGATTTCTTGTTAAGACAGGTTGCTCGGTGACGTTGAGCAGCGGGTGCAGGTTGTTGCGTCCGCAGATGGCGGGCGCGCTCGAGTGTGTTGATGGCGTGCGCGTGACGCCGTTTTGGCGCACGGTGGAGGATTGCCTGCTGCGCGCGCCGTTTTCGTACGGGTTGGCGATTGCCGATTCTGCGTTGCGAGCAAAGGGCGTATCGTGCGATGACCTGTGCGAGTGTCTCCGCTCCGATTGCGAGGGCAGGCGAGGGTATCGCAGAGCGCAGGTGATCGCGTCGTATGCGGACAGGCTGTCCGAAAACGGCGGCGAGTCTCGTTTTCGGGCGTTCTTTATTGCATGCGGTTTTCCGGTACCAGAGTTGCAGGTGGAGTTTCGTGATCCGCTCGATCCGAATCAGGTATTTCGAGTCGACTATTTCTGGAGGCTCGAGGACGGGACGTGCGTGATTGGCGAGCTCGATGGAAGGGGAAAGTATACCCTGCAGGATGGTGGGGATCGGGAATCGGTCGACCCATTCGTGGCAGAACGTCAGCGGGAGTCCCATCTGACGATGCTCGGGCACAAGGTGCTTCGGTTTACGTTTGATGAACTCAAGAACCCGGGGAAGCTGGCTGAAAAGATGAGACTGGCGGGAATTCCACAGCGGGCCGATTTGGCTGAGGAATGGAGACGGCAGTGGTATGAGCGCTGAGGGGTGCAGCTGACGCGGATGTGGTTGTTTCTGCCGAGTTTGTCTCGATCTGTAACAACAAGGGGCCGTTTGGCCTCGCAACTGTTACAGATTGAGACAGAAGGTTGGCTACCGCTAAAAGATCTCAATCTGTAACATCTAACGGCCGAAAACATGTCTACTTGTTACAGATTTAGACGTTAGACGACAGGGCTGGAGAATATCTCGATCTGTAACATCTAACGGCCAAAATTCGACCCAACTGTTACAGATTGAGACAAAGGTTGGACGCGGTGCCGAAAGATCTCGATTTGTAACATTTGGCTGCTAAAACCCGGTCCACCTGTTACAGATTGAGACATTTCCCAGATGTCGCTGGGGTGGGACTGCAACGCATTCCGTTCCCCGCATCTCCTCCTTCTTCCCGTTAGCCGATATGTCCGCAGCAATCCTGCCGTGCTGGGTAATAATGGACAAATGTTGAAGTTTTCTGAGGGGGAGGAGCTCGATATGGCGACTGCCGATCGTCCCACGTTGTTTATCAATGCGACCGTTCTGGATGGTTCGGAACATATGGAGCCGCAGCCCGATATGGCCGTGGCCGTCGAGCGCGGCATCATCACCTGGATGGGGCCGAGTGCTGTGGCGCAGGCGCCTGCAGGTGCCGAGGTCATCGACCTGGCAGGGGCGTATCTCATGCCCGGCCTCATCAATATGCATGTGCATCTGTGCGGTTCGGGCAAACCGGTCTCGGCGGGCGATGCGGGCGCACTCATGAAGAAGCTCGACAATCCCGTGGGCCGCACCATCGTGCGCCATATCCTCAAGGGCAGCGCTCAGCAGCAGCTGGCAAGCGGCGTGACCACGGTGCGCGGTGCGGGCGACCCGCTGTTTGCCGACATCGCCGTACGCAACGCCATCGATGCCGGCAAATATCAGGGTCCGCGCCTGGTAGCGCCGGGAACGGGCGTTACGGTGCCGGGTGGCCACGGCGCGGGGCTGTTCGCGCAGGTGGCTAACAGCCCCGCCGAGGCGGCCGAACAGGTGCGCGATCTGTATGCGCGCGGTGCCGACGTCATCAAGCTGTTCGTGACGGGCGGCGTGTTCGACGCGACCGAGGTGGGCGAGCCGGGCGTGCTGCGCATGCCGGTCGATGTCGCCGCTGCGGCGTGCAAGGCGGCGCACGAGGTTGGCCTTCCGGTCATGGCCCATGTCGAGAGCACCGAAGGCGTGAAGGCCGCGCTTGAGGCCGGCGTTGACACGATTGAGCACGGCGCTCCGTTGACGCCCGAGATCCTGGAACTGTACCGCGGCGCCGCGGGCGCGCAGCTTGAGGGGCGTGCACCCAGCGTGACCTGCACCATCAGCCCGGCGCTGCCGTTTGTGTTGCTCGATCCGGAAAAGACCCATTCGACCGACACGCAAAAGAAGAACGGTGACATCGTGTGCTCGGGCATTATCGAGAGCGCTCGCGCTGCCCTGGATGCCGGCGTTAAGGTGGGCCTGGGCACGGACTCGAGCTGCCCGTTCGTGACGCAGTACGACATGTGGCGCGAGGTGGCCTATTTTGCCAAGTACGTCAAAGTGAGCAATGCCTTTGCACTGCACACGGCCACACAGGTCAATGCCGAGCTGCTGGGGCTGGGTGACGAGACCGGTACGATCGAGTGCGGCAAGGCGGCCGACATTTTGGTGACACGCGAGAACCCGCTCGATGACCTGTGCGCTCTGCGTGAGCCAATGCACGTGATGTGCCGCGGTGACCTGGTGCGCAAGCTGAAGGTCAAGCGCATCCCCGAGGTTGACACCGAGCTCGACGCGATTATGGCCATGCCGGCAGAAGCCCTGGCAGAGGAGCTTGCCCGTGATGGCGTGGCATAGGTGTGACAAAGGGACGGTCCCTATGCCCCATGCAAAAAGCCGAGGTCTCAACACGAGGCCTCGGCTTTTATTTCAAGACTTTAGTCTGCTGGCCGCGCAGCGGCCAGCTTTGAACCACCCGCTACG
>UQID01000010.1 GCA_900541045.1 uncultured Collinsella sp.
CATGGGCTTGTCGTAGACCGGCAGCAGCTGCTTGGAGGTCACGAGCGTGAGCGGGCACAGGCGGGTGCCGGAACCCCCGGCGAGGATGATGCCTTTCATTGGCTATAGCCCTTCTTTTCTTGCGGCTCTACGGCCAGCGCGATTTCCGAGAAGACGGGCGCAACAGTCGAAGCCAAATGCAGCAAATTCCCGGATATTCCCCTCGTGCAAGAGCTGACGGGAGACAGACTTAACGAGCCTTCCGCCCTCCCCGACCTCGGAGGCACAGGAAACAATCTGCCTGTTCGCCTCGAGGAAACGACCGATTGCGTAGTTACGGCGATACTGATCGGCTGGAGTGAAGTTATGAGAGTGATAGACACGAGCATTCGCGGCATATGCAACTGAATATCCAGCATTGAGCGCCTTCGCAGCCATCAGCATGTCCTCACTCATGTTCGTCTTCCCGAAACCACCGAGCTCGATGTACGCGCCGCGGCGGTACGCCGAGCACACGTCGGTGGCGAAATACGCCTTAATCCCCATGGTCGCGATGTCAGCCTTGGTCCGAATGTTGGATTCAGGTCCGTAATTGAACTCACGGACAAGCCGCTCGAACCTGCGCGCATCGTCCTTGGGGAGCTGGCGCCCGGATGAAACCGCCACGCGGTCATCAGTAAGAATGGGAGCAATAAGGTTCTCGATATAGAAATCGTCTGCCGGTACAGCATCCTGCGTCATGAAGCAGACGATATCCCCAGAGGACTCTCTGAGCGCCATATCGCGAGTGAGACCGTGGTCGAATTCAGAACGCTCTATACTGATTAAGCGGACCCACTCGAACGACTTGACGATATCGACCGTACGGTCGGAAGAGCACGAATCGACAACAATAACCTCGTCGGGACGTCGGGTCTGACGATATATGCGATTGAGCAGGCCCTCGATATCGCTCTCGGCATCGAGGGTCGGAATGACAAGGGAAACCTTCGTCATCGCCCGGTCCTCCTTTTCCCGAACATGGCACCGAAGGTGCCGGTGAAACATTTCCAGTCCATGCGGAAGCAGCGGTACCGCACGTAATGGAGCTCGATCTTCTGGCGCAGGCCGCTCTCGAAGGTCGCGGCGTTGCGGTCGGTGGCCTGCCACAGCCCCGTGATGCCCGGGGTGACGCTCAGTAGCTCCGCCTTCTCCTCGTCGGAGAAGTGCTGTTCGAGCTCGTCGCGCGTGATGGGGCGCGGATCGATTACGGACAGGTCGCCCTTGAGCACGTTGAGGAACTGCGGCACCTCGTCGATGGAGCACTTTCGGATGAACCGGCCAACCTTGGTGATGCGCGGGTCGTCGTCGACCTTGCGCTCGACCTCCCACTGGCGCAGTTGCTCGGGGGTCAGATACTTCTGCACATCACCGGCATCAGGAACCATGCTGCGAAGCTTAAGCACGCGAATCACCCGGCCTCCCCTGCCCACGCGTTCCTGCGTGTAAACCGGACAGCCAGGAGACTCCACGCAGATCGCGGCGCAGACACAGGCCATTGGAATCGCCAGGGCCGCGGTGCATCCGGCGCTGAAGGCTATATCGAACGTTCTTTTGCATATGCGGTAGAAGAGGGTTCCCGTAGGTTTCCTAGGCATGGGCTAGCACCCCGCCATCGGAAAAGTCTCGGGAGATGCCTCTAGCAGGCACCCCCCCCGCTATCATTTCGACGACCGTGAGCGCTACGATCTTCAGGTCGGTGGCCACGCCGCGTTTGGCGATGTACTCGAGATCACGTCGGACCATGCCGTCGAAGTCGGTATCGTTACGATCCGTCACCTGCCACCAACCGGTGATTCCGGGCTTGACGGCCAGGCGCTGCAAGTCGTGCTCGGTGTACTCGGCGACCTCGTTGGGCAGCGGCGGGCGCGGGCCCACGACGGACATCTGGCCCAGGAACACGTTCAGGAACTGCGGGAACTCGTCGATGGAGTGCCTGCGGATAAACTTGCCGATTTTCGTTACGCGCGGGTCGTCCCTCATCTTGAACATGGCGCCGGCGATCTCGTTCTGCTCCTTGAGCTCGGCGAGGCGCTCGTCGGCGTCTTTGTACATGCTGCGGAACTTCCACATGCGGAAAGTGGACAGGCTGCCGTCGCGATGGGTCTGGCCCACGCGGATCTGGCTGTAGAACGGGCTGCCCTCGCTCTCCAGACGGATGGCCGCGGCGAGCACCAGGCTCGGCACGGCAATGGCGGCCAACACGCAGCCGCTGAACACGATGTCGAAGGCGCGCTTTACGACCCTGTAGCCCAGTCGCGTGCGGTCCCAGTCCTTCACGGCCTGCATGGCCTTGTAGCGCACGCTCACCTCGCCGCCACTCATAGCTTGGGCTATAAGCGCCGCCCCAATTGGAGCGTCTGATTGATGTTTGACTTTATCTGACACTAAATCTTTCAAAACTACGTCCCCGACCCGGGGATCCTCCCTGTCCCGAAAACTCGTCTGTTATCAGGCGATCCCCCTATTTAGGTTTCGCATCACACGTTGCTTGCCCGTAAGCACCGCAAGTCCGACGCGAGTCGTCACGCGTCGACCACAGAGGTCAACTTCCAAATAAGCCGTGTTTTTACGTCTATTCACATCTTTGATAAGGCCTTCGCGGCCCAGCAGCGGACCTGCCGTCACTACGACCTGGTCGCCGTCCTTTAGGGCCTCGCTCATGGGCACTACGCGGTCTCCCCTGTGCGTAAAACTGCCAATAAGCTGGACCTCTTCTTTTGCCAGCGGCACAAACTGACCGTCCTGGGATAGCACCCGGGCAAAGTCGTCCATGCGTAGCAAGTACTGTTGCACGGTGCGGGGATCTGACGTGTCGCAGATAAGGTAACCGGGAAAGAGCGGCTTGGTCGTATTGACCCATTCGCCGTGAAGCTTGATCTCGGTTTGAAATTGGGGATAAAAGAGCTCCTGCATGGCACTAGCCGGCACCATACGCTCGATGCGCTCGCGCATTACGTCTTCTCGACCGTTAATGACCTGGATCACATACCACACGAGCACCACTCCCTTGCTGTCTTACGTGCGGCTCACGGGGTTTGGGTATGGCTTCGCCAGGGCGCTTGTGCGCGAAGGCACTCCATATTCAAACCCTGAGCCCAGTTAGACAAGCACGTGGCTCTGCCCCACCGTGAACGGTATGTATGACGCAGCCCGTATGTGACCAATCGTTTTAATGACGAAAGCACATACAGTTGGCTGCGTGTGAGACAATCAGGGGATGATTAACAACCGACTGTCTCACACGCAAACAGCTGAAGTGCTTGCTGCATTTTGCCATGACAGACCCACTTAGAATATCTTGCAGAAATATAAATGACCGCAAATCAATTCAAAGCATTGCTGCATGACTACTGTATTGGAGCTCGTGGTTTTTCTGGCACCGCCGTTACGGCCGGATGCTGATCGACCCTGCGCTTTGCGGCTTGTTGGAGCCGTGAACACAGTTGAACCCATGTAACGTTAGTTATCCTAGCACAGCAGGTAGCCCATACGTTTTGGGGTGTGTTGAGCAACATATTTTGTACAAAACCGGGAAGGTAATTGCGCAACTTTTTGGGCAGCAGTTGTCGCAAAATTTGCAACTGCTGCTGCCGGCAAAACTTTGCAAATAAAAAAAGCCACTCGATTGAGTGGCCTTGCTTTCACGATGGTGGAGACGAGGGGGATCGAACCCCTGACCTCTTGACTGCCAGTCAAGCGCTCTCCCAGCTGAGCTACGCCCCCGTGACGAGGAGATACTATAGGGGAAGATCTTCGGGGATGCAAGAGGGAATTTTGGATTGATATTCCGCCTTACGGGTTTTCCTGGGACGGTGGCCCTTACTTGTAGAGGTAAGCGATGGCGGTGCCGGAGTGGACTTGGATCTTGGCTGTTGACCTGACGACGTTGCTGATGCCGGTGTCGGCCAACAAGCCCAGGGGGCTGTGATCTAGCTCCCACTCTAGGCCGTGTTCGCTAACCTTGGTGTTGGGGGCTATGGCGATGATGGAGAACGTCTTGCCCTCGGCGCCTTCGATAGCCCACGACTCGCCAGCGTGGAGGATGCGGGCGACCACCTTGTCCTCGGCGATCCAGATGGGAGCATCCTCGTAGCTCGCGAGCAGCCCCAGTACGGAAAGGGCCATATCCGGGCGGCCGCCGGTGGCGCAGGTCGCAACCACTTCGGCACCCGGCCAGCGACGGCGGACCGAATCGAGCGCCAACGCCAAATCGGTGTAGTCCTTGTACGGGTCATGGCGCTCTACCTCAAAAGCTTCGGCGGCATCGACCAGCGCACGACCGGCGTCGCTCACCGTGTCGGCATCCCCCACATACACGTCGCAGCCCAGGCCGGCACTCAGCAGCGCGTCGAGCCCGCGGTCCACGGCGACAACGTGGTCGCACTCCCCCGCCAGCTGACGCAGCAAATCCGCGCTCGCCACCACGGGCGAGCCGCAGACCACTAACACCTTACAAGCCACGGCCCTCGCCTAGCCCTCAAACTCAAGAACGCGGGCCAGGTCAAGGTCCTCATAGCAGTCGATAAAGATGTCGCAGTTGGCACGCACCTCGTCGCGCTTCATACGGCCGTGCGGATCATAGATGCCCACACGCCTAAAGCCTGCAGTGCCAGAGCTCTTAAGTCCAAAGACGGCGTCCTCAAACACCCACGCGCGCTCAAACTTGTGCCCATGGCGCTCTGCCAGACGACGCAACGCCAACTCGTACACATCGGGGAACTGCTTGGAGCGCCCCGCCTCGCCCGTCGTGGTAATAAACTCCATATAGCGATCAAGGCCAGCACCCGCAAGGGCGGACTGCACCAGTTCGGCCGGCGTGGACGTGGCAACGCACATGGCAATGCCCGCAGCCTTCGCCTGCTCCAAAAAAGCCAGGAGCCCCTCGCGCGGCGGCACCTTGGAGTACCCCTCCATCAAAATGTCGCTCAGTTCGCGATACAGCTCCTCACCATTCGCGCCAATGCTCCACGTATCGTGGTAGGCCCGGCACTCGTCCTCCAGCGAAAGATGCTCAAACTGGGCAAAATCGTCGACCGTTACATCAATGCCATGACGGCGCAATAACTCGGTCTGCGCATGGCCCCAGACGGGAGAGCTATTAACCAGTGTTCCGTCGCAATCGAAAATAAAAGCAACACTTGGAGCAGCGATGTGGTTCATAAACGAGCCTTTCGATGTCAAATGGTAAACAACCTGCTAAAAACGTTTTACCAAACGTAAGCCTATCAGTTTTGAAACCCTAATTGGTAAAGCTGTCAAGAGTTTTACCATGGCAATTCTGCCAGTGGTATAAACATGTCGCTTACCGATTAAACGCCCCCGCAAATCCGCTTTCGTCCATAAAACTAACGTACAGGTGTTATCGTAGTTTCTGCCGAAAGTTCCACCGAGCACGCGAGGTGGAACGAATCATAGAACTATCGCCGTCCCTTCGATTCGTGCAGCCTTGGACCTTTCGCATCTAGTCACCAAGGCAACACGCTGCCGCGTCATGATGGGATCAAACGTGAGCGATACAAAGCTAAAGCCAGCAACCAAAAAGCCCGCTACCCGTAAAGCCGCCCCGCACGCACCGGAGCTCACCAAGGACGATGTCTACCTATTTGGCATCGGTACGTGGGAGCGCAGCTGGGAAAAGATGGGCGCGCACCCCGACACGCAGAACCGTACGCGCGGCTGGCGCTTTTGCGTTTGGGCGCCCGACGTTAAGAGCGTCCATGTCATTGGCGAATTTAACGACTGGGATGAGCAAGCCAACCCGCTGGTGCCCATGCATACGAGCGCTATCTGGGAAGGCTTTATTCCTGGCGCCGAGCAGGGCCAGCTCTATAAGTACCTCATCGAGACCAACGAGGGCGAAAAGCTCTACAAGGCCGATCCGTACGCCTTTAAGGCCGAGTGCCCTCCGGGAACGGCGAGCGTGCTGTGGACCCTCGATGGCTACCAGTGGAACGATGCCGCATGGCTCAAGCGCCGCGCCAGCCACAACCATATGTCGCAGCCGCTCAACATCTACGAGGTGCATATTGGCTCGTGGAAGCGCCACGGCGACGCGCCTCAGGGCGAGCCCGACGAGTACGGCAACTACCCCGGCCCCATGGATCCCTTCCCCGCGCAGCGCGGCGAGTTCTACACCTACGACGACCTGTCGGTGGAGCTCGTGGACTACGTGCGCGACATGGGCTATACGCATATCGAGGTCATGCCGCTTATGGAGCATCCCTTCGATGGCTCCTGGGGCTACCAGACGACCGGCTACTATGCAGCCACGTCGCGCTACGGCAACCCGCAGCAGCTTATGCACTTTATCGATGCGTGCCACGAGGCAGGCATTGGCGTGATCATGGACTGGGTGCCCGGCGGTTTTTGCGCCGACTCCCACGGCCTTGCCACCTTTAACGGCCACATGCTGTTTGAGCACGAAATTCACCCCAACTGGGGCACGCACAAGTTCGACTTCGCCCGCGGCGAGGTCCGCTCCTTCCTGGTCTCCAACGTGCTGTACTGGCTCGAGAACTTCCACGTGGACGGCATTCGCATGGACGGCGTGTCCAGCATGCTGTACCTCAACTTTGGCATCGACGATCCAGGCCAAAAGAAGTTTAACAAGTACGGAACCGAGGAGGATCTGGACGCCAGCGCGTTTATCCGCCAGGTCAACTGCGCCGTAGAGGCTCACTTCCCCGACGTGATGATGATGGCCGAGGAGTCCACCGCGTGGCCGCTCGTGACCTATCCGCCGCAGGACGGCGGCCTGGGCTTCCACTACAAGTGGGACATGGGCTGGATGAACGACACCCTGCACTACATGCAGACCGATTTTCCGTGGCGCCCCGGCAACCACGGCCTGCTCACGTTCTCCATTATGTATGCCTTTACCGAGAACTTTATCTGTCCGCTGAGCCACGACGAGGTCGTGCACGGCAAGTGCTCACTCATCGGCCGCATGCCGGGCGACTGGTGGCGCCAGTTTGCCGGCCTGCGCACGCTGGCCTTCTACCAGATGACGCACCCCGGTGCCAAGCTCAACTTTATGGGCAACGAGATCGGCCAGTTTATCGAGTGGCGCTACTACGAGTCCATCCAGTGGTTCCTGACCGAGGAGTATGAGACTCACAAGCATCATCAGGCGTTTATCAAGGCGCTCAACCACCTGTACACCGCCGAGCCCGCCCTGTACGAGCGCGGCTACACCGACGACGGATTTACCTGGATCGACGCGGACAACTCCAAGCAGTCCATCGTGAGCTTTGTGCGCCAGGGCGAGGACGTCGACGACGACCTGGTGATCCTGATCAACTTTGACCCGGCGAGCTACGAGAGCTTCCGTGTGGGCGTGCCGCGCGAGGGCGATTGGGAGGTCATCTTTGACTCCGACCGTCCCGAGTTTGGCGGCAGCGGCTATGCCGGCGAAGAGCCCTACACCTGCTCGAGCGAGCCCTATCCCTGGAACGGGCAGATGGACTCCATCGAGATCAAGGTGCCCGGTCTGGCAGGTGTGGTGCTTAAGCGCCGCGGTCCCAGCAGCTACAAGCCGCCGGTGGTTGAGGAGCCCAAGAAGGCGACGCGCAAGCGCACGTCCTCGGTGAAGCCCAAGCCTGCGGCCGCTAAGAAGGCTCCCGCCAAGGCGAAGGCTACGACCACCAAGGCCAAGGCCAAACCCGCTGCAAAGCCCGCTGCAAAGCCCGCTGCTAAGGCTACCGCGGCCAAGAAGCCGGCTGCCAAAAAGGCCACTCCCAAGGCCAAGTCTGCTTCTGTTAAGTCGTTTGCCAAGGAAGCGTAACAAAGCCGTTACAGCTGTAATTACCCGCCTCGCCGAGGCGTAGGATACAAGTCATAACCGTTCCGGGAGAAACATCCCCGGGGGAAGGAACGTATGAATAAGATCTTCGACAACAAGCGGGAGTTTACCGAGCTCTATCGCGATGCCGTCATGAGCATCAGCGGCAAGAGCGTCGAGGCCGCCAGCGACCTCGACCGCTTCAACGCCCTGGCCAAGCTCGTGGCCGAGAAGGCCCGCACCGTTGCCACCAAGAGCGACGCCCGCGCGACCGCCGAGGGCAAGAAGCGCGTGTACTACTTCTCGATCGAGTTTTTGATCGGCCGCCTGCTCGACAACTACCTGCTCAACTTTGGCGTGCGCGACATGGTCGCCGAGGCGCTCGACGACATGGGCTTTGACCTGTCCGTCATCGAGAACCAGGAGCCCGATCCGGCGCTGGGCAACGGTGGCCTGGGCCGTCTGGCAGCATGCTTCCTGGATTCCATGGCAGCCGAGGGCATTGCCGGCTATGGCAACGGCATGCGCTACCGCTACGGCCTGTTTAAGCAGGAAATTGTTAACGGCAGCCAGGTCGAGGCCACCGACGAGTGGCTCACCCACGGCTATCCCTGGGAGGTCCGCCGTCAGGACAAGGCCGTGACCATTAAGTTTGGCGGCCATGTCGAGGGCTTTGAGGAGAACGGCCGCACGTTCTACCGCACGGTGGACACGCAGGACATCCTGGCCGTCCCGTATGACATCCCCGTGGTGGGCTATGCCGGTGAGACCGTCAACAAGCTGCGCGTCTGGGCTGCCGAGCCGGTCGAGGAGCACTTTGACCTTGAGGCCTTCAACCGCGGCGACTACGCCCTGGCCGACGCCGAGCGCGCCGAGGCCGAGGCCATCAGCGCCATCCTCTACCCCAACGACGCCGGCGAGCATGGCCGTCTGCTGCGCCTGAAGCAGGAGTACCTGTTTGTTTCGGCCGGCATCTACAGCCTGCTCGACACCTTTGAGAAGGAGCACGGCGAGAACTGGGAGCTGCTGCCGCAGTTTGTGGCCATCCATACCAACGACACCCACCCCGCCATGTGCGGCCCCGAGCTCATGCGTATCCTGATCGACGAGAAGAAGCTCGAGTGGGACGACGCCTGGAACATCGTGACGCAGGTCGTGAGCTACACCAACCACACCATCCTGCCCGAGGCTCTGGAGAAGTGGCCCATCAGCACGTTCTCCAAGCTCCTCCCCCGCGTGTACCAGATCATCGACGAGATCAGCCGCCGTTGGCACGAGTCGTTCGACACTACGCAGGAGGGCTGGCAGGAGCGTCTGCGCCAGACCGCCATTCTGTGGGACGGCGAGATTCGCATGGCTAACCTGTCTGTGATCTGCAGTCATAGCGTCAACGGCGTGGCCAAGATCCACTCCGACATCATCAAGAACATCGTGCTTAAGGACTTCTATGCCCTGACGCCCGAGAAGTTCAACAACAAGACCAACGGCATCTCGCACCGTCGCTTCTTTGCCGAGGCCAACCCCACCTACGCCAAGCTCGTGACCGAGGCCATTGGCGACGGTTGGCTCAAGGACGCCTTTGAGCTGGAAAAGCTTAAGGAGTTCCAGAACGACACCGAGTTCCTGAAGGCCGTGGGTGCCTCTAAGCGCGCCAACAAGGAGCGCCTGGCCGCCTACGTTAAGGCCGAGACCGGTCTGGTCATTGACCCCAACACCGTCTTCGATGTTCAGGTTAAGCGCTTCCACGCCTACAAGCGCCAGCTCATGAACATCATGAAGGTGATGGACATTTACAACCGTCGCATCGCCGATCCCAACTTCCACGTGACGCCGACGACCTTCATCTTTAGCGGCAAGGCTGCCTCGAGCTACACCTTCGCCAAGGAGACCATCCGCCTCATTAACTCCGTGGCCGACGTCATCAACAACGACCCGCGCGTCAACGAGGTCATGAAGGTCTGCTTTATCCCCAACTTCCGCGTGAGCAACGCCCAGCTCATCTACCCCGCCGCCGAGATTTCGGAACAGATCTCCACGGCCGGCAAGGAGGCCTCGGGCACGTCCAACATGAAGCTCATGATGAACGGTGCCATTACACTGGGCACCCTCGACGGCGCCAACATCGAGATCGCCGACCTGGCCGGCCGCGAGAACGAGGCCATCTTTGGCCTGACCGCTCCCGAGGTCGAGCAGCTCTGGGCATCCAACAGCTACTTTGCGTGGGATACGCTCAACAACGACCGCGAGCGTCTGGGCCGCGTGATGGACGAGCTCAAGGACAACACGTTTGCGGGTCTTTCGGGCAACTTCGAGAGCATCTACAACGAGCTCATGAACAACAACGACCCCGACCTGGTCATGGCCGATTTCCGCAGCTACGTGGATGCGTGGGAGAAACTCACGAACAGCTACGGCGACCAGGAGACATGGAACCGCAAGGCGCTGCTCAACACCGCCTCCTCCGGCTGGTTCTCGAGCGACCGCACCATTCGCGAGTACCGCGACGAGATCTGGCACGCGTAAAGGCGCGCGAGCTCCCTTATGCCAGCACGGCATTACTCGACGGGCGCGACCGAGCGCCGCGCCCGTCGCTAATGAGTTTAAGAACATCGATGACAGAAGGAGAAATCGATGAGTAAGAAAGAATGCATCGCGATGCTCCTCGCAGGAGGACAGGGCAGCCGATTGGGGGCACTCACCCAAAAGATCGCTAAGCCGGCGGTTAGCTTTGGTGGTAAGTTCCGCATTATCGACTTTTCGCTGTCCAACTGCTCCAACTCGGGCATCGACACGGTGGGCGTTCTGACGCAGTACCGCCCCTACCTGCTGCATGCCTATGTGGGCTCCGGCGAGGCCTGGGATCTGGACAGCCGTGACGGCGGCGTGTCGATCCTGCCGCCGTACGAGACGCAGACCGGTGGCGCCTGGTATGCGGGCACGGCCGACGCCATTACGCAGAACCTCGACTACATCAAGGCCAACGACCCCAAGTACGTCCTGATTCTTTCGGGCGATCACCTGTATCGCATGGACTACCGCAAGATGCTCAAGACGCACATTGAGAACAACGCAGACCTCACGGTGAGCGTTATGCCCGTGCCGTGGGAGGAGGCCAGCCGTTTTGGCATCCTGACCACCGACCCCGAGGACGGCCGCATCACCAAGTTTACCGAGAAGCCCGAGAAACCCGATTCGAACCTCGCGTCCATGGGCATCTACATCTTCTCGGCCGACGTGCTGATCGAGGCGCTCGAGCAGGACGCTCTGGACCAGCGCTCGAGCCACGACTTTGGCAAGGACATCATCCCCAAGCTGCTCGGCGAGAACAAGCGCCTGTACAGCTACGAGTTCCACGGCTTTTGGAAGGACGTCGGCACCATTGCCAGCTTCCACGAGACCTCGATGGACCTGCTGGGCAACAACCCCGAGTTCGATCTGTTTGACAAGAACTTCCCCATCATGTCCAACATCACCACGCGTCCGCCGCACTACATTGGCCCGGACGGCCGCCTGGACGACTGCCTGGTCTCCAACGGCTGCAAGATCTACGGCACCGCACGCCACTCGATCCTTTCGACCGATGTCATCATCGAGGAGCGCGCCGTGGTCGAGGACTCCGTACTGCTGCCGGGTGCGCACGTTAAGAGCGGCGCGCACATCTGCCGCGCTATTTTGGGCGAGAACTCCACGGTCGAAGAGGGCGTGAAGCTCGGCTCTGTCGATACCACCAAGGATACGGCCGTCGTTGGAAATGACGTCGTTATCGGGAAGGGGGAATGATCCGATGATCAATCGCAAGGCCATCGGTTATATCACCGCTAACTACTCTTCGACTTACGGCAGCGTGCTGCTCAAGGACCGCCCCATCGCGTCCGTCCCGTTTTTGGGCCGCTACCGCCTGATCGACTTCCCGCTGTCCAACATGATGAATGCCGGCATTAAGACCGTCGGCGTCGTCATGCCGGGCAACTACCGCTCGCTGATCGACCACGTGGGCTCGGGCAAGGACTGGGGCCTGGACCGCAAGAAGGGCGGCCTGTTCATGGTGCCCGGCAACGCGTATGGCACCACCAAGGGCGGCATGCGCTTCTTGCTGCGCGACATCATCTCCAACAAGACGCTGTTCCAGCGCTCGGACAAGCCCTATGTCGTGATGATGGGCACCAACATCATCTTTAACATGGACCTCAACACCATCATTGACGCGCACGAGAACTCCGGTGCCCAGATGACCGTGGTGTACTGCAAGGCCACGCGCAACGTCGATGACGAGACCAAGCTGCAAATCAACGAGAACGGCCGCCTGACGGGCGTGAGCGCCGGCGTCGTGTACGGCGACAACGCCTCTATGGACTGCTGCATCGTCAACCGCGAGACGCTGCTCGAGATCATCGATCACTACCAAGCCGCCGACTATCTGGACCTGCTCGAGGCACTCCAGGGCGACTTTGGCAACATCGACGTGTGCAGCTACGAGTACAAGGGCGAGGTCGTGGGCGTGTTTAGCGAGAAGTCGCTCTATCGCCGCAGCATGGACCTGCTCGACCAGACCGTGGCCGATCAGCTCTTTGACCCCGAGCGCCCAATTCTGACCAAGGCACATGACGTGCCGCCTTCGCACTATGCGACCGGCAGCCACGCGTGCAACTCGATCATCTCGGCCGGCTGCATCATCAAGGGCACCGTTCGCAACTCGATCCTGTCGCGCGGCGTTGTGGTCGAGGAAGGCGCTTCGGTGACCAACTCGATCATCAACCAGAGCTGCATCATCAAGAGCGGCGCCCGCGTTGAGAATGCCATTCTGGACAAGAACAACGTGGTTCCCACCAATACCGAGCTTCGCGGCACGCCCGAGAACATCCTGGTGCTGGGCAAGGCCCCGTTAACTCCCGATACCACCATCGTGCATTAACGTAGGCACCGCGACATCGCTCGTAACATGCAGAATAGCCGCCCGGTTTGCGCCAGGCGGCTATTCTCGAATTGCAACAGGGAGACAATATGGCAGATTCCAGCAAAAAGATGCAGATCGTGTTTGCCTCGGCCGAGTGCGCACCGTTTGTAAAGACCGGTGGCCTGGGCGACGTGGCGGGCTCGCTGCCCGCGGCACTCGTGCGCGCTGGCGCCGAAGTCATCGTGATGGTGCCCAAGTACGCCACCATCAAGGACGAGTACAAGGCGCAGATGGAGCACTTCTCCGATTTTTACGTGAGCCTGGGCTGGCGCAACGAGTACTGCGGGCTCGAGAAGCTCGAACGCGACGGCGTCACCTATATGTTCATCGACAACGAGCGCTACTTTGCGCGCGACTATCCGTACGGCTTCTTTGACGACGGCGAGCGCTTCGCATTCTTCTCCAAGGCCATCACCGAGAGCCTGCAGCACCTGCCGGCCGGCTTTGAGTGCGACATCCTGCACTGCAATGACTGGCAGACGGCACTGGCGCCCGTGTTCTTGCGCGAGTTCTACCAGGGCCTGCCGCTTTACGACCGCGTCAAGACCGTGTTCTCGATTCACAACGTGGCGTTCCAGGGCCAGTTTAGCGACACCGTGATGGAGGACATCCTGGGCGTGGCGCATATTCCGGCGGCCGCCTCGCAGCTGCGTTGCGACGCCTGCAGCATCAACTACATGCTGGGCGCGCTGCGCTATGCCGATGCCATCACCACGGTAAGCCCCACCTATGCCAACGAGATCCAGACGCCCGAGTTTGGCGAGGGCCTGGACGGTGTGTTGCGCGAGCGCTCCTATGCGCTGCAGGGCATTTTGAACGGCATTGACGTGGCGGGCTTTGACCCGGCGACCGACAAGCGCATTGCCGCAAACTACACGGTCGAGGACCGTTCCGGCAAGGCCGTGTGCAAGGCCAAGCTGCAGGAAGAGCTGGGGCTCGAGGTTCGCGACGACCGTCCGCTCATGGTGATGGTCACGCGCCTGACGCGCCAGAAGGGCATGGACCTGGTCATGTACGCGCTCGACCGCATCCTGTCCGGCGGCGTGCAGGTAGCGGTGCTGGGCACCGGCGACCGCGACTACGAGGACGGCCTGCGCTACTTCCAGGACAAGTACCCCGGCACCATGGCCGCGCGCATCGAGTTCGATCCGGCGCTGTCGCAGCGTATGTATGCCGCCGCCGATATGTTCTTGATGCCTTCGAAGTTTGAGCCCTGCGGCCTGTCGCAGATCATCGCCATGCGCTACGGCACCCTGCCCATCGTGCGCGAGACCGGTGGCCTGAAGGACACGGTGATCCCGTATAACGAGTTTACCGGCGAGGGCACGGGCTTCTCGTTTAGCAACTTTAACGGCGACGAGATGGGCGACGCCGTGTTCCGCGCGGCACGCCTGTTCTGGGACAACCGCGATGCTTGGAACCAGCTGGTCACGCAGGCCATGAGCCAGGACTTTAGCTGGACGCGCTCGGCCGACAAGTATCTGGACCTGTATTTCTTTATGCACCCGGAGATTGAGAGGCCGGCGGCCGAGGCCGAAGTTAAGCCCGCCGCGAAGCCTGCCGCCAAGAAGACGACGGCCCGCAAGACGACGGCTAAGAAGGCCACGACCACGAAGGCCGCTGCTAGCAAGACTAGCGCCGCTAAGGCAACTACTGCCAAGGCATCGACTACGCGCAAGCGTACGACCGCCGCTGCCAAGAAGGCCTCCGAGGCCGAGATCGCTCCCGAGGTAAAGGCCGAGCCCGCGGCAAAGGCTCCGGCCAAGACCGCTGCCAAGGAGACGACCGCGTCCAAGACCACGACCGCCAAGAAGACCACGGCAACGAAGTCGACGACGGCAAAGGCTGCTACGACGAAGGCCGCCGCGAAGACGACCCCGAAGGCTGCTGCAAAGCCCGCCGTCAAAGTCGAGGAGGCGCCCTCCGAGCCCAAGGCCAAGGCAGCTGTCGAGGCAAAGCCGACCGCCAAGACCACCACGCGCAAGCGCGCTACGACGACGGCCAAGAAGGCCACGACCAAGGCTGCTGCTCCCAAGGCAGAGGCTAAGGCCGAGGAAAAGCCCGCAGTAAAGGCCGAGCCGGCTCCGAAGGCCGCAGAGGTCAAGACCGCTCCCAAGGCCAAGGCAAAGGCCGAGCCCGCCAAGGAGGCCCCGATCTCCCCCGCTGTTCCGGCCGAGGAAAAGGCCCCGACCAAGAAGACCTCCGTCCGTAAGGCAACGGCCACCCGCAAGCGTCACTAGTCAGGACGATTAAAACTTAATCCAACGCAAAAGAGGGCGCCCCTACCAGGCGCCCTCTTTTTGGTTGAACTTCTGTATTAAAAAGAGGGCCGGTTTACTACGACAAAATGGCTCCAGCCGACCACGGCGGGTAATCTACGAAATTAGCAACGCCTCTACCTGCGGTTTTAATATCACCAAATTGACCGTGGATGAGATCATTCAAATCGTCGTAGTAAACCGAAGTACTTTTGTTTGACTACAAATAGTATCCGTCTGGGCATTTTCGAATACCGCGATAATTTGGGTGGTAAAACGATTTTCTAGGACAACCGTTCGCCGATGGTAAACGGATGTTGTTTATACAGCCTGTGTACAACAGATATACTTACATCCTGTGCGTAAAGCCCATGGCCCGCAGGCCGTGATTCTATTGAACTGGACCGTATTATGAGATTGATTCACAACAGCCGTCTGCCGCAGTTTCGTACTCCGTTTGGCGCTGTGACCACTGGAACTTCCGTTTCGCTATCGGTGATTTTGGAGGATGCCGACCCCAACCAGGCAACGCTCACCCTGCGCACCTGGGTCGATGAGATCGGTGAGTCTATGTATCCCATGACGCACGAGGGCGACGGCATATTTACCGTAGAGCTTGAGTGCACTGAGCCCTGTCTTATCTGGTACAGCTTTATCTGCAACATCGAGGGCCAGCCCGAGGTACGCCTGGGTGCACCGCAGGGTCGCACCGGTGGCGAGGGAGTGACCTACAACTACGCCGAGGTTCCGTCCTTCCAGATTACCGTCTACAAGCACCGCGAGAACCGTCCCACTTGGTACGAGCGCGGTATGGTCTACCAGATCTTCCCCGACCGCTATGCACGCGACGAAAACTGGCGCGAACGCACGCTTGCCGAAGTTGAAAAACCGCGCAAAGGAATCCAGCGCCGCATGGTCGAGGACTGGAACGAACCGCCCGAGTACGAGCGTGCCGAAGACGGCTCCATCAAGACCTGGGATTTTTACGGCGGTTCGCTCAAGGGTATCCAAAATGACCTGCCCCGCATTGCCGAGCTAGGCTTTACGGCCATCTACCTCAACCCCATCTTTGAGGCCGCGAGCAACCACCGCTACGACACGGCCGACTATAACAAGATCGACCCGATTCTGGGCACCGAGCAGGACTTTACGGAGCTGTGCAAGGCGGCCGAGAAGCTCGGCATTTCTATCATCCTGGACGGCGTCTTCAACCACACGGGCGACGATTCGATCTACTTTAACCGCTACGGCAATTATCCCGGCGTCGGTGCTTGGCAGAGCGAGGACTCGCCGTGGCGCGATGCGTTTTACTTCCATGAAGACGGTTCGTATGACTGCTGGTGGGGCGTGGGCAACATGCCCGCCATCAACGAGAGCTCCGAACTGGTGCGCGAGCGGCTCCTGGGCAAGGACGGCGTGATCCGCAAATGGCTGCGCGCCGGTGCCCATGGTTGGCGCCTGGACGTGGCCGATGAGCTTTCCGACGACTTCCTGGCCGAGATCAAAAAAGCCGTGCTCGCCGAGAAACCCGATGCGCTGCTGCTCGGCGAAGTCTGGGAGGACGCCTCCAACAAGATCAGCTACGGCCATCTGCGCCGCTACCTGCAGGGCTCCGAGCTCGACTCTGCTATGGACTACCCCTTCCGCGACATGGTCATCGGCTTTTTGATGGGCTACAAGAATGCCTATCAAGCTGCTGAGGACATCGAGACCCTGCGCGAGAACTACCCGCGCGAGGCACTGGCCTGCGCGCTCAATCTGCTTTCGAGCCACGACCGCCCGCGCATTATCTCGGTGCTCGGCGGTGGCCCCGATGAGTCGCAGCTGCCCGAGAGCGAGCGCAGCAAATGGCGCCTGGACGAGAACTCGATGGGCCTGGCCAAGAGCCGTTTTTGGTTGGCAACGCTCATGCAGATGACCTTCCCAGGCGTGCCCTCGATCTATTATGGCGACGAGTACGGCTTGGAGGGCCTCACCGATCCGGGCAACCGCCGCACCCTGCCGACCAAGGACCAACTCCACGACTTCGATACGCTAGCCATCGTTAAGAACGCATCTGCCATTCGCCGCGCGTTACCGTTTATGGTCGATGGCGAGATCAAGGCCTTTGCGCTCAACGACGACGTCTTGGCCTACACCCGCACGAGCAAAGACGGCGAGGCCGCGACGGTTATCATCAACCGCAGCCTGCGCAATTCGCACTGCGTGACGATCCCGGCGCTCGGCGAATGTGCGAGCGACGTGATTAGCGGCCACGAGTGCGAAATCCATAATGGCACGGTTACGCTCGACCTGTACCCGCTGGGCTCCTCGATCATCTATCACCATGCCGAGAAGCGCCTGCAGGAGCCGCTCGATCATGGCGCGGGCGTCGTGTGCCACATCACGTCGGTACCGACCGATGACGGCAAGCCCGGCACGATCGGTGCGCCCACGCGTCGCTTTATCGACCACCTGGCTGCCATGGGCATGCGCTACTGGCAGGTCCTGCCCGTCAATCCCACGGACTTCTTCCGCTCCCCCTACGCCGGTCCTTCGGCCTTTGCAGGCAATATCGATCTGCTGCCCGAGAGCCACGAGGAGCTGGCCGCCGACTTCGTCACCTGGAAGGCCCGCGGCGGCGAGGATGCCGACCCGCTGTACACGGCGTTTAAACATCGCAACGCCGACTGGCTCGAGAAGTACTGCGTCTACATGGCGGTAAAGAAGCACTTTGAGGGACTGTCGCGCCACGATTGGCCGGCGGATGTCGCGCGTTACAACGAGCACCTGATCGATGACAAGCGATTCCACGACGAGGCCGAGCTACAGGCGTACATGCAGTATCGCTTTGACCTTGCCTGGTGCGAGCTCATGAACTACGCACACAAGAAGGGCATCGAAGTCATCGGCGATATCCCCATGTATGTCTCGGATGATTCGGCCGACGCATGGAGCGAGCCCGAGAACTTCTGGCTGTCCGACACCGGCAAGGCGATTGAGATTTCGGGCGCGCCGCCCGACAACTTTGCGCCCGAGGGCCAGGTCTGGGGCAACCCCACCTTCCGCTGGGATCACATGAAGGAAAACGGCTATAGCTGGTGGATGGATCGCCTGCGTCGTGCGTTCGCGCTCTACGACCGTGTGCGCCTGGACCACTTCCTGGGCTTCCATAGCTACTTTAGCATCCCTGCCGGCAAGGCCTGTGCCGACGGCCGCTGGCTGGCTGGCCCGGGCAAGGACCTGTTCCAGACCGCCTACGACGAGCTGGGTCCGCTTAACTTTATCGCCGAGGACCTAGGCTATCTGACGCCTGGCGTTCGTGCGATGGCTTCGACTTGCGGCTTCCCCGGCATGGACGTACTGGAGTTTAGCGACTACGACGTTCGCTGCGGAATTCATCCCACACCGGGCAAGATCCTGTACACCTCGACGCACGACACCTCTACGCTTGCCGGCTGGTGCACGCGCTCCTTTGCGGGCGGCGACGAGCCGAGCGGCATTGCATTGGCAAGCGAGCTCATGGGCAACGTCCTGGCCAGCGATGCTCCGCTCGTTATGATGCCGCTGCAGGACGTGCTGGGGCTTGGCGACGATGCACGAATGAACGTACCGGGCGTGGCCACGGGCAACTGGACGTGGAAGGCGCAGGAGGCCGACATTGCCGCGGCCGAGGAGAAAACTGCGAAGCTCCTGCGCAGCACGCATAGATTCTGGGGCGAAGCGTGATAAAACCCCCGATATAGGGTACAGTTACAGCTGTTTGAATTTTTGCGGGCAGAGCGATCTGCCCGCTTTGTGCTGAAAAGGAAGTATTATGGCGCGCTACGATTACAAGTGCACGAGCTGTGGCAACGTGTTTGAGGTTGAGCACCCCATGTCCGAGACGCCCGAGGTCGTATGCCCCAGCTGCGGTGCCCCGGCATCCAAGACGTTCTCGGCCAGCGGAATTAAGTTCGAAGGCAGCGGTTTCTACAACACCGACCAGCGAAGCGGCGGCTCCAGCACCAACGCCACCAGCGGCTGCTGCGCCAACTGCCCGCATAGCCACTAGTGACAAGCGGCCCCGCGATCAACTCCGATCGCGGGGCCGCTTCTTTGCGCTATGGGTCGATAATTATTTTTAAAAATTAGTATATTTTAAAATCCGCCCATACCGGCAGAATAGGGATCGTCACAGGTACCATCGCTATACCAATGAGTAGACCCGATATAGTTACCAGCTGCATCATATTGATCTAATTGACGAATGACATACTTACCACCACTATTATTGGAAGAAGAAATACTGCTAGAAGATCCACCAGAATTATTATTAGAATAGTTACTACCGCTAGAATAACTATTCTGCTGAGAAGTCTGCTGTTGAGCTTGTGCTGTTACTTCCTCTTGAGCCTTCGCTTCAGCTTCAGCTTCAGCTTTTGCCTTGTTTAAATCATCAATACGAGTTTGATAACGACTAATCTGTTCATTGATTTGATCGATGAATTTTTTAGAATCCTTTTTGGCATCTTCAAAAATCAGCTTCTGATTATCTTTGTTAGAAATATCATTAAGAAGACCATTGAGGCTATTAATATGCTGCTGGAGAGAGTCAGTATCTTCAGTAGAATTCACATCAAAATTAGCATGATCAACTAGAGAAGTATTCCACTCATTATTTTGAGCCTTACGGCAGCCTTTAATAATGGAATCATACTTATTAAGCAGCTTAGTCCAATCAGGGGAAGTGCCATCCGCATACTTAAAACTGTCATTAGAGATTTCTTTATTCAAAATCTCTTTATTATTTTGAGCATTTTTAATGGTATCAAGACGTTGCTCAAAAGTTAGTAACCCAGGATCAGCCTTAAAGGCAGCAACACTATCGCTAGCCTTTGAATACAAAACTTCAACCTGCTGATTATGTTCACTACATGCTTGTTTGTAATTGTAACCAGCATAACCACCGACACAACCAGCAAGGAGCAGAGCAACAATACCGGCACCAATAATTACCCGCTTTTTAATCGAAGAATTCTCAACCTCTTCATTTTCCTGAGTATTATCTTCAGGATTGTCAATCTTGTCACTATTAAGATCGATCATTTTAACCCCTCAATATTAAATCTGCGAGCGGTTCATGCATCCAGAAACTTACCAAACCCAACCGCTTACTTTCATATCCGATTAATTAATCCCAGTCCCAGAAAAATCATCCTTATGAGTTGCGGTGAAATAAGGACTGTTTGGCGGGTAGAAGCCGCTTTTCAATCCCTATTTCACCGCAACTTAGTAGTTACTTGTGGACCAGGCGGGCGCAGAAGTGGCCGTCGTAGGAGTCGGCGTTTACGGGGACGCTTTGGAAGAGTCCGCGGTCGTTTTGGCGTACGGAGACGAGCTTCTCGGCTTGTTCAAACTCGGGTAGCTGCAGAATCTGCGCCTCGGAGAGGGGTGTCAGGCTAAAGCCTGCGCCCTCAGGCGAAGCCAAAAACGCATCCACGACCTTCGTGTTCTCTTCATCAAAGACCGAGCAGGTGGCATAGATAAGCTCACCGCCGGCAGCTACGCGCGCGGCTGCTTCCTTGAGCATCGTCAGTTGCAGCTTGGGCAACTCGCACGTCACGTCGCTTTCGGCAAGGCGCCAGGGAATCTCGGGGTGACGGCGCATGGTGCCGGTACCCGAGCACGGGGCATCGATAAACACCGTATCGAACAGAACGGGTTTACCAAGCATCGCATCGAACGACGTGAGGACCGTATCGAGCTCGCACGCATCACCCGAGACGGTACGAACGCCCTTGATACCAGCCTTATGCAGGCGCGCAAGATTCTGATCACACTTGCGATCGTGCAAGTCGAGTGCAGTGTGCTGACGCTCGTAGCCGGCACGCTTGGCCTGGCACATCATCACATAGGTCTTGGTGCCGCGACCGGCGCCGATCTCCAGGCAAAGCCCAGGACGGGTCGCCGCAGTAGCGATGAGCTGGGCGTTAAGGTCCGAGGCCACGGCCGCCGCGCGTTCAAACACACCCGACGCAACCGTAGCCTGCGAATCGACCGGCGCATGGCAGCCCGGGAACACCGGCGCCACAAGCTGCGATAGGTACGGATCAGGCTTGGTTGCAAAGGCGTTCTCGTGCAAAGCGAGCGGCGCGGGCGCCAGATTTCCGGCAAAGTTGAGCGCGCCCTCGGGCGTATCGAACGACGCCATAATGCGTGCGCAAAGCCAGCGCGGCATACCCATCAGGCGAGATAGGCGAACCAAACGGCGCTCGGACTCATCGGCACCCGCGGCGGCGGCAAAGTCCTCAACGTTGTCCGCGACCTTATGCAGCACGGCGTTCGCCAGACCGGCGGCCGACTTAGCGCCGCTACGAACCAGCTCAACACCCTGACTTACGGCAACGCGACCTGGGGTATGCAGGTAGAGCATCTCGAAGGCCGAGATGCGAAGCGCCATTCGAACACGCGGTGCGACTTTTTTGGGCTTATCGAGAGACTGGTCAAGCAGTTCGTCCAAAATGCCCTGCGTCGCGGCAACACCCAGCGCCAAGCGAGCCGCAAACGCGGAATCGCGCTGGTCAATGGCCTTGGCCGTAGCACGGGCAGAGAGCACGTCACGCGCATACATGCCGCGACGGTCGGCCTCCATCAGCACGTCGAGCGCAAGCTTGCGCGCGGGGGAAAGCTTGCTCATGACAAAACACCCCACGTCAGATCGGCACCCTGCAGGCCGGCAGCCCATGCAGAAGCAGCCATGGCACGCTTGCCGTCGGGCTTAACCTCGAGCAGTCTAACCGCACCATCGGAAAGTCCCAGATAGACACGCTTGCTCTTGACGGCAACAGCGCCCTCGGCAAGCGACACATCCGCCGGTGCGGCATCGAGCACGCGCACGGTCTTGCCGGCAATCACGCAGCGAGCAGGAGCGGTATCGGACGAAGCCAGCACGTGGCGCACGCAATCGAGCGCCGCCATCTGAGGATCCAGACGCATCTCCTGCTTGGAAATCTTGGCAGCATGCGTGACGAGCGACTCATCCTGCTCAGTCCAAACAGCCGAGCCATCGGCAAGCGAGGGCAGCGTATCGGCCAGCAGCTTACCGCCCAGCTCGCCAAGCTCCATAGTCAGTGCCTCGGCATGCTTACCGGCAACCGAGGTCGAGGCCTGCGCGCAATAAGCGCCCGTATCCACGCCATGCCCAATGCGCATAATGGAAACGCCAGCAACCTCATCACCAGCGAGAATCGCACGCTGAATAGGAGCAGCGCCACGCCAACGCGGCAGCAAGGACGCATGAACATTCACAATACCAAGCGGCGCCATTTGCAGCACCTCATCAGGCAAAATGCAGCCATAGGCAGCCACGCAGAAAATATCGGCATCGGCAGCCTTGAGCTGATCAATAACTTCCGGGGTCATACGATTGGCCTCAACAACCGGCAACCCCAGCTCAAGCGCCTTGGCCTTAACAGGAGAAGGCTCAAGCTTTTTACCACGCCCACGAACAGCATCGGGACGAGTAATTACGAGCGCAATCTCATTCCCAGCCTCAACAAGCGAAGTCAGCGAAGGCACAGCAAAATCAGGCGTACCCATAAACACAATACGCATAAAGAACGTCTCCCCTCAACCAGAGCCGAGACAGCTACAAATAACGGCGGAAAGCCAAGTACCCAGCCCATCCGCAATAACAATTCAACAAGAACAAATATACCCAAAACCAAAGAAAGAGCCGCAATAAAAGCAGCTCTTCCAACAAAGCAAATATCAGCGAAGACGCCCCTCCCTGGCCCAACGGCACCCGGGCGAAAAGGAGCATGAAAACGCAGTCCCCTTCCGCCGCAGGGCTTAGGTTATTGCTCCACGCGCAGTTCCGCACGAGCCGAAGAGCACTTAATGTGCTCTTCGTGCGAGCAGGACTGTTTGAGCATGGAGCAAAACCTAAGCCCTGCGGCGGAAGGGGACGGACGACTTACTCCGTCTCGCCCGGTCGAGCGCCGCGGGCCAGGGCGTCCTGGTACTCCTTGACGGCCTTGAGCCTCTGCATGGGCTTCAGTCGCTCGAACATGGTATTGCCGTGCAGGTGATCAATCTCGTGCTGCAGACACACGCAGAACAGGTCGCCAGTGGCCTCATAGCGAATCAGGTTGGCGTCCAGGTCGTACGCCTCGACGACGACATGATCGGGGCGCTCAATCTCGCAGCTAATGCCAGGGATGGAAAGGCAGCCCTCGCTAAATGGAACGAGATGGTCGCTCTGCTCAACAATAACAGGGTTGATGAGCACGTACGGGTCGTAGTCATTCTTGTCGCTGTAGTCGCAGTCGATGGTGACGAGCTGAATGAGCTCGCCAATCTGCGGGGCGGCCAGGCCGCAACCGCCGTTGTCGAACATCATCTTCTTCATCTTCTCGGCAAGTGCCTCGATCGCCGGGGTGATCTCCTCGATGACGGCGCACTCCTGACGCAGACGAGGGTCGGGTGACAGTACGATTCCGTTGGCTTCCATGGCCATCCTTTCGGGTTGCTACATCAAATCATAGGCGTCGACGTCAACGCTCACGCTCACGCCGCGCACGGAACCCACCTCTTTGAGGCAGGCGTCGATATCATCAGAGACATGGTACCCCACGGACGACTTCACAAGCAGGTGGAAGCGATAACGGTCCTTGGCTCTCTCGATTACACACGAAGCCGGGCCCAGCACCTGCGGGACGGCGCTGCCCGCCCGCAAAAAGTCGGGCGCGGCGGCGTGCCAGCGGCGCTTGAGGAGTTTTGCGATGCGCCCGATATAATCCTGCGCATCGTCGCGGCTTGCAGACCACACCAAAATGTTGACCAGACGCACGAAGGGCGGATACAGCGCGTCACGACGCTGGTCCAGGTCGTAGTCGGTAAAGATCGAACGATCGTGCTCGGCAACGGCGCGAATGACAGGGTCCTCGGGCAGGTACGTCTGAATGATGACCTCGCCGGGGCGATCGCCGCGTCCGGCACGGCCCGCGACCTGCTCCAGCAAATCGTAGGCCCGCTCCCCTGCTCTAAAATCGGGCAACTTTAGCGCAAAGTCGGCATTGACCACGCCCACGAGTGTGACCTCGGGAAAGTCGAGGCCCTTGGCGATCATCTGGGTGCCCAGCAGCACCGCGCAATCGGCGGCATCGAACTGCTCGAGCAGCTTTTTGTGCGCGTCCTTGCCGCGCGTGGAATCGGCGTCCATGCGAATGATGGCGACGTCGTCGGGCAACATCTGGTGCAGCGCGTCCTCGATCTGCTGCGTGCCCAGGCCCATTTTTGCCAGATAGCGGCTGCCGCATTTGGGACAGCGGCTCGAGGGCGCCGGATAGGGTTGCACGCGCCAGGACGAACCGCAGGTATGGCACTGCAGCGTATGCGTGCGCTCGTGATATGTGAGCGCGGTGGAACAGTGGTTGCAGGTGGGAACGCAGCCGCACTCACGGCACATCAAAAACGGCGCAAAGCCGCGGCGGTTGTGCAGCAGCACGGCCTTCTCGCGGCGCTCGACCACGCGTTCCAAGCCTTTCATCAGCGGTTTTGAGAACATGGAACGGCTGCCGTGCGAAAACTCGCGGCGCAGGTCGGCAATGCGGACCGTGGGTAGCACGGCGTGTCCCGGGCGCTCGGGCATCTCGACGCGCGTCCAGGTGACACCGTTGTACGTGCCGCGGCGACAGCGGTCGAGGGCCTCGGCAGAAGGCGTAGCCGAGCCCAGCACGAGTGGGCAGCGATAGCGGCGCGCAATCTCGGCCGCCACCTCGCGCGCATGGTAGCGCGGACTGGAGCCCTGTTTGTAGCTGGTCTCGTGCTCCTCGTCGATGATGATGAGGCCCAGGTCGCTGAGCGGGCAAAAGAGTGCCGAACGCGCGCCGACGACCACGCGCGCGGCACCACTGGCGACCATATCCCACTGGTCCAGACGCTCGCCGGCCGAAAGGCGCGAGTGGAAGACCGCGACCGTCTCACCGAAGCGCGAGCGGAAGCGGCCGACGGTCTGGGCCGTCAGCGAGATCTCGGGCACGAGCACGCAGGCCGAGCGACCGGCCGCGAGCACACGCTCGATAGCGGAGAGGTAGACCTCGGTTTTACCGGATCCGGTGACGCCATCGACAAGGACCACGTCGCCGTGGGCGTCAAGGCGGGCGCGTTCAATCTGCGCGAGCGCCTTCTGCTGGCCGTCCGTGAGCGCGACCGGCGCCTTGCCGCTTGCCGAGGACAACGTGGTCTGCTCGCTGCAGCCACGCCAGGCGCGGCGCTCCTCCACCACCACGACGCCGCGTTTTTCGAGCGCCTTGATGGTCGCCGACATGTTGTTGTAGAGCAAGTTAAGATCGCGCGTCGTGACCGGGCCGCACTGAAGCGCCTCGATGAGCTGGCGTTGGCGAACGGCAGTCTTGGGCGGCGTATAGTCGAAACCCTCAGGCGTGAGCATGACCCAGCGGTTTTGAATAGGCTTGACGGCAGGACGCTCGACCGTCCACGCCCCGTCATCGCCCTTCACGACCCGCGGGCTGCCGCCAGGAGGCAAGAACAGGCGCAGGCATTCGGAAAGCGTCGCGACATACTCGCGGCTCATCCAACGCGCAATGCGGGCGGCCTCGGCGCCAAAGAGCGGTTTGCTGATGATGGCCTCGATGGGCTTGATGCACGAGGGGTCGAGGGCGTTGTTGCCTTGCAGCTCGCCCAGCTCAGACGCAATATCGACAATATAGCCAGCAGCCGCACGGTTGCCAAAGTGGACCAGGACGGTGGAGCCGACCTGCGCCTCGATGGCGAGAGACTGTGGAATACCGTAGGCAAACGGCTCGGACAGCGCACGAGTGGGAATGTCGAGGACCACGCTCGAGTAGGCGGCGATGGGTTCGGGTGCGAAATCGGGCTGCGCCGGGGCGGCGGCAGGGGCCGCGGACTTCGGAGCTTCCTCCGGTTCAGGCGAACCAAACAGTGACAGTTGCTCGGCCATGGTCTCTGTACCTCCCATCCCATACGTCTTTAGAAACAAGAGCCCCACTCGTGGTGAGCGGGGCTCGGATACATGCGTTTACACGACTGTTACAGCGCCATCGTGCGGGCGCGGTCGATACGCGCCAGGCAGTCGTCGCGGCCGACGAGCGCCATGGTCTCGCCCAGCGGGGGGCTCACCATGTTGCCGCAGACGGCGACGCGCACGGCCTGGAATACCGCGCGCTTCTTGAGGTCCATCTGCTCGGGCAGCGGCTCAAGCGCAGCGTCGATGTCGGCGGCCGACCACTCGGTAACACCCTCGAGCGCGGCCTTGGCGGCGTCCAGAATGGCACCCATGCCCTCCTTGGCCAGGCCCTTGTTGACGGACTTCTCGTCATACTCGAGCGTCTCGGCCGTGGCAAAGATGGGGGCGGCGACGGTCACGGCGTCGGCCGGCATCTTGGTGCGCGGCTTGACGATGGCGGCAAGCGCGTCGATCCAGTCCTCGCCGTACTCGACGTTACCCTCGATGAGGCCCGCCTCGTGCAGCTCGGGGACCATGATCTCGTCGGCAAACTGAGCGTCGGACATGCCGTTGATGTACTCGGCATTGACCCAGTCGAGCTTTTTGGGATCGAAGGTCGCCGGGTTCTTGGAAATGCGGTCAAGCGAGAACTTGCTGGCCAGGACATCGCGCGGGATGATCGTGGTCTCGCCGTCGAGCGACCAGCCAAGCAGCGCCAGGTAGTTGACGAACGCGTCGGGCAGGTAACCCGCGTCGCGGTACTCCTCCACCGAGGTGGCGCCATGGCGCTTGGAAAGCTTCTTGCCGTCAGCGCCCAGAATCATGGAAATATGGGCGAACGTGGGCACGGGCGCGCCGAGGGCCTCGTAGACCATGACCTGGCGCGGGGTGTTGGAAAGGTGGTCGTCGCCGCGGATGACGTGGGTGATCTTCATCATGGCGTCATCGACGACGGTCGCGAAGTTGTACGTGGGCGTGCCGTCGGAGCGGAAGATGACAAAGTCGTCGAGCTCCTTGGCGTCGAAGGTCACCTCGCCATGAACGGCGTCGTGGATGACGACGTCGCCGCGGTCCTCGGGCACCTTGATGCGCAGGACGTAGGGCTCGCCGGCCTCGATGCGGCGACGGGCCTCCTCGGGATCCAAATCGCGGCAACGGCGCTGATAGCCCTGGAAGGGATCCTTGCGCTCCTGCGCGGCCTTGCGATCGGCCTCGAGCTGCTCCTTGGTGCAGAAGCAGGGATAGGCCTTGCCCTCATCCCAAAGCTGCTGGGCGGCCTGTTTGTACAGATCTAGGCGCTCGGTCTGAGCATAGGGGCCAAAGTCGCCGCCCACCTCGGGACCCTCGTCCCAGTCAAGACCCAGCCAACGCATGGCGCGCAGGATGATCTGCGTGTTCTCGTCGGTGGAACGGGTGGGGTCGGTGTCGTCGATGCGCAGGATGAACGTGCCGCCGTTTGCGCGGGCAAAAGCCCAGTTATAGATAGCGGTGCGGGCGCCGCCGATGTGCAGCTTGCCCGTCGGTGAGGGTGCAAAGCGGACGCGAACGTCTGATGCCATGGAAATCTCCTCGATTGCAGGATGGATGTCTAACCGCATCAGTATAAAGCATCAACGCAACCTCCGCACAAAGGGCACCGACCTACTCATTGGGGACAGACTTAAATGACTACCCAATGAGCACCCGACTGGCCATTTAAGTCTGTCCCCAATGAGTAGGTGCGGAAAGGGTGTGAATGTTGGATTTACGCGCTATGATGTCCCCTTGCATACAGAGCCCGGCGGAATGGTAACGGTCGCCGGGACGCGTTTTTGAAAGGACAATCATGTCAGAAGAACTTCGTTCCATCCCACCCCAACACGGGTCCTTTGTGTTTACGTCGGAGTCGGTGACCGAAGGTCATCCCGATAAGATCGCCGACCAAATCAGCGACGCCGTCCTCGACGCAATCCTCGCCAAAGAAATAGAGCTCCAGGAGCAGGGCTATATTGCGCCCAACGGCGTGCCCGCCAACGTGGAAAACGTCCGCTGCGCCTGCGAGACCCTCGTGACCACCGGCACCGTCATCGTCGCCGGCGAGATTCGCACCCAGGCCTACGTCGACGTGCAGGAGATTGCCCGTGGCGTTATCCGCCGCATCGGCTACAACCGCGCCAAGTTTGGTTTTGACTGCGATACCTGTGGCGTTATGAGCCTCATCCACGAGCAGTCCCCCGATATCGCCCAGGGCGTCGACGAGTCCTTCGAGACCCAGACCGGCGCCACCACCGACCCGATCGACCTGATCGGCGCCGGCGACCAGGGCATGATGTTTGGCTATGCCTCCAACGAGACCAAGACCCTCATGCCCATGCCGCACTACCTGGCGAGCCGCCTGGCCGAGCGCCTGGCCGCCGTGCGCCACGACGGTACCCTGCCCTATCTGCGCCCCGACGGCAAGACCCAGGTCACCGTGCGCTACGAGGACGGCAAGCCCGTCGAGGTCACGACCGTCGTCATCTCCACGCAGCACGCAGCCGAGATCGAAGACATGGGCAAGATCAAGGACGACCTCATCGAGCATGTCATCTCGCCTGTCATGGCTGCCGAGAACATGCCGTGGGACAACGCCGATATCTACGTGAACCCCACCGGTCGCTTTGTCGTGGGCGGCCCCATGGGCGACACGGGCCTAACCGGCCGTAAGATCATCGTCGACACCTATGGCGGCTACGGCCGTCACGGCGGCGGCGCCTTTAGCGGCAAGGACTGCACCAAGGTCGACCGCTCCGCCGCATACGCCGCTCGCTGGGTCGCCAAGAACGTCGTCGCCGCCGGCCTTGCCGACCGCTGCGAAGTCGAGCTGGCCTACGCCATCGGCGTGTCCAAGCCGTTGTCGATCATGGTCGACACCTTTGGCACCGCACATGTTGCCGAAGACAAGATCGTCGAGGCCGTGGAGAAGACCTTCGACCTGCGCCCGGGCGCCATCATCCGCGACCTGGACCTGCGCCGCCCCATCTACGAAAAGACGGCAGCCTACGGTCACTTTGGCCGCGAAGACCCCGACTTCACCTGGGAGAAAACCGACCGAGTCGAAGAACTCAAAGCAACCTGCGGTCTGTAAGCTAACAATAAAAGCCACAGCCAAATAAAAACGCACCAAAAGAAGTACCGGCTCCAACCGGTACTTCTTTTTTATTTACGGTGGTGAAGATGAGCCGACCTGGGACATGGAATAGGTCACAGACCGATAAATTTTGCAGCAGAGCGACTCCAACCATGTATCCTAAGTTCCGAGGGCTTTGGTATTTGGTCGATCGCGAGTTCCGCACGAGCCGGAGGCCACTTAATGTGGCCTCCGTGCGAGCAGGACTGTCCGAGCAGGCGACCAAATACCAAAGCCCTCGGAACGGCGGGACAGAGTATGCCCCGCCCCTCGGGACGACGAGATAAAGAAGGAGCAGCCATGGCAGGCAAGCCGCAAACACTAGCAACGACCTCGGCATTCGAGATCTTGGGCCCCGTCATGGTCGGCCCCAGCTCATCGCACACCGCCGGCGCCCTGCGCTGCGCCCAGGTTGCCGCTAGCCTGCTGGAAGGCCGCATCACCAAGGTCACCTTTGGCCTGTGGAACTCCTTTGCCCACACCTACCGCGGTCACGGCACCGATCGCGCGCTCGTCGCGGGTATCTTGGGCCTCGATACCGACGACGAGACCATCAAGCAGGCCTTTGACCTCGCGCGCGAGCAGGGCCTCGACTTTCACTTTGACATCAAGGGCGACGACGCCTCCATCCACCCCAACACCGTCGACATCGAGATGGTCGACGACACGGGCGCCACGGCACAGGTCCGCGGCGAGAGCCTCGGCGGCGGCAAGATGCGCATCAGCCGCATCAACGGCGTCGGCGTCGACATCTCGGGCATGTATTCCACGCTCTTCGTGGCGCACCAGGACGTTCCCGGCGTGCTCGCAGCACTCACGAACCTGCTCGCCTACGCACACGTCAACATCGCCTTCTGCCGCACCTACCGCACCGAGGTGGGCGGCCAGGCCTATTCCGTCTTTGAGACCGACGGCGCTCCCGACGACACCGTCGTCCCCATGCTGCGCAAGCTCGACAATGTCGATTACGCCACGTTTATCGAGCTCCCGGGCTCGGCCTCGTCGCTCTCCCCCGGTGTCTCGGCCAAGGAGATCTTCGACGACGGCGAGCAGTTGCTCGATGCGTGCGCCGAGCTCGGCCTGAATATCGGCGCCGTCATGGCCGTGCGCGAGGCGCGTCTGACCGGCGAGGCCCATGCTATCGCAGCCATGCGCCGCGTGCTCGACGTCATGCGCGAGGAGACCACGGCCCCCATCGCCAATCCGCAGCGATCGCTCGGCGGGCTTATCGGCGGAGAGGCCAAGCTCGTCGATGCCACCTACCGCAACGATTTAAGCGCAAGCCTGATGGGCCCCGTTCAGACCGATGCCGTGGCCCGCGCGATGGCCGTGCTCGAGCGCTCCGCCACCATGGGCGTGATCGTTGCCGCCCCCACGGCCGGCTCCGCGGGCGTCGTCCCCGGCTGCGTGCTGGCGCTCGCCGATCACCTCCAGCTCGACGATGAACAGGTCATGGATGCCCTCTACTGCGCCGCCGCCATCGGCCTCAACCTCACCACGAGCGCCTGCGTCGCCGGCGCCGAGGGCGGATGTCAGGCCGAGGTTGGAAGCGCTGCCGCCATGGCCGCCGCCGCGCTGGTCCAGATGATGGGCGGCACGCCCGAGCAAGCGCTCGACGCCAGCTCCATTGCACTGAGCAACCTGTTGGGCCTCGTTTGCGACCCCGTCGGCGGCCTTGTCGAGGTGCCCTGCCAAAACCGCAACGCCATCGGAGTGGCCGCGGCCTTCAGCTCGGCGCAGCTCGCCCTCGCCGGCATCAAGAGCCTGGTGCCGTTTGACCAGATGGCGCACGTGATGCTCTCGGTAGGCCACGCCCTGCCCGCCACGTTGCGCGAGACGGCCAAGGGCGGCATCGCGCAGGCTCCGGCAGCACTCTCGGCGTGCGCAAAATGCGGAATATGCGGATAGTGAGCAAAAGCGAACGATAGGTGGGACATATGTCCCACCTATCCTTTATCGCCACTGTTTTCGTAACACAAGCAATTGCGTAATCGCTATAATTCAAGCCCAGTTAAAACACGATGAGCCGTAAAGCGAAACTCGAAGGAAATATACACGATGTCGCAACTCGACCGCAGCCAACTGATCCCCGATCCGCAACAGCCCAGCAGGCAGCCCGGAGGCATCCAATCGCCCCGTCCCATTGCGCCAGCCCATGGTCAACAGCACGGCGCGGCAAATACCTCCCCGCGCCCCAATCAGGGCCAGCATCAGCAGCGTCAGCAGCGTTCCGCACATGGCGCCGGTCACAACCAGGGCCCTTCGCACACTCGAGTTTCTAACAACCGCGGCCCCGCCGACAACCGATCCGCAAAGGGCAATAAGACGGGCGGCAAGACGGCGTTCTTCGTCGTCCTCGGCCTTGTCGCTATCGTCTATATCGTGGGCGTCGTGGCGTTTTCGCAGATTGCCTACCCCAACACCACCATCGCCGGCGTCGATATCTCGTTTTCCAACGCCTCATCCGCCGCTACCAAGGTTAACTCAGCGTGGAAGCACTACAAGCTCACCGTTTCGGGTGAAGACTTTAGCTGGACCTATCAGCCCGAATCCGACGAGCCCATCGTCGACGGCGAGGCAGCTGCCCACGAGATTATCGGCAGCAACGAGCCGCTGCTGTGGCCTTCGCGCCTGATTGCCTCGCTCGGCGGCAAGAACGTTAGCGCGACCAAAAACGGTACCATCGACCTGGAACAGGACGTCGACCTGTCCATGCTCTCGGACGCCTTTGACCAAAAGCAGTTCGAGGAGGATCTGGGTGCCGCCATCGACGCATTCAACGAGGGCCGCACGGGTACCTTTGAGGCATCGAGCTCCTACGACGAGAAGGCGGGCAAGTTCACGATCGAGAAGGCCCGCTCCAACGAAAAGCTCAACCGCGAGCATGTCATTAAGTATGCGGAGATCGAGCTCGCGTCGCTGTCCGAGACCGTCGATCTTACGAAGCTCGGAAACGATGCCTACGAGCCGCTCAACGGCACGCTCACCAACGACCAGATCCAGGCCGCATGCGATGCCGCCAACAACTTCCTGGGCGTTAACGTGACCCTTAAGCTCAACGGCAACGATGCCGGCAAGGTCGACGGCAGCTCGGTGCTGCAGTGGATCAGTTTTGCCGACCCCGCGAACCCCACACTTGACACCTCCCAGATCAGCAACTGGGCAGCAGACCTCGCCAATGGCTTTAACACCGTGGGCTCCACTCGTTGGTGGACGCGCGCCGATGGCAAGCAATGTGCCGTCGAAGGCGGTGACTTTGGTTGGTCTATCGATAGCAGCACGCTTGCCAAGCAGGTCGAGGATGCTATAAACAACAAGCAGACCGGCGAGATTGAGATCAATTACTCCCAGAAGGCCGACACCTTTACCGCCAAGGGCGAGCCCGATTGGAAGGCGTATATCGACGTCGACCTGTCCGAGCAGCACGCACGCTACTATGACGAGGGCGGCAATATCGTGTGGGAGGCCAACTTTATTTCCGGCAAACCGGGCGAAGACTCCACCCCCGAGGGCGTGTGGCAGATCAACAGCAACGACGGCGCCACCAAGCTTATCGGCGCCAAGGACCCCAAGACCGGTAAGCCCAAATACGAGAGCCCGGTGAGCTACTGGATGCCGTTTGAGGGCAACATGGTTGGCTTCCACGACGCTACCTGGCAAAACGACAAGAGCTTCGACGATCCCAACTCCTATAAGTGGTGCGGTAGCCACGGCTGCATCAATCTGCGCCTGGCCGATGCCAAGGCGCTCCACGATTGCATCAGCGTCGGTCTGTGCGTGGTCGTCCACTCCTAGCACATCACGCGTGTCACAACAAAGCTCAGCGTCACCTACCTTTCGATGCTGAAAGAATCGCGCCTGTGCGCCCGCCCCAACCGGTGGGCGCATATACTTATTGCGGTAAGTTCTATAAAGGAGACGCTATGTCGAATGTCCCCACCATCACCCCGGGTCCCGACGATACCGGGCGCGTGCCGGAAGGCGCAACTGAAACTCTACCGCTCATCACAAGCGCCCCCACGGCACAGCAAAACGACGACGAGCAAGGTAACGCCGGAATATCCGACGATGAGGCTTACGCAAAGCTCAAGGCCAAGCGCGCGGAGCGGCGCCGCAAAAAGCTCGTCCGCCGCGGCATCGCTGCCGGCATCGTGGGCGGCATTGTCCTAATAGCCATTATTGTGAGCGTTGTCCTCAATTCGCAGCCGCAATCTGCAGGTGAACCTGTTACCGACATGGTCATGGAAGGCACCTTTACCACGACTGTCGAGGCAAAAGGACAGCTCAAGCCAATTTCTGCCTCAGTGGTCTCCCCTTCTGTTGACGGCACGGTAGCATCGATCAACGTGCAAGCCGGTCAGAGCGTCAACGAGGGCGACGTGCTCATGACCATTAAAAACGATGAGCTAGATAATGCCGTTGCCGAGGCGCAGCGCGCGGTCGCGGCCGCGCAGGAAGACCTGAAAAACGCACAGGCGACACTTGCTGCCGCACAGGCAGCACCGACGCTGGATGCCGACGGAGCGACCACCCCGACGGATGCAACCGCCAACGCCAGCGCCGTCTCGAGCGCTCAGCGCAATCTCGCCTCGGCCCAGGCAACCCTGGACCAGGCAAACGCCAAGGCGACCGAACGCACCGTAAAGGCCCCCAGCTCGGGTAGCATCGTCGAACTCAACGCCAAAGTGGGCGCCACGGTGACCGGAGGCATGGTCATGGGCGAAGGCGACACGAGCGGCGGCAAGCAGTGCATGCAAATCGCCGACCTCTCTAAGATGAAGGTGACGGTTCAGGTGGGCGAAAAGGACATCGCCAAGATCGCCGTGGGCCAGAGCGCCAACGTTACCTATCCCGCGTTTCCCGATATCGTGAGCCAGGGCACCGTCACGGCTATCGCATCGGTTGCAAACTCCGACGCAGCCAACGGTGGTGGCGGAAGCGTAACCTTTAACGTCGACATCCTCATCGAAGCACCCGACAGCCGCCTTAAGCCCGGTATGACTGCCGAGGTCTCGGTGGTGACCGAGCAGCTTGACGACGTAGTCATGGTGCCCACCATGGCGCTCATGACCGAGGATGGCGAGCACTATTACGTCAATCTGGCCACCGATGACGAAGGCAAGGAAACGCGCCGCGTGAAGGTAACTGTCGTGACGCAAAACGACAACGAAGCTGTGGTCGGCAAGACGCAGGTCAAGCGCGACGAGCAAGGCAACGAGATCAACCCCGACGTGCCGGTTACCAAGCTGCGCGATGGAGACACCATCGTGGTGGATACTGGCGCGGGCATGACAGCAGACGGCGGCGACGGCATGCCTGCCGACGAGGGCATGTAATGCGCCCCGTCATCGACATCCGCAACGTGCACCGCATCTTTGAGAGCGAGGCCGGTTGCGCCCACATCCTGCACAATGTGAGCCTGGCGGTGGACCCCGGTGAGTTCGTCGCCATCACCGGCCCCTCGGGCTCAGGCAAGTCGACGCTCATGAACATCCTGGGTTGCTTGGACAAACCGACGGCGGGCGACTATTACCTGCAGGGCCTCAATGTCGCCGAACTCGACGATGATGAGCTCACCGAGGTGCGTGCGCTGAGCATCGGCTTTGTCTTTCAGAGTTTCAACCTGCTGCCGCGTCTGTCGGTTATCGAAAACGTCATGCTGCCGCTGTCCTACACCAATGTGCCGCGCAACCAGCGCGAGATGCGCGCCGTGCACGCGCTGCAGGCCGTAACGCTTCCGGTCGACCATTGGGACCACCGCATATCGGAACTCTCGGGCGGACAAATGCAGCGCGTCGCCATCGCGCGCGCCCTCGTCAACGATCCGCCCATCATCTTGGCCGACGAGCCCACGGGAAACCTGGACTCGGCAACCGGGGCGCTCGTCATGGAAACCTTCCACAAGCTCCAGGAGCGCGGCAAGACCATCGTGCTCATCACGCACGACCCGGGCATTGCCGCCGAGGCCGACCGTGCCGCGACCATTCGCGACGGGCGCATCCATGACGGCGCATATATCGCACATGCGCCGAATACGCTACGCGGAGCCGTCAGCAACCTACCCGCAACTCATACATCCTCCACCTGGCTGAAGGGAGTGAAGGCATGAGCACCCGCGATCTTGTCCAAGAAGCCCTGCACTCGCTCGAGGCCAACAAGGGACGTAGCCTGCTCACCATCCTGGGCATCGTCATTGGCATCGCCTCGGTCATAGCCATGACCTCGCTCATCGGCGGCATCCAAAACAGCTTGGTCAACAGCTTGGGCCTCAACGCGGCCCGCATGGTGCAGATCTACTCGTCCCAAGAGCTCACCGATTCGGATGTCGAGAAGCTGCGCAAGACGGTGCCGCAAATCGAGCAGATCGGCATCGTCGACAGCGCCTATTCCGAGTACAAAGTTGGGGATAAGAGCTATACCGTCATGGCCCAAGGTGTCGATAGTGACATGCTCGATGCCGTGGGCGCCAGCAAGATCGTTGCCGGTCGCACCTATAACGACATCGAGTCCAAATCCGGCGCGCGCGTGGCGCTCATTGGCCGCGGCGGCGCCGATCAACTGTACGGCAACGAACAGGACGCGATTGGCAAGACCATCAAGGTTTCGAGCGGAGACGTGCAGATTATTGGCGTCATCGACGGCGGCAACGACTCCATGGGCTCGCTGAGCCTGTACATGCCGCGAGAAACGATCGCCGAGCTTTTCGGCGATGACAATCCATCGTTTCCCAGCGTGACGGCGCTCGCCGCCGAGGGTACGGACATGGATGTGCTCTGCAAGACGATCGAGTCCAAGGTGCGCAACATGAAGGGCATCTCGGAGGACGACGAGTATGAAAGCGTGTCGGCAAGCTCCATGAAGAGCGCTATCGATGCCCTCAACTCCTTTATGGGCGCCTTCTCGCTCATCATGGGCGCCGTTGCCGGCATTTCGCTACTTGTAGGCGGTATCGGCATTATGAACATGATGCTCACCAACGTGACCGAGCGCATCCGCGAAATCGGTATCCGCCGCGCCCTGGGCGCAAGCCGACGCGATATCACGGCCCAGTTTTTGGCCGAATCCTCGGCGCTGTGCATCACCGGCGGCATTTTAGGTGTCGTGATTGGCTATCTGCTGGCCTGGGGGCTCACGTTCTTTGCCGCCAACTCGGGCATTATGAGCGAGTTTGGAGCCACCGGGACGATCACCCCGAGCTTCTCCATTACGACCGTGATGATCGCGTTTGCCGTATCAGTCGGCATCGGCGTGATCTTTGGCTTCTACCCCGCCCGCCGCGCCGCAAAACTCGACCCCGTGGAGTGCCTGCGCTACCAGTAGAACCTCAACCCTGAGTTGCGGTGAAATAGGGACTGTTTAGGCCGCTAGAAGACCAATTCAGTCCTTATTTCACCGCAACTCAGGGGGGATAAGACGCTAGTGCTATTCGAAACGAGATTCCAGGCTGGATAGGCCGTTGAGAGTTAGGTCGTTGGCGACCGCCGAGACGCGCTCGATGGGAACCGAGCCGTCCGACAACGCCCACGTGCGATAGATGCCGATAATGCCGGACAGCAAAAACGCCAGGTAGTAATCGAACATCTCGTCCTTTAGACCCTCGGGCAGTAGATCGCGCTCAGCGATCTCGTGCTCGAGCGGCACACGCAGACGAGCCATAAAGTCGTCGAGCGGAATGTTTTCGATCGACTGGCGATTAAGCACCAGGTTGTTGCACAGCGCCTCGTTAACGGTCTTGAAAAAGGACGCCGCAGCGCCAAGTGCGCGCTCGTTGGTGTCGCCGCCCATGGAGGAAAGCGTCTTCTCGACTGAATCGACGATCATCTCGACCACATCGACGGCAATGGCGTCGAGCAAGCCGTCGACCGTGCCAAAGTGCACGTAGAAGGTCTTACGGTCGACATTTGCCTCGCGCGCGATAGCGCTCACCGTAATATCGGCCAGGGGCTTTTCCATAAGCAGTCGCTCAAACGCCGAAAGAATCGCATTGCGACTACGGACGATACGACGGTCAAGGCGCGGTTTGGTGGTAGCCATAGACGAGTCCCCTTCATGTCAACAGCCCACCTGTAAGTCCTCTACATGTGGGAGATAATCAACGTAAGAGGATTATCCTACAACTCACATCGCAATGACGAGCGTCATCAAGAACGCACGACTCGCCGACCGGGCCCTAAGATCGCTTCTTTTTATTGAGCGCCGCCGGGGAAACGCGAATGCCGTCGCCAGTCTGGCGAACGTAGGTCTGGCGTGCCGGCTTAGGGGCCACAGCAGGCTTTTGAGCACGTTGATTGGGATCAACGGTAACCTGGCACGCAGGATGTGCCTTAACGGGCGTAGAGGGCGTCTAAGGCGTGCGCCCGAGCTTGCGCATCATACGGTCCCAGCGTGCATGGATACTCTCGTTGTGAGCGCTCTTAAGGCCCAGCAGCGGGGCGGCCAAAATGGTCGGCGCGATAAAGGTGATCAGACGCCACAGCAGATAGCCGGCAGTCGATGCCGTGCCAAAAAAGTGACCCAAAAACAATGCGAAGCCACCCTCGGCGCCACCAGTGCCGCCGGGCAGCGGAACGGCGGAGCTCAGCAGCTGGACAAAGGCGCTCGCAGCCATGACCGAGAAAAAGTCGACTTCGTGGTGGCCAAAAGAGAGCATCAAAAAGTACGGAACCAGGTAGAAAAACGCCAGCTGCAGCATAGTGATGACGACCGTGAGCAGCATGGACGAAAAATGGCCGGCAGATAGTTTGAATTTCTCGGAAAACGAGTAGATCTCGCCATCGACAAAGGTGCGCCAGCCCTCGATCTTTGTGGCCGAGACGCCCACGCGCTCGAGCCAATTGATGATGCAATGAGCGACGCGCGTGACGGTCTTGGGCATCAACGCCACGGCAAAGATGCCGAGTAGGATGCAGCAGTGACCGCCAAAGCTAAAGACGCACAGCAGCGTCATGTCGCCATAACGCTCGGCGAAAAACGGCATGCGGGCGAGCAGCAGAATGGCACCCCATGCCACCAGGCCAAACTGGTACACGATAAAGCGGGTGAACTGCGTGGCACCCGCTTCGCCCACGTTTTGGCCGGCTTTGGTAAGGCGGTAAATTTGAGCAGGCGTAGAGCCCATCATCATGGGTGTCAGGTTGCCAAAGAAGATGCCGCTCGCCTCGACCGAAATGAGGTCGCGGATGCCGACGGGCGAATCGGGGTCGAGCCAAACGGCGATCGCGTACGCCACGATGCCAAAAACGAGATACAGAAACATACAAAAGCATGCGGCGAAGAGCCAGGGCATCTGAACGCTGGACATAGCGGCCCAAAACTGCCCCATCTGCCCGGTCACGACCAGATAGACGATATACCCGATCAGCACAACGCCGATGAAGATGGCGCCGCGACGCGCGCTCTTGTTGTCATCGCCGCCAGAAACCTCGACCTGGGGCTTTGGGCTATGCTGAGAGGACTCCGTCATGAGGCTCCTTCTGACCGTCAAAGTATCTGGCCTATTGTACCCGTATGGGAGATGAGCAAAACGTAAAGCTATGAGGCAAATGGGATTAACAGACCAGCCCACACGCAACAAAAAACCCGACCTTCTCACGAAAGGCCGGGTATCTAAAACATGGTAGCCCGTACCAGATTCGAACTGGTGATCTCCGCCTTGAGAGGGCGGCGTCCTAAACCGCTAGACGAACGGGCCACATGACATCTGCACTGCCGTGCTGCGAGGACATATATTACGGGACAAAAAACGCGAGCGCAAGAAGAAATTCCAAATTGCCCGAATTTTGTCGGGAGGTTATGGAACACGCAGGTCAAATAGGCAGCTCATTTGGGACGGGACCGAAGGATGATTATCCAAGGCGCAGGTGGGCTAAGAGGGCTTCGCGCTCGTTGGGGACATTGTCCTCGATCACAGCGTCGAGGGCGGCGTTGAGCAGCTGCCCCAGTTCCGGCCCGGGCTTGACGCCGGCGCGGATCAAGTCGCCGCCGTTGATGTCAAGCATCTTGAGTGTATAGGGCTCCCCCGCCTCAAGCAGGTCGTGGGCGAGCGAACGCATCTCCTCGATCGTCTCGACGTAATAGAAGCACGACGGCGCCTTGCCGAGCGTGTCGGCACGTTTAAGGTCCATGAGCTCGTCCATCAGACGCGGCGTATCGACGCCCTCGCCCGAAAGCGCGCGCATCATATTGAGCAGGCAGGATCGCTCGGGACGCAGCGGCTTGTCATGGTACTTGATAAGCAGGCACACGTCGCGAATCAAATCGTGCGAAAGCGCCAGACGATTCATAATGGCGCGCGCCTTCTTGGCGCCAAGCTCGGGATGACCGTAGAAATGGCCGCTGCCCGCATGGTCAACCGTAAAGCAATCGGGCTTGGAGACGTCATGCAAAAACGCTGCCCACATTAAGCTCGGCGAGGGCTCCACGCCATCACACAGCGCCAACTCCCCCGCTACCGTCAGCACGCGGGCGATATGCTCGTAGACGTTAAAGGCATGGTAGACGCTGCACTGGTCAAACCCACGAGCCGGCGTAAGCTCAGGCACAGCGGCGCAAATAAGCTCGGGGTAGCGCAGCATCGCGTCTCCCCCATGACCGGTCGAAAGAATGCCTTCGAGCTCAATGCCCACACGTTCACGTGCCACGGCATCGAGCAGCGGCGAGCACTCGGCAAGCGCCTGTTTGGTCTTAGGCTCGATCATAAAATCCAAACGGCAGGCAAAACGCACGGCGCGCAACATGCGAAGCGCGTCCTCGTTAAAGCGACGCTTGGGATCTCCGACGGCACGGATCAACCTACGCTCCAAGTCGCCCTGGCCATCGTAGCGGTCGACAAGACCGCGCTCAGGATGCCAAGCCATGGCATTAACGGTAAAGTCACGGCGCGCCAGATCGTCCTCAAGCGAGGCCGCACGCTCCACACTCTGGGGATGGCGACCATCGGTGTAAAAGCCGTCCAGGCGGTACGTCGTGACCTCAATGCGCTCGCCATCGCAAATAGCCGTAATGCCACCGAATTTAATGCCCGATTCAACCACGGCGATATCCGCTATCTCGAGCGCCGCTTTGGACTCCTGCCACAAGCCGCTGCAGCACATATCAACATCGTGGCTGGGGCGCCCCATCAGGGCATCACGCACCCAACCGCCAACGTACCAAGCCTCAAGACCGGCTGCCTCGAGCGCACGCAGGACACGGATGGAGGCATCGGTCGGCTGCGTACCGTTGAGCGAAACATTGCACATGCCTATGGCCTCCTGCACTTGCGAGCATTAATCGATGGTTCTCAAGAAGTCTAACAAGAAACGGGAAAGCGCGCACACGCAATCGCGTCGTCGATTCGATAAAACGAGACGGCAGACGCCACATACGTTCAGCGCGCAAAAAACACCCGCCTCGGAAATCCAAAGCGGGTGTTAGGCAACGATTATTCGATGAGCTAGCAGACCTGGCGAACCTCGATGTGCTTCTTATATTCGTCCACCTTGGCAAAATCGCCCAAACCGGGGCACTCCACCACGTTGGCGCCGGTGGCCATCGAGAGGCGCAGGGCATCCTCGACGCGCTCGGGAGCGTCGTGCCACACGGACAGGAAGGCGGCAAGCGAGGAGTCGCCGGCGCAGACGGTCGACAGCACCTTGACCTCAAAGGTACGGTTGGCAAACCAGATGTGTTCGCCGTTGGAGAAGTACGCGCCCTCGCCGCCAAGGGTCAGCAGTACGTTCTTAGCGCCTTTGGCGTGCAGCTCGGCCATCGCGCCCTTAACGGACTCGTCGTCGCCACCGCTCACCTTAATGCCAAAGATGTCGAGCAGCTCGTCATCGTTGGGCTTAATGAGCAACGGCTCCATGGCAATGAGGTCAGCCAGCTGATGGCTCGAGATATCGAGCACGAACTCGGCGCCCTTCGCCTTAACACGGCGAAGTACCTCGGGCAGGAAACCCTCGGAGGTGTTGGGAGGCAGCGAGCCGCTAATGACCAGGCAGGTCATGTCCTCGAGCGAATCAATGAGCTCAAACATCTCCTGCTCGTTGGCAGCATTGATGGCAGCGCCTGCATTGACCATGTTGTACTCGGTGTCGGGACCGGCGTTGAGGAAGACATTGACGCGCGTTATGCCGTCAGTCCACACGGGCTTGACGGGCACGCCCAGGGCCTCGGCGCCCTTGACGATAAACTCGCCCGAGAAACCGGCAAAAAAGCCCAGGATCGTGGTGTCGACGCCGTAGTGATCGAGGGTGAACGAGACGTTAAGACCTTTGCCGTTGGGCGTATAGACCGCATTGCGCGTGCGGGTGACGGTGTTGGCGGAAAGACCGTCGCAGGCAATGTTGTAGTCAATGGCGGGATTTGCAGTGAGCGTGTAAATCATGTAAGTTCCTTTCACAAGGCAACGTGTTAATGAAAGTATATTCCACGCTTCGGGAAAAGACCATAGCAACTCGGCGAACGGTGTAGAACGCGTGCAGGGCGGCGGGATGACGGGCAAAAGAAACAGGATCCTTGTCCTGTCGCTCGCCCACAATATACAAAAATGGCGCCCCAGCCTAAACCGGGACGCCATACACGCGAAAATAATGAGTTTCGCTTACTTGCGATCGAGCTTGCGGACAGCAACGCGCTTGCTGTACTCATCGACGTGACCGAAGTCGCCGATGCCGACGGACTCGGCAACGTTAGCGCCGGTAGCCATAGCGAGCTTCATGGCCTCCTCGACGTTGTCGCGATCCCTGTACCACTTGTGCAGGAACGCAGCGAGGGTGCAGTCGCCGGCGCAGACAGAAGAGACCAGCTTGATGTTGAACTCACGCTTGGCGTACCAGATGTCCTCGCCGTTGGAGAAGTAAGCGTCGCCGCGGCTACCACGGGTGAGCAGCACGTTCTGAACGCCGGCGTCGTGTGCGAGCTTCATGGCAACGCGGACCTCGTCGTCGGTGTCGACCGGCACGCCGAAGATGGCCTTCATCTCGTGATGGTTCGGCTTAATGAGCAGCGGCTTCTTGTGAGCGAGCTCCTTGAGCTTGTCGGAGGACAGGTCCAGGACGACGTCGGCGCCACGAGCCTGAGCGTGCTCCATAACCTGGGCCAGGAAGTCGGGCGTAGCTTTGGGAGGCACGGAGCCGGAGACAATCAGGCACTCAAGATCGCCCGCGGTGTCCAGGATGTTGTAGAGCTCCTTCTGATGCTCCGGCGTAATCGGGGCGCCGGGGTTCAGGATGCCGTACTCGTGCTGGCCATCGTTGACGTAGGTGTTGATACGCGTGATGCCGTCGGTCCAGACCGGGCGGCACAGGCAACCCAGGTTCATGACCTCCTCGACGATAAACTTGCCCGTGAAGCCAGCGAAGAAGCCGAGCGCGACGGTGTCGACGCCCATCTTCTTAAAGGCGAAGGACACGTCGAGGCCCTTGCCGTTGGCCGTGTAGCTGGCCGAGCCGGTGCGGACGTTTTCGTCGGGCTCGAGCGGAGAGCTCGAAACCGTCATGTCGACAGCCGGGTTAGCGGTTAGCGTGTAGAACATTTACAGTACCCCCTGTATATGTGAGGGCCGCGTGGCCGGCCCATTCCAACCACGCGGTTACCTCTGATACCAAATTAGCGAGCTGCGGACTCGAGCAGCGCCTTGACCTCGGCGGCAGTGTTGCAGGCGAGTGCCTTCTCGGCGAGCTCGTCGCACTCGGCCTTGGTCCACTGGCTGATGGTCTTGCGGGCGCGCAGGATCGACGGAGCGCTCATCGAGAACTCCTCCAGGCCCCAGCTGATCAGCAACGGCTCGAGCAGCGGATCGGCAGCGGCCTCGCCGCACATACCGACCATGATGCCGGCCTTCACGCCGCTCTCGATGATGTTCTTGAGCGAGCGGAGCACGGCGGGATAGTACACCTGGTACAGGTTGGAGATGGTGTCGTTGCCACGGTCGGCGCACATGGTGTAGCCGATCAGGTCGTTGGTGCCGATGGAGAAGAAGTCGGCGACCTCGGCAAGACGGTCAGCGAGCAGCGAAGCGGCGGGCGTCTCGACCATGATGCCGACCTCGATGTTCTCGTTGAACTTGCGACCCTCTTCGGTCAGCTCGGCCTTGCACTGCTCGACGAGCTCCTTGACAGCCATGACCTCCTCGACGCAGGTGACGAGCGGGATCATGATCTTGACGTCACCGAAGGCGCTGGCGCGCAGCAGGGCGCGGAGCTGGACCTTGTACTGATCGGGATTTGCCAGGCAGTAACGCACGGCGCGGAAGCCCATGAAGGGGTTGTCTTCCTTGACCATGTGCAGATACGGAATCTCCTTGTCGCCACCCACATCGAGCGTGCGGATGATGACGGGAGCGCCCTTGAGCGCACTGGCAACCTTGCGATAGGCGTTGAACTGCTCCTCCTCGGAAGGAAGCTCGGCGGAGTCCATGAATAGGAACTCGGAGCGGAACAGGCCAATGGCCTCGGCGTCGTGATCGAGTGCGTTAGGCACGTCATCGGGGTTACCGATGTTGCAGGCGATGATCTTCTTGATGCCATCGGCAGTCACGGACGGCTTGCCGCGGAAGGCCTCGAGGGCTGCCTTCTCGGCAGCGAAGGCCTCGGCCTTGGCGGTGTAGGCGGCGAGCGTCTCCTCGTCGGGATCGGCCTCGACGATGCCCTTGCCACCGTCGACGACAACGGTCATGCCGTTGCGCAGCGCGGTGCAGCTGTTGGAAACCGAAAGGACAGCCGGGATCTCGAGGGCACGCGCGATGATCGCGGAGTGCGACGTGCGGCCACCGGTCTCGGTGACGATACCGGCAACGTGGGCCTTATCGATCGTGGCGGTCATGGACGGCGTAAGGTCGTGCACGACAACGACGGTGTTCTCGGGCAGGACGGAGAGGTCGACGACCTCCTTGCCCAGCAGCTCGGCCAGAATACCGGTGCGGATGTCGGCGATGTCGGCCGCGCGCAGACGGAACATCTCGTCGTCCATGGACAGGAACATGTTCTCGAACATGGTCGAGGTGTCCATGAGCGCCTGCTCGGCGCAGGTGCCGCCGTCAATGGCGGCGTTGATGGCGTCCGTCATGCCCGGGTCCTGAGCCAGGACAATGTGTCCGCTCATGATCTCGGCCTCGGCCTCGCCCACCGTCTCCTTCATGTGGTCGGCCTGAGCCTGGGTCTTCTCGCAGAAGACCGAAAGAGCCGTCTGATAACGCTCCTTCTCTGCGGCCGAATCAGCAACCGCGTGCGGTTCAAACGTCAAGTCGGGATCGACGGCGACCATGACGGTGCCGATACCGATGCCCTCGGATGCGTTGACTCCCTGATACATTCCCATTCCTCTCTCCGTGTCATGTGATAAAGCGTTTTGCCATATCCATGACAAAAGAGCGCAGCTACCTTGAACAGGTCACTGCGCCCCTAAGTATGAACTTAATTGTTCAACATGCGACCCGTTTGAGTTCTACTCGCCAAGACCGCTCTTGATGAGCTCGATGGCAGCAGCCAGAGCCTCGGCCTCGTCGGCGCCGTCGCACTTGACCTCGACCTCAGTACCGCAGGGGATACCAGCAGCCATGAGGGCCATCGGGGACTTACCGTTGACCTCCTTCTCGGGGGTGACGACCGTCACGTCGCAGGCGTACTTGCCCATGGTGGAGGCGAAGAGGCCGGCCGGACGCATGTGAAGACCCTGCGGATTGACGAGGGTAGCCTTCTCAGAAACCATAATTGACTCCTTTTTTGTGTTTAACCCCTGTCGTGCATGCGGCAGGAGTCAGATTCACGACGTTGTTTATATTAACTCACATCAAACTGTTTTTCATTGTGTTTCGCACGAATTATTGGACGGATGTCGTTCCCGCACGCTCGCCTGCCGGGCGGGGCGGTTAAGTTTGCTGCTCTACAGTCCTGCGCAAGACGAAAAGCACATTAAGTGCTTTCCTTTGCGTGCGGAACTCGCGACAAACTTAACCGCCCCGCCCGGCAGGCGAGCTGCGGAAACTCGGTCGGTCCAGAGTAATATCGTGCGAACGGAATTCTGGCTGAATATTTATCCGCACGGACGATCCGATAGACAGGCCGCGCTATCCCCTTCTTCTAAGTTGCGGTGAAATAGGGACTGCATTTGGAGTTGAATCGTTTAAACAGTCCCTATTTCACCGCAACTTATGAGAGGGATAGAAAAAGGCGGGGACTCCTGGTGGAGTCTCCGCCTTATATACAAGGGGCGATGTTATTCGCGAGCTGGGGGATTAGACAAGGCGGGCGTTGATCGTCTTGGCGATCTCGGCGGCGTCGGTGGAACCCTTGACAGTGGCACGGAAGCCCTCGTCCATGAGCGCCTCGGCGACCTTGGACAGGATCTTGAGGTGCGTGGTGCCGGCCTGGGCACCGGGGATGAGCAGGGCGATAGCCACGTTGACGGGAGCACCGTCCATGGTGTCCCAACCGATCACGCCAGAGTCGTCCTTGACGACGATAACGGCGGCCTCGGTAATGGCATCGGACTTGGCATGCGGAATGGCGAAGCCCTCCATCATGCCCGTGGTGCCCTCAGCCTCGCGAGCCAAGAAGGCGTTCATCACGGCATCGGCGTCGTCAGCGAGACCGGCCTTGACGGCCTGGTTGGAGACGAAGCTCAGGGCCTCATCACGAGAAGCGAAGTTCTCGGCAACAAAAACGTTCTCGACCTTCACGAAGTCGGCAGCCTCGGCCTTGGGAGCCTCGACAGCAGCGGCCTTGGGAGCCTCGACCGGCTTAGCGGGAGCGGCAGGAGCGGCCTTCTGGTTCTTCTCGAAGTCATACTTCTTGAAAGCGACGAACAGGATGCCACCGACCACGGCGCCGATGAGGATCGCGAGGACCCACAGCGGACCGTTCTCGACAACGGGCAGGACCAGGAAGCCACCGTGGGGCGCCGGATCGTGGACGTTGAACATAATGGTCAGGATCGAGGCGATGGAGGAACCGAGCATCATGATGGGCATGACGGGCCAGATGTTCTTGGTCATGAACGGAATGGCGCCCTCGGTGATGTGGGTGCAGCCAAGGATGAGGTTGACGACACCGGCGTCATGATCCTCCTGGCTGAAGTACTTCTTGCCGACGATGACGGCAAAGGTGGTGATCAGCGGCGGAACGATGCAGGCAGCAGAGACGGCAGCCATGAAGTTGGTGCCGAAGTTGTAGGTGTCGGTGCCGACACCGGCAGCCAGGGCCTCGGTGAGCATGGCGGTACCGGTGACGTAAGCAGCCTTGTTGACCGGGCCGCCCATGTCAAAGGCACACATGCAACCAATAGCAAGACCCAGGACAACAGCGCCAGAGGCAGACAGACCCTTGAGGAAGTCCATCATGGCGGTGTTGATGGCAGCCATGGGGCCGGAGATGCCGAGCATGACCAGACCGACGATAGCAGTCGAGAACAGCGGGTACAGGAAGATGGCCTTGAGGCCGTCCAGGTTCTTGGGCAGCTTGGCAAAGACCTTCTCGAGCAGAAGGATGACATAGCCGGCGAGGAAGCCGCCGACAATGCCGCCCAGGAAGCCGAAGCCCACACCGGTGCCGCCAGCATCGATCATGTGGGTATCGGCGTTAACGGGAAGGCCCTGGATGGCGATCATACCGGCAACAAAGCCGGGGACGAGCGCCGGGCGCTTGCCGATGGACTCGGCGATATAGGCGGAAAGCACGGGAACCATGAGGTTCATGGCAATGCCGCCGATGATCTTGAGCATAGCGGCGAAGCTGTTGTAGTCGGCAGCCGTCGAATCGAAGGACGTGATGCCCCACAGGAACGAAACGGCGGTCAGGACGCCACCGGCGACGACGAAGACCAGCATGTGGCTGACGCCGTTCATGAGGTGCTTATAGATGATGTGGCCGATGGATTCCTTCTCCTCGACCTCATCCTCGACATCGGCAGCAGCCGCAACCGTGTCGTCGCCCTTGGCGGCAAGGGCACGATCGATCAGCTTGCCGGCAGCCTCGACGGACAGGGCCTTGGAAACACCAACGGAAACCATGGGCTTACCGGCGAAACGCTCCGCCTGGACATCCTTATCGGCTGCGACGACGACGGCCTTGGCACCAGCGATCTCACTCTTGGTGAGCTCGTTCTCGACACCGACCTGGCCATGGGTCTCGACCTTAATGGTCAGACCGCGCTCGGCAGCTGCCTTCTCCAGCGCCTCCTTCGCCATGAAGGTGTGCGCAATGCCGGTCGGGCAACCGGTCGCGGCGATGATGTCAAACTTAGCCATGTGTCCCTCCTTCTTGAGTACAGCGCCCGCGGGCGCTCCCCTACACGCGCTTCGATACGCGTTTTTCCACACCTGAAAGATACCAACCCATCGCTTATATGAGAAGCAATACAGCTCATTTCTCCGGTGAAAGGTTCTTTCATTACCGTAAACGGTCGATGAAAGTTTACCATCAACTATTGAAACGGCAAGGTGTATCTTGTAATTGAAAATGCCCGTATACTACGACATTACAAAACAAGTCCGATTTTCATGCCAGCCAGGAGCCATCCCATGTCCGATAGCAGCAAGAGCGCACTCTCCCTTATTAGTATGCACAGGGGGTACAGCGAGTCCGAGCAACGCATTGTCGACTATATCCTAGAGCACCAGTCCGAGGCCCCGCGTCTGACAGCCGCCCAGCTTTCGCGCGCAGCCGCAACCTCCGAGGCCACCGTATCGCGCTTCTGCCGCAAACTAGGTTTTGGCAGCTTTCGCAGTTTTCAGTTTTCGCTGGCGCGCGATCTGGAAAGCCAGCGCAATGAAGGCCTCACCGACGAGGTCTCGCTCGACAATATGGAGCAGAGCCTCAAGAATATTCTCGCTGCCAAGGTCAGCGAACTCAATGCGACTATCGATGGCATTGATCACGACACGCTGACAGCCGTCGTGCACGCGTTTAAGAACGCAGGGGCTATCGAGTTTGCAGCCGTAGGCAACACCAACGCCGTCGCACTCGACGCGACGTTTAAGTTTTCGCAGCTGGGCCTTCGCTGTATGGCAAGCACCATCAGCGAGACCTCGATTGGTTTTGCGCTTACGCTGCGCCCCGGAGATGTCATCGTGCTGATCTCGAACTCCGGCAAGTCGCGTCGACTGAATCGCATGGCAAAAGCGGCTCGCGGCTGTGGCGCCACCGTTGTCGTCATCAGCAGCGACAGCAAGTCGCCGCTTGCTCGCCTGGCCGACTACACCTTTAATACCGTGAACCACGAGGCACTGCTCACCACTGGTGACTTTGCGTTCTCCAAGATGAGCGCCACGATGATCATCGAGGTTATCTACAACTTCCTGCTGCCCGAAATCGAGGACGCCCGAGAGCACATCAGCTTCTACGAGGAGCTCATCCAGCCGGATAAGGTCGTGGAGTAGACTTTATAGGGAGTCGTTAGTTGCTTGTCGCATGAAACTATGCCGATTTACTACGATGAAATCGCAATGTGTGACCACATCGTGTTTTAAAAGAAAACCGCAGGGGTTCTACCTGCGGTTTTCTTTTTACAATTTTAGCTGTGCTCGAGCTACGCCGATTCATCGTAGTAAACCGGCATAGTTTTTGACGGTCGGGCCAGACAAGCAAGTGGCGGTGCAACAATTGCTGATATTTTGTCCCCGCCAACACTGTCAGCTCGTTCTAACCTCGAGCCTCTTCCAACATCTGCTTGGCATGTGCCAGGCTTGCCTCAGATTGATCGCCACTCAGCATACGGGCGATCTCAGCGATGCGGGCGTCCCCGGTCACCTCATCCAGATGCGTCTGGGGAACGTCGCCGGGCTCTTTGCTCACCACGTAGTGTTTGTCGGCCATGACAGCGACCTGCGCCAGGTGGGTTACGACAATCACCTGATGCGTAGCGGCGAGATCTGCCAGCACGCTCGCGAGGGCACGTGCTGTAGAGCCGCCGACACCGGCATCGACCTCGTCGAACACCAGCGTATCCACGCCGTCCGCGTTACCGAGAACGACCTTGCTCGCCAGCATGACGCGGCTCAGCTCGCCGCCCGACGCAATGCGGCGCAGGGGGCGCGGCGTCAATCCGGCACCACTGCGATACAAAAGCTCATAGCTCGAAGGCCCCGCCAGCGTCCATTCGGCACGCGGAAGATCGCGCGACTCCCAAACGAGCTCGGCGTCGCCCATCTCCAGGCGCGCCATCTGACGGCCAACCTCGTGGCAAAAGCGAGGGGCTGCGGTATTCCGCACGCGTTTAAGCGCCTTGGCAGCAGCAAAAAGCTCGCGTTCGGCACACCCGAGCGCCTCGCGAGCCTTCTTGATCCGCTCATCACCATCATCGACCAGCGACAACAGCTCTTGTGAGCGGTCGCGCATGGCAAAGACATCGTCCATGGTGGGCCCCCACTGACGCAGTAGGGCCTTAAGATCGGAATAGCGCTCGCGCATACGAGCCAGCTCGCGCGGATCGAAGGCGACCCCATCGCGATAGGTGCGCAGCTCGTTGGCACAATCCTCAAGCGAGATACAGGCATCCGAAAGCGCATCGGCGATATCACCCAGCTTGCGGTCGACGGCCGCCATGCGGGAAAGCTCCGCCACGGCACTGTTCACGGCATCGAGCGCTCCCCCTTCAGCTGCAAGCGATGCATGGGCATCGTTGGCCGTGGCCACCAACACCTCAGCATGCTCGGAGCGCGGCAGCAGCTCCTCGAGCTCCTCATACTCACCCGGCTTGGGGTCGACATCGGCGATGCGCTCCAGGGCGAAGCGCGCCTCCTCAACGCGACTCCCCTGCGCACGCGAGGCCTCTTCGACGCGACGGACCTCCTTGGCAGCCGCACGCGATGCCTTAAAGCAAGCACGGTAGTGCTCGAGCGCCTCGAGTGCCGGGCGCCCTGCCCAGGCATCGACCATGGCAACATGATGCGCCGGGTCGAGCAGGCGCTGGTGCTCGTGCTGACCGCAAAGATCCATCATCACACCGACGCGCTCCGAAAGTTCGCGCACGCTGGCGATGCGGCCGTCAATTTTTACGCGGCTGCGGCCCTCGGCAGAAAGGCTGCGCCGCACGGTGACGCCCTCCGTGTCATGCGGGCCATCAAACAGGCGCGCCTCGACGCTGGCAAGTGCCTCGCCCTCGCGCACCGTCGACGAATCCGCGCGCTCGCCCAAAATGAGCTTGAGCGCCGAGAGCAACGCGGTCTTACCGGCGCCGGTTTCTCCGGTCAGAACCGTTAAGCCCGCGCTCGGAACCAACGTCGCCTCGCGAATGAGTGCAATGTTGGAAACCTGCAGCTCATCGATCATGGCGCACTCCGTAGAACACGCGGCTCACCGAGTTATAGAAGCTCTCGGGGCCGTAATCCAGCAGCAGCACATCGCCGGGACCACGGCGCACAGCCACGCTCTCGACCGTGCCATCGCAGGTAATAAACTGTCCATCGATGGCGATCGCCGGAACGCTCGGGCGATCATCGGACATAAAGATCTCCACGACATCGCTCGGCGAGGTCAAAAAAGCGCGAGCCTGAATGGTATGCGGGGCGATGGGCACACAGACCATGCCCGTGTAATCGGGGCTGACGATGGGGCCGCCGGCGGAAAGCGCATAGCCGGTGGAGCCAGTCGCCGTCGAAACGACCACGCCGTCACCGCGCAGGCGGTCGATATGATGGCCGGACACCGTGATGTCAAATTCGACCATATCGGACAGGGGCCCGCGCGTAAGCGCCATATCGTTGAGGGCAAACGTGCGCACAACATCCTTCGTGCCGTCTTCGCGAACCGAAACAATATCGGCGGCGATGGTGGCACGGCGGCTCACATGGAGCTCGCCGGACAGGGCATCGCTCACGACCTGCAAAATGTCGCGCTCCTCGGGGCTCGCGGCCGTCAAAAAACCCAAATGACCATAGGAAAGACCCAAAATGGGAATCTCACGGTAGTTGAGAATGCGGGCGGCACGCAGCAGCGTGCCGTCGCCGCCGAGCGTAATAACCAAGTCGGCATCGTCAACATCGGGCGCGCTCTGGATCTTGGAGCGCTGATCGGCAGCCCATGCGACCTCGTAGCCCTGGCGCGAAAGCCAAAGCTCGAGCATCAGGCCGCTCTCGACCGCCTCTTGCTTGTAGTAATTGGGAACCAGAAAGACCTTCATAGCGTTGCAGCTTTCTCGCTCAAAACCGATACCTGGGATTGCAACTCAGCCTCGGCGCGCTCGCCGGGCGCAAACCTCGTGCCGTACAAGAAAAACTCAACGTTGCCCTTGGCGCCGTGGATGGGCGACACGCACACGTCGAGCGGGAACAGGCCCTTGGCGGCAAAAAGCTCGATCGCCGCCGTGAGCGTATCGCGACGGACGGCGGGGTCGGTCACGATACCGCCCTCGCCCACCAGCGCAGCCGGCGCCTCAAACTGGGGTTTTACGAGCGTGCAAAACGAACCCGAAGGCTTCAGGCACGCCAGCACGGCGTCGATGATATTCGCGATACTCGTAAACGACACGTCGCAGACAGCCAAGTCGATAGAGCCGCCATAGCCGAGCTCGGGCAGCTGCGTCACGTTGGTGCGCTCGTGGAGCGTCACGCGCTCGTCTTGGCGAAGCGACCAATCAAACTGAGCGCGACCCACATCGACCGAAACGACTGTGGCGGCGCCGCGCTTGAGCAGGCAATCGGTAAAGCCGCCCGTGGAGCATCCCACATCGAGGCAGGCAAGGCCCGTGGGATCGATACAAAACGCATCGAGCGCGCCCTCGAGCTTGAGCCCGCCGCGCCCAACGTAGGGAATACGACCCTTCACGTGCAACGGCAGGCCCGGCGTCACCTTAAGGCCCGGTGAGGTCAAACGCTCGCCGCCACTCGAGACCAAGCCGGCCATAAGAGTGCGAAGGGCATCCGCGCGATCGGCGCAGATGCCCTGTGAAATCAGTTCGTCATCGAGACGCACACGTTTCATGAATGCCATCAACCATTCGTATCCGGAGACGCGGCCTGGCTATCCTGGGATTCGTTTGCCGCATCCTCATCGTATTCCTGCTCGAGCTTATCGGCCTCACGAGGCGTCAACTCAAACTTATCGACCATATCGACCGCACGGGAGCCCAGCTCGATCGCCTCGTCAAACAGATCGAGCGAACGCTCCAGGGACGTATCCTTGGAGCGAACGGTCGCGATAATCTGGTCCAAGCGGTCCGAGATCTCGTCGAAGTTGCGGACGGAACCCTCTGGCATGGCTACTCCTCGACGGTACCGGTCTCGGCCTCGGCGACCTCGGCGCCCTCATCGAGAACGCCGGCCGCAGCCTGAGCAGCGGCAACCTTGGCGGCAGCCTCGGCGGCCTGGGCCTCCTCGCGGGCACGGTCCTCGGCCAGTAGCTCCTGATAGAGGTCCTCGCCCGGCAGCTCCTCGCTACGAGCGATCTTGCCCAGCACGCCGTTGACAAACGACGCGGACTGGTCGGTGCCATAGGCCTTGGCAAGCTCGACCGCCTCGTTGATCACGATGGCGTCCGAGACCTCCTCGTCGGTGAGGAAGCGCATCTCATAGACGGCGATACGCAGCAGATTGCGGTCGGCACCGGGCATACGCATAAGATCCCAGTTCTTGGCGACGGAGCGCAGGGCGCAGTCGATGCGGTCGATGTGCTCGTAGGCACCGCGGCACAGCTCCAGCGCGTAGGGATCGAGGGGACCCTTCGAGATCAGGAAATCGCCCTCGAGGACGCGCTCGAGCGGGCTGTCCGTGGCCTCGGCCTGGAACAGCAGCTGCAGCGCCTGACTGCGGGCAAGCGTACGCCCGCGATAAACCTTAAGGCTCAAAGGTTACTCCTTGGGGAAAACGAGGCCGTCGATGCAAACGTCAACGCGCTCGACCTCGACGCCCACCTGGGCGTCGATGGCGGCAACCACGGCGGCGCGAACGGCCTCGGCGAGTTTCTTGAACGGATAGCCAAAGAACACCACGACGCGCACGGTAAGCGCGAGCTTGTCGCCGATGACCTCGGCCTCGACCGCCGGCTCAGAAGCCGGGGCCTTGGACGAAAGCATCATGGAGACAAGGTTGGTGGCAAGGTCCTTGACGCCCACGGAGGCGATGCCCTCGACATCCGTAACGGCGCGCGAGACGATGGCGGTCAGAACATCGGGCGAAATGCCGATGCCGTCAATCTTGATTTCCTGGGGCATGAGTCCTCCTAGAAGAGTTGGTTGCTAGACGCGGGAGACGAACTTGCCGTCGCGGGTGTCAACCTTAATGACCTCGCCCTCGTTGAGGTACATGGGGACCTGGATGACAGCGCCGGTGTCGATGGTGGCCGGCTTGGTGGAACCCTGGACGGTATCGCCCTTGAAGCCCGGGTCGGTCTGGACGATGGTGGTCTCGATGAACATCGGCGGGGTCACGCCCATGAGCTCGTCGTCGGCGAAGAGCAGCTGGCAGGTGTCATTCTCGCGCAGCCACTTGGCGTTCTCGCCCACCATATCCTCGGGAACGGGAACCTGCTCGTAGGACTCGTTATCCATGAAGATGTAGTCGGCGCCGTCGTTGTAGAGGTACTGGAACTCACGGGTGGTGAGCATGACGCTCTCGAACTTGGTGCCGGCGTTGCAGGTGTTCTCGACGACGCGGCCGCTCTTGATGTCGCGGGTCTTGTAGCGCACGAAAGCGCCGCCCTTGCCCGGCTTGACGTGCTGGAACTCGACGATGGTGTAGACCTTGTCCTTAATGCGGAGACCGAGGCCGTTCTTGAAGTCGGCGGTAGAGATAGTAGGCATAGCGACCTTTCTTGTTATTGGCTAGACGCACAAACGTCCAAATTACATACGAGCGAAATTATACACTTGCAGACGGCGGCTGCGGCGAGCGCATAAAAAGAGAACGCGGGACGCCCGAATCGATCCGGACGCCCCGCCTCCAAAAACCCAAATGGATGGTTTAGCAATCGATAATATGCAGGTCGTGCGGGGTCTTGGTGAAGGGCTCATAGCCGTTCTCGGTGACGACGCCGTAGTCCTCCAGGCGCACGCCGCCCACGCCGGGCAGGTACACGCCGGGCTCCATGGTGATAACCGAGCCGACCTCGATGATATTCTTGCTACGGTTGAAGTTAGGCAGCTCGTGGATGTCGATGCCCACGCCGTGGCCCAGACCATGGTTGTAGTAATCGCCATAGCCGGCATCGCCGATAATCTTCTTGGAAAGCTTGAAAATGTCGTTGCCCTCGACGCCCGGATGGATAGCGGCGACGCACTCCTCATGGGTGCGGCGCACGAGCGCGTACAGGTCGAGCTGCTCCTGGGTGGGCTCGCCCATCACGACGGTGCGCGTCATGTCGGAGCGGTAGTCGCAGTAGCCCGCACCGTAATCCATGAGGACAAAGTCGCCCTTCTCGATCACGCGGTCGCTCGGGACGGCATGCGGATTGGCGGTGTTGGGACCGCTCGCGACGATGGAGCCAAAGGCCAGGCTGTCGGCGCCGTTGGCGAACATAAAGTTCTCGAGCTCGTTGCGGACCTGCTTCTCGGTCATGCCGGGCTTAATAAAGCCGAGCATGTGCTGGAAGGCGGCATCGGTAATCGACTGCGCGTGGCGCATGAGCTCGATCTCCTCTGCATCCTTGATGGCACGCATCTTGCGGATGTCGTCATGCATCAGCGGCAGCATGCAGGCAACGGAGCGGTCCTCCAGACCACGCTGAATACCCTGGTAGAAGTTAATCTGCATGTCATCCTCGACGGCGCAGACGCGGCATTTGTTGGCCGCAATCTTGCCGGCGACCCAGCCGGGGATGGTGCCCTCGTCCATGTCGTAGACCCAGGGGCTGCCGGCGGGCGTGTTCTCCTCAAAACTGTTGAGATAGCGCGAGTCGGTGTGGAACAGGCACTGATCGGCCGTAATAAACGCGGCGTGAGGGAACTCGAAGGTGTAATCGAAGACGCCCTTCACGCCCGTGAGCCAACGGAGATTGGCCTCGTCGCGCACGACGATGGCGTCGTAGCCGCGCTCGGCCATCAGGGCACGGACGCGCTCGATACGACCGGCAGGACCGGCAGCAAACTCAGACATGCAGATTCCTTTCTTGTTGTCCTCATAAAAGTGGGACGGGTCCCGATCGAAAGACGGATTCGCACGCGATCCGCAACCGATTGAAAACCCGCACCTCAACATGATACGAAAGACGATGGATGTCAATAAAACTTAGAGAAGTTCTTTGCGAGAAGCCAAGTAGGCGTGAGCATGGCGCTCAAGAACCTCGTCCTCAACGCTCGTTAGACGAATGGCGCCAAGTGCCGCGGGCAGCGGCAACATGCTGCGGTTCGAGCGGGCGAACTGCTGCTTGCGGAACTCCTCGATATATGCGGCAGGCTCCAGATCGAAGGCAAGCTCCTCGATACCAAAGTCCTCCAGGCAGTCATCAACCTCAAACACGTAGTCGATATCGAAGTCGCAGGCATCATGTGCTAGGCGCGCCTCAAAGCGCATACCTTCGGACAACAGCTGGTAGGCAGGGACCTGCGAAGCGGCATCGCCCAAGCAGGCGCGCAGGGTACGCTCCCCCGTCTTGCCAAAATCGAGCGCATGGCGGGCGCTCGGGTTCGTGGCCATCAGTACGTCCTTGCGGGCAGTCTGAGACCACTGAACGGCATTGACGAGCGCGACTTCCTCGCCAGCGAGAATCTCGGGGATGGTCTCGGTAAACTGATTCCAACGGGACTTGCTGCTCGAAAGCATGGTGCCAACAAGTACCGCATAACCGAGCTTGAGGTCCTCGGGGTCCGCTTCGCGAACAAGTTCGAGGTCACACACGACCAAGCCCGGCTCGGGACGGAACGCGATAGCGGGAAGCGCATTCGCCGACGAGGCGACGAGTGGCTTCATAGTCGTCGCGACCGTGAGCATGGCGTCGAACGTCGTCGGCAGCAAGGCGCACTCGGTGCGACCGCACCACTGATTGGCACACCAGCAAACGACCGAGCAGGTCGCCGTGTCGCCGACAGCGACAACGAGATCGTCGCAGGTAATGCCGTTAGCCGACAGGGCGCCAAAAACGGTATCGGCATCGGCCAGCGTAGCACCGGCAGGCGAAACCTCGAGGACAAGCGGCGACACGGCAAAACCGGCGTCGACCAGCGCATGCTCGACAACCTCGCCAAAACGCTCGGATGTGGCGCTGTTCCAAACCACCATCGCCCGCTTGGGTTTGCCCACAGCCGAGGCAAACATGCGCGACAGCTCCTCGAACGCGCCCAATCCGACGCGGACATCGACACTGCGGTTTTGGAAATTGATAAGTTGACGGCGAATCATAGCAGTCCACGCTCCAAAAGCATCTCGGCACAAAGGTAGGAAACGTCCTCGAAGGACTTGTTGCGAATATCAAGGGTAATATCGGCGGCCTGGCGATACAGCGGACGACGATGCTCAAACAGGCGCGCAGCATGCTCGGGCGAGCGGAAATCGGGCCGAGTATCGGAGCGGCGAATCTGGCGCAACGAATCCTCAAAGTCGCCTTCGAGGTACACGCAGGTACCCATCTCGTGCATCAGCTCAATGTTTACCGGCGTCTCGACGATGCCACCCCCGCACGATACCAACAGGCTGCGCTCGCTTTGAAGCGAACGGAGTGCCGAGGTCTCGAGCTCGCGAAAACGATCCTCGCCTTCGGTCTTAAATATCTCGGTCACCGACTTGCCGCATCGACGCACAACCAAACGATCGGTATCGATGAATCGACGCTTGAACATAGTGCCCACGTTGCGCGCAAGCGTCGACTTGCCCGCGCCCAAAAAGCCGATAAAGAAGATATGGTCACAGCCGTGTTTGATGTGCTGGGACATGGCGAAACCTATTCCTCGCAGGGAAGGTCGCGCAGGGCCCGGCGCTCAAAGATACGGAAGATCTGCGTGTACCACAGGTCCTGGGTTGCCTGCGGCTTGACCAGAATGGTATCGACGCCGGCAAAGTTACCGCTCCACACGTCCGTGTAAAGCTGATCGCCGATTAGCACGGCCTCGTTAGCCGTGGCCCCCAGGCGCTTAAGGCCCGCCTTCAAGGCAAACGGAGCGGGCTTCATGGCGTGGCTGATGGCCTCGAGCCCCAACTCGCGCGCCGATGCCATGACCTGGTCGCGATGCCAGTTGTTGGACACCATGCACAGCTTAAAGCCCTTAGCATGGGCGGCCTCGAGCCAGGCGGAAACTGCAGCGGGTACCTGCTCGGTATCACGCGGCACCAGGGTGTTGTCGCGATCGAGCAGAATGGCGCGCTTGCCGTCGGCCCAGAGGGTATCGAGGTCGATGCGATCGACCGAGGCAACATATCGTTTGGGGCTAAAAATCCTCATGATCAATTCCAAGACTGTTGATGCTCTTCGTAGGTCTTCGAGAAATACTCCTCGTCCTGCGTAATGTAGAAATACAGGTCGTCGGAGTCGGTCGGCTCAAGGGTGGCCTTGAGCGCCTCGAGCGACGGAGAGCAAATGGGCGTGGGCGGGAGGCCCTCGTGCTTATAGGTGTTATAGGGGCTATCACTCTGCAGGTCGTCGGCGGTAACCTCGCCGCCGGTGACGTACATCATGGTCGCGTCGCTATTGAGGTAGCGCAGGCCATCGAGCTTGCCCGCCAGACGGTTGTAGAAGACTGAGGCCACATGCGCGCGCTGGTCGGCGTTGAGGCCCTCGCGCTCGACGATCGAGGCAAGGTTAACGATGTCGTAATCGGACATCTCCACGCCATAGCGCTCCTTGATCTTGGCCTCGCAGCTGGCAAAGTCAAGCGACTTATACTCGGCGTTGAACTGGTCAAGCATGGCGCGAATCACATCATCGGCGCTTGGGTCCTTACCCAGCGAATAGGTCTTGGGAAATAGGAAGCCCTCGAGCGAATCGTTCGCGGCGTCTTTAAGGAAAGCGTAATCATTCACATAATTGCTCGCCTTAGCCTGGTTAAGGAAGTCCTCCTTAGAAATGCTGTCGTACGCCTTGGCCACGCGGTCGGCGACCTGGTCAACCGTCAGACCCTCAGGGATAGTCAGCGCATCGGAGCCCGCATTGGGGCCTTCCATGAGCTGCTGAACGACCTTGGTCGCGTCCATGAGCGTGGTGAACGAGTAGGTGCCAGGCTTAAGCGACATGTCGGCGTTGAGCTTTTTGACCGCCGCGTAATAATCCTTGGGATCTTCGACGATATGGTTCTCAGAGAGAATCGAAGCGATGGTGTCACCCGAAGCGCCATCGGGAATCGTGATAGTAACTTGCTGACCAGCAGCGACTTTCGCATCCTCACCGCCAAAGAAGCCCTTGACGGCCGGCACGACAAAGAAAACGATCGCGACAAGCGCAAGCACGGCGACGACACCACCGATAATCATAGGCACCGGGGAGCTTTTCTTTTGGGCACCACGGCGGGCGTGCGTGTTATAGCTCGAGCGCGTGACCGGAGCAACGCCGTGCGAGTCATGAGCATGATGTGCGTGGGAGCGTGATTGCGGGGCTTGTCCCTGCGTGCGCTGGGCAGGAGTCTGTTGCTTAAAACGAGCGCCGCCAGCAGGCTGCGCGGGACGAGCGGCGGGCTGTTGAGCAGCACGCTGAGTAGGCTGGCCCGAACGCTGCGTCGGCTGCGCCGGGCGCTGACCAGGCTGAGCAGGACGCGGCGCGGGCCGCCGTGTACGATTCTGCTGGCGCGGATCGGAAGCGCTAGGCATGCTGAACCTCCTCGTTTTTACGATCGAGCCATGTCTGCAAGAACAGGCTGGCTGCGACCATGTCAATCTTGCCCCTCATCTGCTTTTCGTTGAGCCCCTGCTCTCGCAGGATTCGCTTGGCCTCCTGCGAGGACAGACGCTCATCCTCAAACTCCAGCGGAAGTTCGAGCTCGTCGGCAATCTTTTGGGCCACGGCGGCAACGCGCTCGGCCTGGGGGCCGGGCTCACCGGCCATGGTCAAGGGACGTCCGCTTACCAGGATATCGGGCTCATAGTCCTCGACCAGGTAGCGAAACGTCTTTGCCATGCCAGTGACCTCGGCAGCAGGAAGCACCTTGACAGGCATCGCCATCTTGCCATCACGGCTCGAGACGGCAATGCCAATCCTGGTCTCCCCTATGTCCAGCGCGAGCGCGACCACAGCGACTACTTAGGCGCCGAGCGCGGTCTTGGCGGCCGCGAGGGCATCGGCGATACCGGCAGCGTTCTTGCCACCGGCCTGGGCCAAGTTGGGACGGCCGCCACCGCGACCATCGACCAGACCCGCGATCTGCTTGATCACGTTGCCGGCGTGGAAACCGGCCTTCACGGCGTCATCGGAGCCGGCGGCGAGCAGGGCCGGGGTGCCCTTCTCGGTCACGCTGGCAACAACACAGGCAACGGGGCCGGCGACCTTCTGGTGCACGGTATCCCAAACGTTGCGCAGGTCGGCGGCCTCAAGGCCCTGGAGCTCAGCGACGACGAGCTTATAGCCGTCGAGCTCGACGGCACCCTCGATGGCGCTGGAGATAGCGTCGGAGGAGCCACCGGTCAGCGCCTTCTTGAGCTTGTTAGACGTCTCGCGCAGCTCGGCCTGCAGGTTCTCCACACGAGCGGGAACCTCGTCAACGCGGCACTTGAGCGCAGCGGCAGCGGCGTCAACGAGTGCCAGGCGGTCGGCCATGTAGTCGAGGGCGCCCTTAGAGGTAACGGCCTCGATACGGCGGACGTTCGAGCCCGTGGAGGACTCGGAGAAAATCTTGAATAGGCCGATCTCGGCAGTGTTGGCAGCATGCGTACCACCGCAGAGCTCGCGGGAGAACGGCTGGTCCTCGGCGCCCACGGAAACGACGCGGACGACGTCGCCATACTTCTCGCCAAACAGGGCGACGGCGCCGGCGGCCTTGGCCTCGTCGATGCCCATGACGCGGGTCACGACCGGCTTAGATGCAAAGATCTGCTGGTTCACCAGGTCCTCAACAGCCTTGAGCTGCTCGGAGGACAGGGCCTCAAAGTGCGTGAAGTCAAAGCGCAGGTGCTCGGGCGTCACCAGCGAGCCGGCCTGAGAGACATGCTCGCCCAGGACGTGCTTAAGCGCGGCGTCAAGCAGGTGGGTGGCGGTGTGGTTGCGGCGCAGGAAGCCACGGCGCTCGGCGTCGAGCGCGGCGGTCACGGTAGCACCGACGGTCAGCGTGCCCTCGGCGACGTGCGCAACGTGGGCATACAGGCCGTTGTGGTTCTTGGTATCGGAAACGGTCAGCGAAACGCCCTCGGCGGAAAGCTCGCCGGCATCGCCCTGCTGGCCGCCCATCTCGGCATAGAACGGGGTGCGGTCGAGCACAACCTCAACATCCTCGCCCGCCGCAGCGGACCCGACGGACTCGCCGTTGCGCACGATGGCCACAACCTTGGCGCCCTCGATGACGTCGTTGTCGTAGCCGTCAAACTCGGTCGCAGCGACCTTGTCCGAAAGCTCGACCCACACGTCGTTAAAGCTGCCCCAGGCGTCGCCCTTAGCACTGGCGCGAGCGCGGGCCTTCTGGTCCTCCATGCAGGCGGTGAAACCGTCCATGTCGACGTCGTGGCCAGCAGTGCCGGCAATCTCGACGGTCAGGTCGATGGGGAAACCAAAGGTGTCGTGCAGCTTAAAGGCAACATCGCCCGGAAGGACAGCGCCATCGGCGAGCGCGGCCAAGGCCTCGTCCAGGTAAACGCGGCCGTTGTCGAGCGTCGTGGAAAAGCGCTCCTCCTCAGAGGCGACGATGCCCTTGACGAGCGCGACGTTCTTGAGCAGCTCGGGATAGGCCTCGCCCATCTGAGCGTTGACCTCGTCGATGAACTTGGTCAGGAAGGCGCCCTCGATGCCCAGCAGGCGACCGTGGAACACGGCACGGCGGAGCAGGCGACGAAGGACGTACTCGCGACCCTCGTTACCGGGCAGGATGCCGTCAGAGATCATGAAGTCGACGGCACGGGAGTGGTCGGCGATGATGCGCAGGGAGCGGCTGGCACCGGAGTAATCGTCGGCGTCATAGGTCTTAGCGCTGATCTCCTCGCCCAGCTTGATGAGGTGCTGCATCAAATCGCCGTCGTAGTTGGCGGTCTTGTGCTGCATGATGGCGGCCATGCGCTCCAGGCCCATGCCCGTATCGAGGTTGCGGTGCGGCAGCTCCGGCATGGAGCCGTCCTCCTGGCGGTCGTACTGGGTAAATACGAGGTTCCAGAACTCAAGGAAGCGGTCGCAGTCGCAGCCGGGTTTGCAGTCGGGGCTGCCGCAACCGACCTCCTCGCCCATGTCAAAGTAGATCTCGGAGCACGGACCGCAGGGGCCGGTGGGGCCGGCAGCCCAGAAGTTGTCATCCTCGCCCAGGCGGGAGATGTGGTCCTCGGCAACGCCCAGAGAACGCCACACGTCGTGGGTCTCGTCGTCCTCGGTAAAGACGGTAAAGTACAGGCGATCGAGCGGCAGCTTGAACTCCTTGGTGATAAGCTCGAAGGCCCAAGCGCAAGCCTGCTGCTTGGAGACGCCGCCAAAGGAGAAGTCACCGAGCATCTCGAAGAACGACAGGTGACGGCCGTCCTCGCCGATGCAGTCGATGTCGTTGGTGCGGACACACTTCTGGCAGGAGATCGCGCCGATCTCCTTCATGGTCTTCTTGCCCTGGTAGTACTCCTTAAACTGGTTCATGCCGGCGTTGGCAAGCAGCAGCGAGGGGTCGTCGGGAACAAGGGACGAAGAAGGATAGAGCTTAAGACCGCGCTCCTCAAAGAAGTTGAGGAACTTGGAGCGGATCTCGGCCGTAGTCATTGACGGGTAGTCAGCACTCATAGAGGGAATCTCCTCGGTTTCACATCGAAACAGTTCAAACGTAACGATATTACCATCCCGCCGCGCAAGTGCAAAAAAGAGGGCCGACATAAAGCCGACCCTACAGCGAAAGTGCACGTTATTTAGGAGTATGCGATGCTTTGAAAAAGGCTACTGTATAATTACATATAAGATTCACCCGGAAGGAGCGATCGATGAAAAGCAAACGATTTGTCCTGAATGCACTTCTGGTTGTAGCACTTTTAGCGCTTTTGGCTTTCTCCTGCTGGTACGCAAACCAACCAGCATTTGGCTACGTATTGTATGCAGTAATGTCCGGCGATAAAGCCTATTACACTCTACGCGCAATTGACGTTCTCTTTTTCTATGTAGCCGGCCCCTTATCAATCGCTTTGCTCGCGTTTCTTGTCATTTACAACTTCAAGAAACGCTAGCGGTGCCTATTTGGAATCCGAATCGTCCATGGAGCCGTCGATGCCGGTTTTGGTATCGTCGTCCGAGTTGGAGTCATCGTCCTTGGCGAAGGGATTCTTGAAAAAGCTCGTCGCGTCGGGCTGAAGACCCGAGAGCTTGATCCAGGGATTATCGAGCTCGGGTTTGGGCATGGCCTTTGCCTCGGGCGCGGTCTCGTTGCCGATGAGCTCAGACTCATAGATGAACGTATCGTCCCCCAGCGCATCGTAGGCGGCGACCGGGTTGCCCTCGGCATCGCGATACGGCGTGCCCTTAAACACGGCGCCATCGTATGCCACGAGCTGGCGGCCGGTCTCGTTCTCAAAGTAGTAGACGAAAATGCCCTTGAGGGCCGCGCACAACGGGATGGCGATGACCATGCCGATGGGGCCCATGAGTGCCGAACCAATAACGAGGGCCGTCAGACTCATGATGGGATGCACCTGCACCGAGCTCTGCATGACCTTAGGCGAAATGACGTTATCGGTGACGTTTTGGGCCACCATGGTCACGATCAAGGTCCATAACGCCAGCATCGGGCTGAACATAAAGCCGAGCACCGTGGCGATCGCCGCGCTCACCCAGGGACCGACAACCGGAACCAAGTGCATGATGCCGGTAAAGATGGCCATGAGCGCCGCGTAGGGATGACCAATGAGCGTAAAGCCGATAAAGGCGAGGATGCCACCGCAGATGGACGTCACAACCATGCCGCGCATATAACCGCCGACCGAGCGCGAAAGGATGGCAACCATAAAGCGGTACGAGGTCTCTTTTTCCTGTCCGATGATGGTACAGACCTCGTGGTGCATACGGGGATAATCGCAGGCAAGCCAGTAGGCAAGCACCAAACCCAGGAAGATTACGAACAGCTGCGAGGCCGTGTTGGTGATCAGCGGGAACACGCCGCGACCGAGCTCAGCGGCGATTTGCGATACGTACTTGGACGCCACAGTAACCAGCGAGGACAGATTATCGTCCAGGTACTCCTTGAGCGGCGTGTTGTTGAGCGTCTTAGCGTGCGAAATCATCTCGTTGAGATCACCGCCCGCAACGCGAAGCTGCTCAGGCAGACGGCTCAGGACTTCCATAATCTGACCGAGCAAAATAGGCGACAGGATGCAGACGACGCCGACGAGCACTGCCACAACCACGATCAGCGCGATGAGCGAACCGATGCCACGACCGACGCCGTGATGCTCGAGCCAGTTAGTGATCGGCGACATCACAAAAGCGATGATGGAACCGACAGCGAGAAACTCGATAACCGGCGCCAGGATACCCATAAGGTTAAAGATGACGGCGGCGATGACAATGCAGCCGACGACAGCCCAAATGCGAAGCGTCAGAATACGGCTATCGCGCAGCGTGCGGTCGGTTTGTTGGGGGTGCTCACTCATGAACGAACCATCACTCCGTCGGGGTCGATCTTGTCCTGAATCTTCTTCAGGGTACGTCGCAGCAGGCGCGAGACCTGCACCTGCGAGATACCCAGCTTCTTGGCGATCTCGATCTGGGTCATGCCCTTCACAAAGCGCAACTCGATAACCTCACGCTCACGCGGCGAGAAATCGCGGATGGCTTCCTCGATCACCAGGCGGTCATCGGTAAAATCGAGCTCGTTGTCGTCATCGGCATAGCGGTCGAGAATCGAGGGGGCATCATCGGAATCGGACGCGCCAGGAGCCTCGATGGGCACCGAGGTATAGGCCGAGGACGATTCCATGGCTTCGAGCACCTCGTCGACGGTCACGCCCAGGTAATCGGCGATTTCCTCAACCTTGGGCGAACGCTGAAGCTCGTTGGTGAGCTTGTCGGTAGCCTGGTTGACCTTGGCAGAGAGCTCCTGCAAGCGACGAGGCACGCGCACGCTCCAGCCCTTGTCGCGGAAGTGGCGCTTAATCTCGCCCAGAATGGTGGGCGTGGCAAACGTCGTGAACTCGAGCCCGCGCTCAGGGTCAAAGCGGTCGATAGCCTTGAGCAGGCCCAGATAGCCGACCTGCAAAAGGTCATCGAGCGGCTCGCCGCGGTTCTTAAATTTGTTGGCAAGAAACCTTACCAGGTTCATGTGGGACATGACGAGCTGCTCGCGTGCATCCGGATCACCGGTCTCTTTATAACGACGAAACAACTCGCGGGTTTTCTCCTTGTCCCAAGCGGTCTTGCCGCTCCGGGAACGTTCGGTCATATTAGATATCCGCCTTGAGGTCGAGGGAAAGCGTCAGGGGCGCTGTAGTCTTTTCGTAGGAGTCGCACACACTCGCCAAAATGAGCTCGGCATATACGGCAGCCTGGTCATCCTCATCGACAGTCGCCTGGTCGCCAAAGGTAAAGGTCATGCCCACATGCGATTCGTCGACATCGAATTTGATCGAAATATCGTCGGAATCAACGGCCGTGCATCCAAAGATGAAGGCTTCCTCGGCAGCCATACGAATATCCTCGATGCGATCGACGGACATAGAGCACAGGGCGCCGACGTTGGCGGCAGTCATGCGCACCAAGCGCGCGAGACGCGGATCACCGGCAACGCTCAGCGTAATGGGGCAGGTTGCTTCGCTACTCATCGCAGGACTCCTCGGAGGTCTCGGCGGGCGTATAGGTGTAATACTGAGCAGGCTTGGCTGCGGACTTATGAGCCGCATCCGCACCATCGGCGGCCTCGTCCTCAGCCTCACCAATCAGAACGCGCTCGGTAGGCTGCTCGGCCTCGACGGCGGCAGCGGCGAGCTTGCGATCGGCGTCGGCTGCAGGAGCCTTCACCTTATTGAAGAGCTTCTGCACGGCACCAGCCGCAGAGTCGGTCACGCTCGATACGGCATTGCTGGCCTCGGCCACGCTGCCCGTAACCTCGGAGATGTCGCGAACGACCGCCTCAACCTCAACGAGGTTGGACGTCAGGGCGTCAACGGCAGTCTTGCTCGACTTGAGCAGCGGCTCCATCTGGGCAAGTGCCGGCGTAAGCTCGTCGACAGCGCCATCGAGCTTTGCTACCACGGGCTGCGCCTCGGCGAGCGTGTTGTTAAGGTCGCTCACCGTCTTATCGAGTGAGTCAACGACAGTGCGGGTCTTGCGCAGTGTGAGCGCGAGCTCGATAACAGCCCACACGCCGGCAACGGCGAGCAGCAGCAGGGCGATTTGAATGGGACTCATACAAGCCTCCCGAAGGAATCGAAATACAGACGCTTTTCATGGTACCCCAAACAAGAGGAAAGATACCCAAAGGGAATGTGCGAGGTGCCAATGACCTACTTGGGAGCGTTACCGTTACGGTCGCGCTCGCTTTGCTCTACGCGCCACTCTTCCCAACCGCGGCCCGCAGGCTGCCAGAACGCGCCGCGCTCCAACCCTTCGGGCAAATACCGCTGGTCGACCCAGCCTTCGGGATAATCATGCGGATACTTGTACACACCGTACTCATCGCTGCCCGGGCGATGGCGATCGCGCAGGTAGCTGGGCACCTCGCGAAGCCCACTTGAATGGATGTCGGCCAGCGCCGCATCAATCGAGGCTTCGCACGCGTTAGATTTAGGCGCCAGGCAAACATAGAGTGCAGCCTGAGCCAAGTTAATGCGGCATTCGGGATAGCCAATGACCTCGGCAGACTTAAACGCGGCATGTGCCACCAAGAGCGCCTGCGGATCGGCGTTGCCGACGTCCTCGGAAGCGTGGATCATAATGCGGCGAGCAATAAACTTGGGATCCTCTCCTGCATCGATCATGCGCGCAAGCCAATAAATGGTGGCATCGGGGTCGCTGCCGCGCATAGACTTAATAAACGCACTGATAATGTCGTAGTGCATGTCGCCGTTTTTATCATACGAAAAACCACGACGAGGGTTGGCAATCTTAACGTCATCCACGGTGATGAGATAGCGCTCCCCCGCCGCCGGAGTTGGCGTTCCCTCGGTATCGGGACGCGTGACGGCAATCTCGCTCGCAAGCTCAAGCGTCGTGAGCGCCGAACGAGCATCGCCCGCGGCCAGCGTGCAGATGGACTTAACCGTATCCTCATCGGCCGAGAACTTGCCGTTCAGACCCTGCGGTGCCTCGAGTGCACGCTCAATCAGCGTGGCGATATCCTCGTCCTTCAGGTGCTCAAGCTCTACCACGCGACCGCGCGAGAGCAACGCCGAGTTGACCTCGAAGTACGGATTCTCCGTCGTGGCGCCAATCATAATGACGGTACGGTTCTCAACTGCATGCAGCAGAGCATCCTGCTGCGACTTGGAGAAGCGGTGAATCTCGTCGATAAATAGAATGGTGCGACGGTCGTACGTATTCAAGCGCGTCTTGGCCTCGTCAATCACGCGACGCAGGTCCTTCACGGTACCCGTGACGGCGCTGACCTCGACAAACTCGCTCTTGGTATGGTTAGCGATAATGTGGGCCAGCGTCGTTTTGCCCGTACCGGCCGGCCCATATAGAATCACACTCGATAGCACATCATGCTCGATTGCCGCACGCAACCACGAACCCTTGCCCACGGCCTTATGCTGGCCCACGTACTCGTCGAGCGAATTGGGACGCATGCGCACCGCGAGCGGCGCATTTTTAAAGGAACGCTCGCGCGTCGAGGCAGAAAAAAGGTCGTCCATAGCCATCCCATGCATCAATCAAAAGCTTTGCTCGTCAACAGTATACCGAATATATACGAACTACCGTTCGTTAATATAGGTACGGTGTGGAAACTTCAAGCCCGGGAATAGCTTGCTCGTCAGCTCGCAGAAATAGCCGTCCGTCATGCTCGCGATATAATCCACCACCGCTTGATCCTTATCGTCCTGCCAGGCATAGGTGCGATCGTAGTAGGAAAGCTGCCGCTCAATGCGCGAAATATGATGCTTAAAGATGTAAGAGGACTCGTCGCCTTTATTTAGATCCTGCAGGCAACGATCGTAGAGCTTTTCGAATGCCTCGCGCAGCTCCGCCTCGGAATCACCCTCGATACCGCCCTTGCTGTAGATCTTCTCGTAGTTCTCGCGCTTGGCCCGGCGGATCTCCTCAAACAGGTCCTCGCTCATCTCGATACGCGGTTTGCCGTAGCTATGCTCAACGATATCGATGGAAGCGTGCGTAAGGATCCAGCTGTTGTATGCACCGCCCAGGTCATCGTCAAAGGCGTCGGGCGCCAGCAGGCCCGCCGCAATGGCATCTTGGCGATCGCGTCCAACATAGGCAAGGATATCCGAGATGCGAACCACGCAGCCCTCGAGCGTCATGGGGCGCAGGTGCTCTATTGCGCTATAGCCCGTGGCGATGCAGTCCTCGACCGCCTGATCGAACTGGTCAAAGGAGCTCATGTCCGAGAGCTCAAACACACGCTGCTCGTACTCGCCGTTATGGCATAACACGCCGTCGAGCGTCTGGAGCGACACGTTGCGGCCATACAGGGCATCGAGCACGCGAACCGACTGCACGTTATGGAAAAAGTAGCGACCCGTGCGCTCGTGGTAGATATCGTTGAGGAATCGCTCGCCCGCATGGCCAAAAGGCGTGTGTCCCAAGTCATGGCCCAGGCCAATCGCCTCGATCAGATCGCAGTTGAGCCCCAGGGCGCGACCGATATCTCGCGCAATGCGCGAGACAAGCTGCACGTGCAAACCGCGGCGCGACAGATCATCATTACTACGGAAGCTAAAGACCTGCGTTTTGCCTGCATAACGCGTGTACGCCGGAAGATGCAGAATCTTTTCGGTATCGCGCATAAATGCCGGACGCATAAGCGTGCCTTTGTCGGCAGCGCGATCAATACGACGAATGACCTGGTCGTCGTTGCAACGATACGGATTGACGGCACCCGAAGCGCGATCGGCGGAAATGCGCTCGACGAGTTCGGGCGACAACGCCGCGGGAATGCGGTCCATGCGCGCCTTAATGACGGCCGTTTCTTGATTAGTTGCCATGGCATGCTCCTTAAGAAGGATGCGCAATCAGTTACAATGTGCAGCCCACGACCTCGATTATGGCAAAAATCGGCACTAAAAACGGGAGCAATGGCAGGGAGTGCAATTTTGTGATGAGGCAGGAGAGGGCAAGGACCAGGAGTGCGACGGCAAATGCCACGATGCCGCCCATAGGGTCGAGCGTGCAAAGCGCGAAGAGCGCCTTGACGTCCCCCATACCAATGCCGGGGGCGTGGCGGAGGCGCCGCCAGAGCGACTCAGTGAGCACAAGGGCAAGGTAGACGATGACCGCAAGACCGGTGTGGTCAAGCGCCGTGGTAACGCCCTTGTCGAGCCAGACGCCTGCCAACGCCGCCACCGCACACACGCCGGCAAGCTCATTGGGAAACCGTCGCTCACGGGCATCAACCAACGCACCGGCAAAGATGCAAATCCAGAACGGGATATAGACCATCGGACTCCTCCTCGAGCTGCATCACAAAAGCAAAAACCACCACAAAGGTCCTGTCCCCTTTGTGGTGGTTTTGGTGGTGGTTATTTGGCGCCCTGCATGACCTCGTCGAGGGTAACGTTGACGGCATGCTGCGTCGGGACCCAGTCGACCTTTAGGAACAGAGCGGCCACCGTGATGGGGATATAGCTGAACATAAAGATCGGGAAGGTAAACAGGTTGGTCACCAAACGCCACTTTTGCGCGCAATGAATGTGCTTGTACTCGAAGATGGTCGTGAGTAGCGCCAGGATAAAGAAGGTCTGGTACATCATCACAAAGGTCATAATGAGCGAGGCGGCACAAGCCTGCATCTCGACCTCGGTGGCCAAGAAGCCGTGCGAAAGCCCGCCCACGATGAGGAAGGTCGCGTTGGCGAGCATGGAGATCAGGGACAGCAGCATACCCGGAGCGATGGTCATAAACATGTCATAAGCGGCAAAGCGATGATAGCGGAAGGTCGACTTGACCAAGTGCTTACCATAAGTAAAGAACACCTGGTAGAAACCCTTGGTCCAGCGCATGCGCTGCTTCCAGGACGCCTTAAACGTCACGGGCTGCTCGTCAAAGAACTCCGCCGGCGCATAACCGATGCGGATGCCGTGAATGGCGCAGAACGTGGTGAACTGGATGTCCTCGGTCAGCGTATGGAACTGCCAACCGTGCATGCCCTCGATAACACTGGCGGAGATGAGGTAACCCGAACCCGAGACAGCGCAGGACGTCTTGCAGATATTACGCGCGTTGTTAAGGAAGCGGGCCTCACGCAGATACCAGGTGGCGTTTGCAGACGAAATCCACGAACTGCCGAAGTTCTTGGAGTTGCGATAGCTCGTGACCACATGGAAGCCCTGGTCAAAGGCATCATTCATCTTGGAGACGTAATCGCGGGAGATAACGTTATCGGCATCGAAGATAAAGTAGCCCTCAAACGTGTCGGGATACTCGTTGAGAATGCGATCGAAACCAAAGTCCATGACCCAGCTCTTGCCCTTACGAGCCAGGTCATTGCGCTCGTAAACAATGGCACCGGCCTCGCGCGCGAGCTGCGCGGTGTTGTCGGTGCAGGCGTCGGCAACGACAAAGACCTCGATGAGCTCGGACGGATAGTCCTGATCCTTGATGGAGCGAACGAGGTTGGCGATAACGGCTTCCTCGTTATGCGCCGCGATAAAGAAGGCATAGCGGTGGAGTTTTTTGGCCTTGGGAGGCGCGACCTCGCCACGAAGAGCGCCGATGACAAAGAAGACCACCTGGTACAGAAAGCAGACCGTGAGCAGCGTGACGACAATCTGGTTGAAAATCACGATGGGTGTGTTGGTTTGTAAAAAGGCGAGCATGCAGGCTCCCAGGAACGCGTTACGTAAACAATCGTATATCTTACCGCAGGCTTACCGAGTTCAAGAAACCACCTAATACCGGCTAGGCTTCGAGAAGACCGAGCTGTGGGACGATGTCGTCGCCGGCGGCGGTGCGGCCAAGCGAACGCGGGGCCAGGTCGTCAAGAACCGCAGCGAGATCCCACGGCAGCTCGTCGCGGCATTCGATGCGCTCGCCCGTCACGGGATGGTCGAATGCGACGCGCCAGGAATGAAGGAATTGCCTGGTCAGGCCCTGATCTGCGCGCGCATCGCACTTGCCGTAGAGCGGGTCGCCTACGCAGGCGTGGTTGATATGGCGCATATGCACGCGAATCTGATGTGTGCGGCCCGTAAACAGATGACACTCGACGAGCGTATAGCCGTCGTCAAAACGCGTGGAATCAAAGCGCTCGAGAACCTTAAAGGTCGTAATGGCCTGGCGTGCGAAAGGATCGTCCGAAACCGCCATCTTGACACGGTCACGGGTAGAACGGGCTATGCCGGTGTTAATGGTGCCCTCATTCATGGCGATATGACCGTGAACAAGCGTAATGTAGCGGCGGTCGAGCGTGCGCGTACGGATAAGGTTTTGGAGCGCGCGCTGGGTGTCGTCGTCCTTGGCCGCAAGCATGAGACCCGAGGTATCGCGATCCAAGCGATGCACGATGCCGGGGCGGTCCTCGCCCTGCACGGTACCCAGATGGTCGATACCACAGTGATAGACCAGGGCATTCGCGAGCGTACCGCTCTCATGACCATGTGCAGGATGGCACACCAGGCCGCGCTGCTTGGAGAGCACAATGAGATAGTCGTCCTCATAGCGAATGTCGAGCGGGATGGCCTCGGGAATCACATCGGTGGGATCGTGCGGCTCGGGCAGATCGACCGAAATACGGTCGCCGGCTCGCACGGCGTACTTTTTGGACAGGCAGGTCTCGCCATTGACGCATACGGCACCGCCCTCAATCAGATGCGCGCAGGCAGAGCGCGTAGGGCAACCGTCATTGGCGCCCAGATAGGCGTCAAGACGCTGACCAGCGGCATCGTCGGCAACAAGGATATGGATGTCGGCCATTAGCGCTCATTCCTTTCGCGAATCTTGCGGGCACGCTCCCCACGCTGCTGGGCCTTGCGCTTGGCGCGGGCCTCGTCACGGGCGTTAAGCTCGGCGGTCGCATCGACCTCACGGGCCGCGGGGCTCAAGAACATGTAACCGAAGAGGGCGAGCGCGACACCCAAGGTAATGCCGATATCGGCCACATTGAAGACGGGGAAGTCGATGAAGGTGGTGGCAATAAAATCGGTCACGAAGCCAAAGGCCAAACGATCGATAGCGTTGCCGATAGCACCGCCCGCAACCATCGCCATGCCCACGACCTCAAGATGGGCGAGTTGGGGCGCACGAACGAGGTACACGGCAATAGCGATAATGACCGCCAACGCCAGCACGGCAAACGCGATGCCATGCCCCTCGCCCATGCTAAAGGCAGCACCGATATTGCGGACAAACATAAAGTCGATGACACCGGGGATAACGGTCACATGCAAAGCGTCGCCCACGGCACGAACCGCAAGCTTGGTAAGCTGGTCAACAAGCAGCACAACGAGCGCCACCCCGCCAGCAACACCCAACCGCCAACGCAAAGGCGGCGTCATATCCCCAGTACGACCCAAATCAATCCCCTACCCTCAAAACAATCGAATTCCGTTTAACGCAGTAGATAATCATACCTTGACGCAAGCAAGAAGCGACAAATCTCCCAAGAACGGAAACACCGCAGGTAGAGCATAAATGAGCGAGCGGGTCGCATTTGAGACAAGGTGACGTGAAATGAAAGGGCGCTGACCTTTCGGTCGCGCCCTTGAAATTGAACGTCAGATTGTCCAAATGCG